>CAZRPW010000099.1:0-17276 GCA_964601975.1 uncultured Bacteroides sp.
GGTGAATTTGAGGAATTAACCCGATTGGCTTTTTGGTGGACATCCGAAGAAGAAACACCTCCCGATTATGCTTATACATGGTATGTTAATAATGGTGCGACTTCGATTATGGATAAAAGTGAAGTAAAATCTATGGGCCTTTCAGTTCGCTGCATATTAGATAAATAAAAGTCCACAAATTGGAAAATCCTTTACTGTCCCTGGCAGTCAAGAGCTCATCCGCCTGTGGCGGACTCAGATATACTCCACGAAGAGAATCAATATTTAATAAGTTTAAGGGTTGCTAATATTTCCTTATCTGAAGCTATTTCTGCAATATAAATGCCTTTTTCACCCTTTAGTTCAAGTAGAAGATTGTCTGTAAAGGCGAATGTTTTCCTGCTTATCAACTGACCCATCACGCTTTTCACAGAAAGGGATATTTTGGGATAGACCTTATTCAGTTCAATAATTAGCTCACCATGTGTCGGATTTGGGAATACCTTCAGCGTAATACCAGGATCACTCGCCGGTAAATTTGTAAATCTTACTGAATAACAAGCTGAAGTATCCACACATTCATTTTGTATAACTTCAACAGCATACTCACCCGACATGGTGGGGGTAAAACTCTGATTATTTTCAGCAGGAATCTCAGCAAATTCCTTGTTGCAATCCAACCACTGAAAACTGGCATCTGATGCAGCAGCAATTAAAGTATGACCATCCGTATTTACATCGGTATCAACCTCAATAATCGTTAAGTTTAAGGTAAGCGTAGAATCACAACCGTTCACACTTTGCAAAGTTGCAGAGAAACTGCCCGAATTGAAATAGGTGTTCCCGTCGGCCGCCCAGAGGTAACTGCCGCATGACGTTATTTCATCTACTTCATCATAAACCATGTTTATATTTAATGCTAATTCAACTATAGAGTCAAGTCCCCCTATCGACTCAAATCGTTCAATATATGTCCCCGCGCCAGTAAGGGTATGCGTTCCAAAAGTATAGCTGTCCCCTTCACAAATCGAAGCATTTTCTAACATATAGTATCCGTTCGTAACGCTTAAATAAGTAGTCACTATGCTATCACAACCGTTGGTGGTAATAAGGGTATCCACATACGTACCGGCTGCTTTATAGATATGATCTCCAAGCAGAATACTATCCCCGGCCTCTACTTCAGCAAAATTGACGGATTGCAGGGGTGGGAGAGAAAGACCTTCTGAAATTATAAGGTTTTTAATACAGCCATTTAGTGTCAATCCGCTGCCAAAATGGGCAGTAGTAAAGTTATAATCACTATAAGTGATGAGTGGGGGAATACAGCGGTCGAGTACGATGACATCATCTAATATAATACGTACACGTTGATTTTCATACTGTATTTTAAGATGATGCCATACCCCCTTTGTAAGCTCTGTTTCGGTATAAATTTTTTGTGTATTATTATAAAGGAACATAAGATTGTCATCATGATCATGGTAAACTCCAAGCCATCTGCCTCCCGTTCCTGCAACGATGATCGGTTTTGTTCCATATGAGGAAAGATCTCGCATAAAATCAAGCTCAATCTGAAAGTTATTCTCATCAAATCCTGAGATTTGAGGTGTTGATGCTGCGTTGGGATAAATCCCATTTACACATACGGCACCTTCCGGTGGGTCTACACCGGACAGGGTCATATCGCCATTATTGCCGGTAATATCCGATAAATCGGAACTGAGCGGATAATTAGCGAGAATAGACGGGCTTGTTGTGGACGTATCACCGGAAATGCCAAAGGGATTAATGATACTCTCTTTGGTAATAATCTCAGGGATATTTATACAAAAACGTTCCCTGAAGGTATTATTTATTCCTCCCAGATACCAGTAAAACATATATTCCGCCTCGGTTTCATTCAGATGGGATCCGGCACCCACATTGATGAAACCGGTAAGCCATCTTTTCATGAGCCAATATTGAATGGCGTAAGGCGCAAGATCATTCTCATCATATACTTCATCGCAACCAGAAGGAATACCACAGCAGGAAGAATGATGATATCCATCTCCGGTAGCGTGCCTGACCTCATGTGCGAAAAAGCCAATATTTCCGGATATGCCGATCCATTTTTTATCAAATTCCCTGCTTGCACTGTCGGAATCCCCAACCCCAAAAAATAATTTGTCGTCAATTCTCGTGCAGCAGCCTCCGCCCGTACCTCCTGTAACTATATTTATGCCATCCACATTCTCTTTCATCCAATCATACAGGCTTAAGTCTGTCCAGGGCAAATAATCTTTCAAATGTCTGTCCATATAATAGATCACCCTGAAGGTTTGGAGATAAATTAGTGGCTCTGTATAATCGGTGACATCCATTTCAGATACCGGCTCATAGCATGGAAATTCCGTCACCAGTACCTTATCCACCCTGATTTCAAAATCTTTTAAAATGGTATCTACTGCAGGATCATTAGCAGGGCATTTGTCAAGGAAACTTTTGATATCAGCGATCTGCCCAACCAGAGAAAAAGTAAAAAAACCTATCCAAAAACAGAGTGTGATTTTCTTCATAGCAGTTTATTTTTGGCCCATTGACTCACAATCTTTCGAAATGGCAATTCAGGCACGTTAACAAAATGAAACAGAATGAGTATCGCGTTTGATTTATAGAAAAACTGATCTATTATTTGGACTAAACAAATTATGGAAAAAGTTATTCCTTGTCAATTAAATTGGAAACAATTGTACATCAATTCCAAATTAAGATAGTTTTGCAATCTTAATAAACCAAGAACCCGAGAATGGGAATGCCTTTAAAAAGAAATATGCAATTACTTTTTGCACTGCTATTATGTTTTTCGTTTTCAAATACAAGTTTCTGTAATAACTCGCCCGACAAAATAGACAGCTTAACCCAACTTATAATACAAGCCCAAAATGACAAAAATTCCGATACTGAACTAAGCCTTTTAAAGGACTTAATTGATCTATATAGTAACCAGGGCAACTGGACTGAATACGAAAAAAAAGTGTCTCAGCTGCTTAGACTGGCCGAGCAAACTAAAAACAAGGCTGAAATAGCAGAATGCTATAATCTACTTGGCATATCCAATGCATACAAGGGAAATAACAAGCAGTCTTTGGATTATTTCAACAAAGCACTCAATTATAATATAAAGGCAAATGACACAGTTTTAATCGGCAACTGCTATGAGAACATTGGGAGTGTTTATAAGGACCTGGGCAATTATGAGAAAGCTGTTGAATACCAATTAAAATCGCTTAATCTGAGAAACGGTACTGATCACCCCAGAATATTCAACAATTATATTTCCTTAACCCTGCTATATGGTTTAATGGAAAACTTTAAGAAGCAAGATTTATATGTTCTTAAATCCGAAGAGGAGCTTCAAAAATCGAACGAAGAAAACTATGAGCAATTAGCCATATTTAACAACGAAAAAGGGAAAATATACCACGACCGGGGATTAATTGACAGTACTATTGCCTGCTATAAAAATGTAATTAAATACTCCGAAAAAATTGGCTGGAAACGGGGTATTGCTGTGGGTAAAGGTAATTTGGCAGAAATTTATGCCGACCAAAATAAGAATTCAGAGGCCATTGCAATGCACTGGGAGGTTTTAAAGCTTTCCCAGGATATTGAAGATTGCATGAGCATTGCCGAAGAGTATTTGTATCTGTCGGGCCTTTACAATAAAACAAATAAGCTTGATTCGGCTATATGGCTTGCAGAGCGTTCGCTTGAGCGATGCGAGGAATGCGGCCTTGCACGAGAACAAATTGATGCGCTAAAACTGCGTGCCGATTTGTACGAAAAAAAAGGACTGACAAAAAAAGCACTGGCAGCTTACCGCGATTACCATACCTTGTATGATTCAATATTAAATATAGAAAGACAGAACCACATTGCTGCTCTAGAAACCCAATTCCAGGTCAAAGAAAAGGAGCAGCAAATCGAACTCCTGAATACCCAAAATGAAGTTACTTTAAAAGAAAAGAAAAGCCAACGTCGTTTTTTTATTGTGCTGGTTCTTGCGTTGGTGTTTCTATCCATGGCATTTTACTACCTGTTTAAAACCAAACAAAAAACCCAAAAAGCCTTAGAAAAATTAGACGATTTAAAAATGAGGTTCTTTAACAATGTGTCGCATGAACTACGTACACCCCTGACTTTAATAGGCAACCCGGCATTGCAGCTGTTGCAAGAAGAAAACGATCCGAAAAAGCGTGAATACCTTAAGTTAATAAATCGCAATTCACAAAAATTATTAAGCCTGGTAAACCAGTTGCTCGATCTTTCAAAAATTGATGCCGGGTTTTACAGGCTAAACATTGAACGTGCCGATTTATCAGAACTAAGCCGAAAAATAGCATCTGAATTTGAATTCCTGGCCCAGGCCAAAAAAATAAACTACAGCTTTACAATTGAAGCAACAGGTCAAGTTTGGTTCGATCCACGTGTTGTTGAAACCCTTCTGGTAAATGTGCATTCCAATGCTTTTAAATACACAAATCACCTTAAAACGGTAGGTTTTGAACTTAAATTAAATAACCACCAGGTAAATTTTTGCATTAAAAATAGTTGCGATAAGGTTTCTGATGAAACCTTATCGCAACTATTTAACCGCTTTTACCGATCGGATAGTTTAGAAATTGGAACAGGCATAGGATTGGCTTTGGTAAAAGAGTTAATTGATATTTATCGCGCGCAAATATCGGCCGTTTATACCCCCGAAAACGAAATGCAAATTGATATTACATTGCCCATAAGTCAAAGTCATTTTACAAAGGCTGAATTTAATGCAATTGATCCTGGGGTTCAACCTGAAACGCAAGCAGTATGGGAAACCTGCTCAGCATTCGAAACTGAGAGTATCCATTCAAATACCTTACCCACTCTGCTAATCGTTGAAGATAATACCGACATGCAAGGGTATATTGCGAGTTGTTTCAGCGATCAGTTTACCCTGCTAAAAGCTAACAACGGGCAAGAGGGGCTTGACCTTGCTATTGAATATTTGCCCGATCTGATTTTATCGGATGTGATGATGCCCGAATTGGATGGGATTGCTATGTGTAATGCACTTAAAAACAACCCGCTCACCAGTCATATCCCCATAATCTTACTTACGGCAAAAGCAGGTGAAGAAAATGCATTAATTGGGCTGCAAAGCAAAGCCAATGATTATATTACCAAACCTTTTTCAATTGAAACACTGCAGTTAAAGGTTAAAAATATGTTGGAATTGGGACTAAATCTGCGCGAAAAATACAGCCAGGAATTATTGATTAGTCCACTGAACCTAATTTTTCCTTCGTCGGAAGCATCTTTTGCGAAAAATATTCAGCAGGTGCTCGATGAACATTTAACCAGTCCTGAATTTAATGTAGAGCAGTTTTGCAATGCCACAAACCTGAGCCGAACACAATTACACCGCAAGCTTACCTCACTAACTGGATTATCGGCCACTGCCTTTATTCGAAGCCAACGTGTAAAACTGGCTGCCGAAAAAATTAAATCCGAAAATATAAATATTGCGGATGTATGTTATAGGGTTGGTTTTAACGACACCTCTTATTTCAGCAAGTGTTTTAAAGAAACCATGGGTCTCACTCCCACCGAATATCAAATGCAAACATCTGATTAACAGCGAATGGAACATTTGCTATAGCATATGAAACATATGTTCTAGTCATACGCTTCGCCTGTACATACATTCGAATAAATTTTGAAAAAGAATGTATTCCATGTATGCCATTTCAAGGTAATCCTCAAATCATATTTTTAACTATTTCAGTAAGTCAAATAAATTAACATCATGAAGAATCTAACAATTTTAAGCGCAATCATTATTCTATTCACCACTGCTTGCGAAACTGAAGACCCCACGAAAACGAACACGAATCCGGATGTCCCCATTTTAACTGCCCCGGCAGATCTACTAGATAATGTTTCACCTGAAGATATTACACTAAGCTGGACTTGCGCTGATATGGATGGTGATACACTTACATATTCCATATATCTTGGGGGAAGTACTCCTCCGGAATTATGGGAAAGTGAAATATCTTCGACAAGTCTTTTCATTAATACTTTAGAACCTGAAACAAGCTATTATTGGCAAGTAGAAGCCAATGATGGAAATGAAGGCATAAGCACAAGCACCATATTTTCATTCACAACAGGAAAAGTAAATGACCCCGATGCAGTACCAGAAAACCCATATCCAAGTGATGGTTTAACAGGTGTTTCAACTCCTGTTACATTTACGTGGGAATGCAGTAACAATGCAGTAACCGGCTATGAAGTATATATGAGTGATGACCCCGAGAATATATCAAGCTTCATGGTGTCAGCACCCGCTTTGCCAACTTTTACAAGTTCAGATTTTCTGGCGAATACCACTTATTATTGGTTTGTTGTGGGTAGAACAAAAAAAGAACAAATAGCTTTCGTAAGCAATACCTGGTCTTTTACAACCAAATAATAGGTTCAATTTGCATATTCTTGCGATTTCGGAGACCCGTTCGCGCTGAAAGCGGACATTCTGTCCTGAGTTATTCACTTTGAAGGAAGTCGTTGTTTTAAAAATAGGGATCTCAAAAGCAGGCTCTTATATAGAAAACGTGGATAATGCTTTTATTCAAAATATTCGTCTAAACAGGCTTAACATATAAGTTGAAACACGATCAGGGTTACTCCGCCGCGGCGGATGTAACCCTTTATCACCCATCATTTTAAATACGACTCGATGCATTACCTTATAATTCTCAGCATATTTCTTCGAATGCATTTAGAGTGCTCACTTAATGGTAAGTCGTATAATAATCCTTTTTTGTGACAAAAAACATTCTATTTATACTGATAACTTGAAAAGAAGGAAATGATATCGAATGTAAAACATTTACAAACAAGCTACTTATATTTCGAAATCTGAAAAACCCTGTTCTTCTCCGGACTCTTCGCTGGGACTCATTCAAAATGGATATTTATTATCCATCTATAAGCTTTTTTTGTGCATATCTGTCTTTTTTATTATTCCACAGAAATTTTTTATCCAGTTATTAACCGTTTTAGTTGATATACAGATAATTTATATCTGCCCTGATGTTTTTTGTAATAAAAAACGTCAGAAAATGACGCGAAGCGGAATCACTGCTTTTTTGACGCGTCTCGAAAAGCGCTTAAATGCAACTTATTGATTTGATGGATGCTAAGTACTGAAATGGATGTCTTTTTTCGGAAAAAGGAAAAATAAAGCAGAAGGTACAGCAGCATGTTCAAACTTCATGCAATCACTTCTCCCTGCTTTTAGAGAGCCTGTCTTCCAATGCAGACAATTGATCTTTCAGAATTCTAATCTCATTTTCAATCAGGGTCTTCTCTGATACATCGGCACTACCTTGATAAAAACTTTCATAAGCGCCTCTGAAACCCACACCATGACCACCTCTAAAACCTCGTCCTCTTCCTGGACCGAAACCCCGGCCCCTGCCAGGACCGATACCCCGACCCGAATTCCAGGGTAAACTTCTGTTTCCCGGTAAGTCATTGTCCCGACAATACCCTAAACCTCTTCCTGTTAGGGCTCCCTCACCCATGGGCCCTGTTCTGTCACCTGCTGGCATTTTTACCTCCTTTTTTAATCTTATTTAATACAACATTTACCATGACCGAAACTTCCGGCCATATTTAATATTTTTCCCGAATGACATTCCGGACATTCTGATATATCATGATCTAATTGAACTCTGAACAAATGCCCACAATCCCTGCACTGCAGGATATTCAGCCTGAAATGTACAGAGCCGCCACTAATATTTAAAACGCCCCCAAGAATAATAAAATCCGCAATCTTCTTTCTTGCCTTTTCAACCAAACGGGAAAATGTAGATCGGGAAATCTCCATCTCATCGGCGGCCAGTGCATGGGAATAACCCAACTGATCGGCCAGCCTGAAAGCTTCAAATTCATCCAGGGTCAGCGCAATCTGTTTGCTATCCTGCTCTCTTACCCCTATAGGTTTGAAATGAGAAAAAAGAGGGGGTTCATTTACTATTCTGTTATACTGTGGTCTGGACATATTTCAAAAATTAATCATATTTATGCACATTTGCTCATATTGTAAAGATAGTGAACTGTTGAATACCCTATAAAAATGTCTTTAGTTTTTTATATTTCTCAATGGTATCAGCTTCGTAGGAAGGATTATATAAAAGGGCTGCCGGGTGACTCAGGGGATATATTTTCTGCCCTCCTATTTTCAGTAATTCCCCAAATGTAACACGCGCATCAGAATGAAACTTTTGCAATACTGCTCGGGCAGCATAATGACCCAATGGAGCTATAACTTCAGGTTGAATAATCGAAATCTCGTCATCCAGAAATGCCCCACACTGCTCTATTTCATTTGCCTCAGGTTTTCGATTCCCTGGTAACATACACTTAACCAGATTAGTCATAAATATAAGCTCCCGGCTAATCTCTGAAGCTCGAAACAATTTTTCAAGTACCTGCCCGGAGGGACCCACAAACATCCTGTTATTCAAATCCTCTTTGGCCCCTGGAGAAAGTGCCACAATCATAAGCCGTGCATCTATATCTCCCTCGCCAGGAAGTGCATGTTTCCTGGTCAGGGATAATTTACACCGTTTACAGCACCGGATCTGGTAATTCAGCACATCCAGAGATTCCAGCTTTTCCTGGTGATTTAAATGAATAAGTGCTTTCATTTGCATAAAGGATAGCATGTGAATATATAAATATTTTGCACATATGACCATAACTATATTGATTTTTTACTATTTTTATGCAAACACCTATCCATATGAAACCCACAAAAGTAGTTTTCATCGCACTTGCATTCATCATTTTTGCCAGTGCCAATGCACAACAAACCAGCAGAGGTGAAATCTGCCAGAGCATCCCTGGTCTGAGCTTGGAACAGCAACAAAAAATTGATAATTTGAGCCTTACACATCAGAAAAAAATGGATGAGCTCAGGCTGCAATTTCGTTCCGAGAGAAATATCCAGGTGGCAACAGATCTGAAAACCCAGATGAACACTGAAATGCAAAAGCATTACAAGGGTATTACAGCCTTACTCTCTTCAGAACAAAAGACCTGGTACGATCAGAATTGCAGCGCAAGTTACACAGGCGGCACCTACCCCCGGAATGGCCTGGGTAAAAGTGGAGGTGTAATTGGTCCTGGCCGCGGTGCAGGAAACCGCGCAGGATACAGCGCAGGTCTTGGCGCAGGAAACCGCGCAGGATACAGCGCAGGTCTTGGCGCAGGATACAGCGCAGGGCGTGGTGCAGGAAACCGCGTAGGATACGGTGCAGGATACAGCGCAGGGCGTGGTGCAGGAAACCGCGTAGGATACAGCGCAGGTCGTGGCGCAGGTCGTGGCGCAGGAAGGGCACGTTGCATGTACGTCAACTAAAGGCTGACTAATACATCACACGGATACTGGATTTGAAAAAGCTCTGGAGATATTTGCGATCCCCGGAGGGAGAATTGATGAATCAACAATACTTCTGAATCAGCTTATCAAAAAGATCACAGTCAATGGGTTTCGAAATATACTCGTTACATCCAGCTTCCAGGGCCATTTCTCTGTCACCTTCAAGGGCATATGCCGTTTGAGCAATAATGGGAATCTTGGTGTTCTGTTTTCTAATTTGACGCGTCGCTTCGATCCCTCCCATTTTTGGCATCTTCAGGTCCATGAGGACAAAATCTATATGCTTTACTTTGTTAAATATTTCGACAGCCTCCTCCCCATCTTTTGCCCAAAGTAACTGATATTCATCCCCTGATAATAAACTCTCTAAAAGGATAAAGCTCACTTCATCATCTTCAGCCACCAAAATCACCTTTTGATTTTTAGCCTCACCATTATTTGCTTTAAAATCAGCCTTTTCGCTTTCTATCATCTTTCTAATGGGTTCGTAATTTATGGTAAAATTAAAAACACTCTTCGTTCCTCACACGCGAATTTAACAACTCAATAATGCATTTACCCTGCTAAGATATTATTTTTCTTTGCGGATAAAAAAATCTCAATTTCTTTCCGTCCCGGGGCGGAAGGCTGGGCACCCATCCGGGTAACACTGATTGCAGCTGCAGCATTTGCAAACCGCAGTGAGTCCTTTAACGATTTTCCTTCAACTATTGCAACGGCAAAACTTCCGCAAAAGGTATCACCTGCAGCTGTGGTATCAACCGCATCCACTTTGTAGGAGGGAACATTTACCTTTTCATCTTTTGTGACTACAAAGGCCCCCTGCTCGCCCAGTGTGATGATCACTTTTTCAACACCTTTAGCAATTAAAATCTCCGCGGCTTTCTTTGCATCGGTATGGTTTTTTACAGGCCTTTCTGCAAGAAAACCGGCTTCGACTTCATTTAAGACAAGCATGTTGACTTTGGGTATGTATGAGAAATCGAAGGCACGTGCCGGGGCCACATTCCACAAGACTGGGATGTTTTTCTCGTTGGCTAAATCAATTACATACTTGATGGTTTCTTCCGGAATTTCGTATTGCATGACAATGATGGCTGCCTCATCAATAGCTGGCATTGACTCATCAATTTTTGCCGGAGTAAGCCTGTAGTTTGCCCCTGGTGCTACCGAGAGATAGTTCATCCCATTTTCATCAATCATGATCAAAGCATGACCACTTGCTATACCCGATTCCCTAAAAACGAATCGGGTATCAATTCCATCTTCTTTAAAATTTTGCACCATCTGAGGTGTATATGCATCTTCCCCCACACAATTCACAAAGCTTACATTTCCACCGGCACATGCTGCTGCCACTGCCTGGTTTGCCCCCTTTCCGCCGTATACCTGCATAAAGTCAGCATCTGTTACTGTTTCACCCCTCTCGGGCAGGTGCCCCATTTTCATTAACAGATCCACATTAGAACTGCCAATCACTACGATTCTGTTTTTCATAATCCTTTCGGTTCTAATTCAACCTTGCAAAAACGATGAGCGACAGACCCACAATAAAAAAGACAAACATGGCTGCAAGAAGCTTATTGGTTCCCCTGGGTGCTTTAGCAAACTCTTTCCACACAAAAACTCCCCAGGCGGCCGAAATCATGGTTGCCCCTTGTCCAAGTCCGTAGGAAATAGCCGGGCCGGCTTTTTCAACAGCCATCAAATTGAATTCCATGGCCGTACACCAAATAAGACCACCCAGAATTCCAATGAAATGTAGCTTAGGAGTTCCCCTCTTAAAATAATCCTTGTAAGTTACTTTCCCTCCTGTTACCGGTTTATACATGAACCAGGTATTGAACACAAAACTTGAAATAAAAATCCCGATTGTAAATACAAACATCGCTGAATAGGGAGTCAGTAAGCCCGCTTCCGGACTTTTAAAATCCAGCACCATTGAATCGGCCACAAATTTGTAAAAGAAGCCCATCAAAATACCCGAAATGACCGAAATTATAATTCCTTTCTTCTGATCGCCTTTTTTGTCCTGCGGCAGTTTCCTGTAGGCTGCTGTGTCCACCAGGATGGCAACAACTACGAGGGCTAAACCAATAAAAAGAAGATAAGGATCTCCAAGAGGTGTTTTGATATAGTTAACAACGACCCCAATGACCAATGCCAAACCCACTGCGATCGGGAAGGCAACAGCCATTCCGGCAATAGCGGTTGCTGCAACAATCAATAAATTGGAGAGATTGAAAATCACTCCGCCAATAAATGCTGAACTTAAAGCTGAAGTGTCGGCCTGAGCCAGGTCGGCTATAAAACTACGACCTTCGGCACCCGAGCTTCCAAAGGTGAAGCCAAAAAGCAGCGTGGTTAAAACTAATCCAATGGAATAATCCCAGTAATAAAGCGGGAATTCCCATGCTTTAGTAGTCATTTTTAGTGTGTTGGCCCATGAGCCCCACCCCAGCATGGTAATCAGGCAAAAGACCACTGCAAGTCCATACGAATCGACGATGTACATAATATTTGCTTAAAGTTTATTCTCCAAATCTTTTAATCGCATCTTCCATAATGGCGATGGTTGCCGTTGCTCCACAACGTGCACATCCGGCTTCCTGAACTGCTATCAGTCCATCCAGCGAACGCACTCCTCCGGCGGCCTTCACCTTTACTTTGGGTCCGCTGCTCGCTTTCATCAAGGTCAGATTCCCGATAGTAGCCCCTGTATAATTGTAATCTCCATTCTCCTGTTTTACAAAGCCGAAACCAGAGGATGTTTTTACATAATCAGCTTCCACTTTTGTACATATCTCGCACAACTTTATGATGTCTTCTTTTTTTGAAACATAATCCGTTTCAAAAATCACCTTTACAATGGCCCCGTTCTTATGGCAAACTTCAGTTACCGAGCCAATCTCCTTCTCAATATAATCCCAGTTGTTCTGCAAAGCTTTGGCAATGTTGATGACCATATCAATTTCCACCGCTCCATCTTTGCAAGCTTTTTCGGCTTCGAAAGTTTTCACTTCAATCGTGGAGTTTCCAGCCGGGAATCCTATCACACAACCCACCAGAACATCCGTACCTTTTAATAACTCTACTGCCTGTTTTACCATATAGGGCTTCACGCAAACCGATGCCACATCGTATTTTGCTGCTACGGCACATTCTCTCTTTAAATCCTCATCAGTCATCGTTGGATGAAGGATGGAGTGATCAATCATTTTTGCCAAATCTTTTGTCTTGCTCATTTTGTTTTCTTTTTGAAATTTATCTTAACACCGTTTTGCTTCCACGCTATATTACCACTTCGGAAGGATAGGGCACCCATTCTCCAGTTACTTTACTCTTAGGCATCGGTGCATTTCTACTTTTCAGGTACACCGATAATTCATTGGCCAATTCCTTCACTTTTTGAGGATACTCGCCAGCCAGATTATGCATCTCCTCCAGATCATTTTTCAGGTTGAACAGTTCAAAACTCAAATCGGAATGATAGTAAATTAATTTCCAATCACCATGAATGATGGTACTTGAAGGTCCCATTCCCGGACCTTCGACCGGCGCTTCAATATTCAGGGGACCCCAGAAATTCGGGAAGTGCCACACGAGTATTCTGTCAGCGGCTTCTGCATCATTCCCTTCCAGCAGTGCTTTGACGGATATTCCGTCAACCTCATTTGTATATTCTGCACCTGCAGCATCCAACAGGGTCGGGTACCAATCATAGATCATTACCGGGGTTTCATTTTCTGTCCCGGCCCCCGCAAGTCCGGGCCAGCGTACAAATAATGGCACCCGGATTCCACCCTCATGGTGGGCCCCTTTTCCGCTACTGAGGGGTGCATTATGCGTATGGGGAGGTCTCATGCTTCGATATTCATGGCTCACCCCACCGTTATCCGAAGTAAAGACGACGATCGTATGATCTTCTATTCCCAGTGATTCAAGTAAATTCAAAAGATCCCCTGTGCTTTTATCGACACCTTCAATCAGGGAAGCATAAGCCGCCTCTGTTTCATCCAGACCCGCCTTCCTGTATTTTGGAGCAAAGCGTTCATCCGGTTTAATTGGAGTATGTGGGGCATAATGGGAAAAGTAACAGAAAAATGGTTCCCCCTGCTTCACTGCTTTCGTTATTTCTCGTATCGCTTCTCTGGTAAGCGCTTCTGTTAAATGGATATCCTGACCAAAGTATTGATCCATGTCCCATGCTCGCCATGGTCCGTCCGGATGTGCTTTTTGACCAAAATTTTCGGTGCCGTAGTAGCTTCCACAACCACCGCCATCTCTTCCACCAATTCGTACATCGAAATCGAAATTCTTTGGATCAGCACCCATTGTTCCCCTGGCCCCAAGATGTCCCTTGCCAAAAATCATGGTCCGGTACCCTGCCTTCTTCAACAAACCAGGCAGAGCTTCCGAGTGGATGGCATGTCCTAATCCTTCTTTCGGTTGTAGCCCGTTCCAATTCCAGTCGGCATGAGACAAAGTGGGATGGCCAATGTCTGAGGAAGGAGTTTCACCACTTAAATAAGTCCACTGTGTAACTCCATGGCCAGCTTCGTTCAACCCGGTCAGAAAACTTACACGTGATGGTGAACAAACCGCACAGGAATAGGCTTGTGTAAATATTACACCCTTACTCGCCAATCGCTCGAGCGAAGGAGTGTGAAACCACTGATTGAAAGTGGTTCTTTCCGGCCCGAAGGGGACACTGGTATCCTGCCATCCCAAATCATCGGCGAGAATAAAAAGAATGTTTGGTTTGCTGACTTCCTCATTGTTCCGGCAACTCCCAGCACCAATGGTAATAAACATCAAAGTAATCCAAAAAACTATCTTATTTAATGTGTTCATTTTGTTCTACTTATTAAACTTTCAGAACCTCATTAGACCCGTTAACCAGCCTGCACTGTGCGGTATCCAGTCTTCATCGGTTAATGAAAATGGCCCGTCATTTTTCTTTAAAGGCTTTGTATCGTATTTGAATTGCTCACCTGTAGAAAAGCCATTACAGACTACGCCGCGTGTCTGAAACCAGGTCCCGGCCCACCGATTTCCAATATGACAGATCATACTTGCCGGTAAAGCCACACCCTCGGGCACATCGGCACTAAAAATTACACAACCCTTTTCTAATGATTCTTTGGTGATTCCGGCATTTAGGCCGGCTACCCATTGCAAATTTCCATAAGCAATATTTTTCAATTTAGGTTCATTGAATACTTTCTCCAATTCCAGCGCCAGGGCAGCAGTATACCCATAAATACAATTGGTTCCGTGAAAGGTGCCACAGAACCACACGGGTCCTTCCCCATCGACAATCACCTGGGGCACCAAATAGAATGGATTTGCTTCACATCCGGGAATCAGGTAGCCATAGGTGAAATCGCTTAAAGTCTGTTTCCATTTTAAAGCGTCTTCGTGATCCGGAAATAGTCGTAAAAGTTCAATTAGGGGGACCAAATAATTGGGGTATATACCTCCCATGTCGGTCCCGAACTGGGAGCCATTATCGCCGGGTACAATTCCATGTGTCCATGAAGGCTCTGCATGATCCAGGCTGTCAAATTCATAAAAATGGCCATAATAGCCATTCATTGCGGCTGCTTTTGGAATTTGACGGGCCATCAACTCACGAGCATATTTAATGGCCTGGGGCTTAGCCTCTGATCGTCCAAGTTTTAATAATTCCAGGGTAAGGCTGCACATAACCAATAAATCTCGTGTGGGCCATTCATCTTTTGGAATCCTGGCATCATCAGATAATCCACGCTGCATTTTTACATAGCCGTAATCACCCATGGGAGTGGCTGTATTGATCAACCATTGGAAAGCATTCATGGCAGCGGTTTCATAAATTTGCTTTTTCTCCTTATATGAATCGGGAAGTAGCCTTACCGCCTTTAGCAAAGCAAGAACAGCCTTTGAAACATCGTGCGGTAAAATATCCTTTTGGTGGGTTAATACATCGTGCGACATGCTCCCTTTGGGGAAACCAAGTTCAGATGCCTTTTCCTGGGTTAAAACCAGGTAATTGCAACCCCACACAATTTCATCGTAAATTCTTTGCTGAAATTCACCACTGAAAGTATCTTTTTTGTTTTCCAGCAACTCCTCCATCATAATGATGGCTGCACTTTGTGCCGGACTCTCGGCCCAGAGTGAACCCGCATCCTGCCAACCAGCTCCTACCCCCGGGAAAGGTCGTCGTCGTTTTAGCATGTCCACAGACGACCATTCGATGGTGCTGTCCCAAAGAATGTTCTTTTTTACCCTTAGGCCGTAATCCTTTAAAACAGTTTCAGATCCATCCTGAATTAAAATATCCCAGTCACCTTCCTCCTCAAAAGCAGGAAACTCGGCAACCCACCAATGGCTCTTCCAGATTTCACCCCAATACCTGCATTCTGTTTTGTGCTCCCTTCCCTGAAATGTGGGGGTAAGCAAACAACTTGCCGTTTCGGGTAATAAATCCTTTTTTGGCAACCGGACAATTACACGTACCGGCAATCCTGTTTCGTAGCCAAGCTGTGAGAAAAGTAAACCACTTATGCCGTCTTCAGGAGAATAATCAGGGCTTTTAAAAAGAGGGAAAGCTTCTCTTTTTTCCATCCCCGAACTTGTTGAACATGAAGCCAGTGTGGATACTCCCGCAAGTGCGGCTGATGATAAGGCTCCTGTTTTCAGGAAATTACGACGTGAAAAATGCATCTTATCCATTTTATAAATTATAATGATTCCCAATTGGAAATACATGGGTATTGCAATACAATTCGCTGTAGATATTCAGATTTTTATTACTTGTTCTAAAAAATAGTGAAATGTGTAAAATGGGGGTTCCCTGTTCAATTTGCAGGATTTTTGCTTCAACTTCACCCGCCGATTCGGCCCTTATCTCTGAAGAGGAGCCAAGTATCTCAATGAGGTACTTTTTACTAAGGGTTTTGAAAAACGAGCCTTCAATAAATTCCTGATCCAGGAAGCCCGGAAGTTCTGCCGCAGGAAACCAGTTTTTCCCAATCATAACCGGAGACTCTCCAACAAATCTGAGCCTCTCGAAGAAGAAGCATTTGCCGTTTTTATCTGCTTCCCTGAGAGGGTGTTGAATATCTTCACTCCATGTTGTTTCGACCGGGTTTTGAAGAAATTCAGTATGTACATTTTCACCCACAGCCTCAGAAAAGCCTTTGACACTTAGCAGGCCCAGGGACTTTCTTCTTTCCGCCACCCTGCTGCCCTTACCATGAATTTTTTCAATAAACCCTTCTTTTAATAATTCGTCCAATGCCTTTCTCGCAGTGGTCCGCGTGATACTAAACTGTGCACAAAGCTCATTCTCAGAAGGCAAATAATCTCCAATATTATATTTTCCGCGTTGGATTTGCTCTTTTAAATAGACCAGAACCTCCTGATATTTTAATGCAGCCATCTCTTATCTTCCTTGAAATACGTAAGACTTACTTGTCCGTACAAGTTTACAAAATATTACTTGTCCGTACAAGTCAAAAGTCTATTTGGAGATACCCAGATATTTCTTCATGGGTGATCTGTGCGTCAGGCTAATCCGGTAATTCAGAAGATGGAGAAGTGATAAACCCGAAAAAAAGGGAAGATTTTTATCCGGAAACCACCTGGAATATGGTTAGAATGACACGAGGCGGAACCGCTGGGAATCGCTGGAATTTCAGCAGCGATTCCACTTCGCGTCAATTTTTGACATTCCTTATTCCTGATTCAAGACCTGGAAATTTCAGGTGGCCGGGTATCTTTTTTATCCGTTTATTATGATATTTTGCCTATAAACGGATATAAATAA
>CAZRPW010000100.1:0-17109 GCA_964601975.1 uncultured Bacteroides sp.
GGTAGTTAGGTAGTTAGGTAGTTAGGTAGTTAGTATAAACTTATAAAAGAAACGGTATGTCCTTGTTTACACCGGGCCGGAGATGGCAACCCCCATTCTTCCCCTTTAAAAAGGAGCCTTTCGGAAAGCGGGTTTTACGCAAAACTGAAAGGTATATAAAAGGCCCCATGTTCGGTTGCCGGATGTGCGGGAACTGCCTGCTCCAGGAGACCGCCTTTATCTGTCCCATGGAGTGTCCGAAGGGGATGAGAAACGGACCATGTGGAGGCTCCACCAGGGAGAAGTGCTACGTGGATGAAACCCGTCCCTGCATCTGGTACAAGATTTATGAACGTGCCTTTAAAATGGGACGGGAAGAAATGCTCCTGGAGGTCCTGCCTCCCCTTGACTGGGATAAGGTGGGAACCGAAACCTGGGGAGATGTGCTAAGGTCGGTCCGCCAATACGGTACCGGGAGTTTTATGAAAAGTCGCTTTTCAAAAGACAGGGAGAAAAAAGCTCACGCCTGGGAGGGGGTGTTTAAACCAGTGCGTCAGCCCGAGTGGTGGAAGGGCGATGCAGCCTATCATCCACCGGCTTACGAAGAACCTTTCTCCCACCTGGAGAAAGCACTCAGAACCGGGAAATTTGTGGTCACCACCGAGGTGGCACCTCCCCTGAGCACGGCGACCGGAAAACTGAAGCGCGATATCGCAATGATGCAGGACGTGGCTACAGCTGTGAACTTCACCGACAGCGCCTCTGCAAGTCCGCGCATGTCGAGCATGGCATGCAGCAAAGTGGCAGCTGAACTTGGAGCAGATCCCGTACTCCAGATCGCCGCCAGGGATAAGACCAGGAGCGGTCTGCAGTCAGACATCGTGGGGGCCAACGTAATGGGCATTCACAATGTACTCTGCATTACCGGCGACAATGCCCGCATGGGTCCCACCCCTACCAGCAATACCAACATCCTCGACTTTGATGCCGTTCAAATGCTCTGGATCCTGAGAAGGATGAGGGACGAAGGGATTTACCTCGACGGACGGAAGATGAAATCTCCACCAAAGTTGTTCCTTGGGGCTGCTGCCTCTCCCTTTGCTTCCGAGCCCAAATTCCAGGCATTAAGAGAAGAAAAAAAGATCAATGCGGGGGCACAATTTTTCCAGACCAACCTGATTTTTGATCCAGACCGGCTCGATATCTGGCTGGAGGCCCTGGATAAAAGGAATATCCTGGATAAGGTTTACATCCTGGCCGGAGTAAGTCCCATCCGTAGCAAGCGAATGGCACAGTACCTGCACCACAATATTCCCGGCGTGACCCTTCCACAGGAAATCCTGGACCGTTTTGAGGAGGCGCGCGAAGATGATTACGAAGAGCTCGGGGTACAGATAGCCCTGGAAATCATTGAGAAGATAAAAAACAAACCGGGCATCAACGGCATGCACCTGATGTCAGTGGGCTGGGAAGCCATCGTACCTCGAATCGTTAATGAAGCAGGCTTACTATGAAACTTAAAAGAGCAATTGCCTCCATCCTGCCCGGCATCTTCCTGATCGGGTATAACATCGGAACCGGCAGTATTACCTCCATGTCCAAGTCAGGGGCCAATTTCGGAATGGACCTCCTATGGGCCGTATTGCTCAGCTGCCTGATTACCTATTACCTTATAAATCTCTTCAGCAAATACACGCAGGTCACCGGTGAAACTGTAATACAGGGTATGAAGAAACACATCTCCCCTGCCCTTGTCATTATCCTGATCACGGCGCTCTCCCTGATCATCCTTGCAGCCCTCATGGGGGTTATCGGGATTATTGCCGATGTGCTTTCAGTCTGGTCAGCGTCTCAATTCAAGCTTCAGATTTCACCATCCATCTGGGCTGTTATCGTTGCTGCACTGGTCTACGTGATGGTTTACTTTGGCAACTACGCCTCCTTCGAGAAAATCCTTGCCATCCTGGTGGCCATTATGGGAGGGGCTTTTCTGATAACCATGTTCATCGATTTTCCATCCCTTGGAGAAATTGCAGCCGGATTGGTTCCCAAGCTTCCGGAGGCGACTGTGAACAGTGATAACAGTGCCTATGTTATTGTAGCCGGGATGGTGGGGACCACGGTCTCCGTCTTTGCCTTTATAATCCGCTCTCAGATCGTGAAAGAAACCGGCTGGACCATGGCTGATCAGCGTTTACAGAAGCGCGATGCCCTGGTGAGCGCCTCCCTGATGTTCATCCTTAGCGCCGCAGTGCTCATAACTGCCACAAGCACCCTGTATGCCAATGGTCTGAAAATGAACTCGGTTTCCGAAATGATCCCCCTGCTTGAACCCCTGGCGGGCGATGCGGCTCTTGGGATTTTTGTGATTGGGATCATTGCAGCCGGATTATCTTCACACCTGCCAAACCTCATGGTTATTCCCTGGCTTATAATTGATTACAAAGGATCGGAAAGAAATACCCAAACACCCTTATTCCGAAGCATACTACTGGTTCTTAGCATTGTAAGCCTGACCGGACCCATCCTGGGATTCAAGCCCATTTTTGTATTACTGGTTTCCCAGGCCTGCATTGCCATTGTACTTCCCCTCACCCTGGCCGGGGTCTTTTACCTTACGAGCAGGAAATCGCTCATGCAGCAATACAAGAGCTCGAAACTGGAAATTGTCTTTAACCTGGGTATTCTTGTTCTGGCCTTCTATTTGAGTTATCTTGCCATTGGAGGCCTGTGGCAGGACCTTTTTCCATCCTAATTATAAAACAACTTATCATGCGAACTCACCTCTTGTTCATATCGGCTCTGCTTATCCTGCTAACTATCACAGGATGCAGCACAGAGTTTATATACATTGTCTATGATCAGAACTCAGCTGTCCAGAAAGAGATAGCAGGCGAACTGTCGAAGTATCTTTCTAAGACCTATGAGAAGTCCGGCTTCGAATTGGTTCCGCAAGAAATTGATGGAAAAAAGAACATTGTATTAACAATTGAGCAGCTTCCGGACAGTGAAAAGGAAGCCTTTCGCATTGAGGGAGAAACAAACCGGCTGGTGATTGGGGGCAACAGCGACCTGGCTCTGATCCATGGAGTATATGCCCTGCTCAGGGAAATAGGCTGGAACTTCTACCTCTCCTTTGAAGTGCCGCCCCGGAATCCTGAGCCCCTGGACTTTGAAGCTTTTAAACTGGAGGATGCTCCATTGAAAGATACCAGGATCGTATTTAACTGGCATAATTTTCTAAGTGGCTGCACTGGCTGGGACCTGGAAGACTGGCAGCAATGGATCGACCAGTCCAGGAAGATTGGCTTCAACACCATCATGGTCCACGCCTATGGAAACAATCCCATTCAACCCATGGAGATGAATGGGATAAAAAAAGAAGTGGGCTATCTCACTACTACCAAAAAAGGGCGCGACTGGGGAGCCCAGCATGTAAACGACGTTAGGCAGATGATCGGAGGAAGGCTTTTTGAGCAAAGTGAATTTGGTTCAAAGGCCGCCATGGTAGATCAGGATAAACGAAGTGAGGCTGCAGTGAAGCTTATGCAACAGGTGTTCACCCATGCCGAAGAAAAATCCATGAATCTTTGCTATGCTATCGATGTGGACACCTGGATGGCCAACCCGCAAAATATTCTGCGCAGTCTCCCGGCAGAATCATGGATAGAAATTGATACTTTTAAAGTGGCCAATCCGGATACGCCCGGGGGTAAAAGATACTATCGGGAACAGTTGAGCCAGCTCTTCAACGACTACCCTCAGATTACCCACCTTGCAGCCTGGATGAGGCGTCCGCCAAATGAGCCCACACATGGCATGGGTACGATCTGGCTGAAAATAAAATATGAGGACATGCCGGCTTCCTGGAAAAAGGAGTTTGATGCCCTGGCAAAGCAGCATCCTGAAATCACCCGCAAAATGCCCTACCCTGCCTATTTTGCGATGTCACGAATCATAAGCTGCTACCGCGAAATACTGGATGAGATCAAACCATCCACCGAATTACTACTCGGATCATGGCAACTCTTCTACCCCCCTGTGGCCGATCTGTTTATGCCAGCTTACTGCGGTTTTATTCCCCTGGATTACTCTTACGTACTTGACCAGCCCGGCAAAATAGAAGATCTGGCCCGGGCCGGGAAGGACCGTAAATTATATCCGGTCGTTTGGGCCCATCATGACGATGGCCGATACATTGGACGGCCATACATGCCCTTTGAAAACTTTAACAGCCTGCTCGATGCCACAAACGCCGAAGGTTATGGCGTTATTCACTGGACCACCCACCCGCTTGACCTGCTCTTTGAGAATTATGAAAGGCAGGTCTGGGCTTCATCAGAAAACCAGCCCCTGAGGGATGCCGTCGAAGCATTTTGTGCTTCATTCCTGAAAACTGAAGAAAAGAATCTGCTCGATTATTACCAGCTATGGTTTTCCGAAGGCCCCATGCTCGGACGTGAAACACTGGATCATTTTATCGCAACAAATGAACCCTATGAACTGGACGGCTATCTGAGTGCCCTTGATGCAAAAGAAAAAGCCGAAAAGCGGCTCCAGCTATTAATGTCCACCAATCAGTCGGCCTTAAATCCCCATGGAAAGAAGGAATACCTGTACCAGGTAGAAATGGAAAAATTCATAATATCCTTTTTCAACAACCATCACCACATACACCAGGGATTTTTAGCACTTGAAGAAGGCGACTATGAGCTGGCAGGGAAACATGCCCTTCAGACCAATCCTGAAGAAGCCATTGGTATCTATGCTGATGCAATAAAGGCCTATGGAGCCACCAGGGGCGAAATGGGAGTACTGGTTTCATTGAACCTGAGATGGATGCCCGACTATATTGACCTCAGGCAGAGGACCGGGCTGGACGATATCAGGATCAATTTTCAGCCCACCTCACACGATCCCCTGGCACAGCAAGCCGGGCATTTTTCATTCCATATTGACCCTGAGGGAGGCATGTGGATCGGACTGGGTGAAAAGGAGATCGGCCAGGATGTAAAGGCAGGTAGCCGGGAATCTGCCCGGAATGTCACAGAAAACTGGATCAGTATCACAAACAGCACTGAGATAGCCGTCACCACCATGAGAAAGCATCCCCTGAAACCAGGCAAATACACTGTTGAAATCCTGAAGGCAACACAAACACCCGGCGGCAGTTTTATTGTCGATCTGCTGGAGGATGGGGAAATTGTAAAAACGAAAGATTTTGCGGAAAGTGATTTGCTTCCTACCTTTGATTTTTCAGCCACAGACAAGACTTTTTCCATAAGGATCACCCCGGCCGGCAAGCCCCTGAAGCTCTCCGCAATCAGGCTATCGGCCAGCTGACCTCAATACCTAAAAACAGAATCCCATGAACTTGAATCCCGATTCCAATATTGCCAGGGTGCTGAACAACCAGGACCCGAACAGATTTGTATATGCACCTAATTACTGGCAATGGTTTGCACACCATCAGAACCACGGTAGTTTACCCGATGAAATCAAACACTGCAAAAGCCAGCTTGACCTGATCAACTACCTGGGACTGGATGTTTTCAGCAGGAATGTTTACAGTGCCCAGGACGAATACTGGTTCGGGGGTATCTGTGAAGAGTACCTTGAAGGAGGAGAGATAAGCTCGGAATGCACCCTGAAGGGAAGTGATAAATACACAACCAGGAGCTACCATCTGAAGAGTGGTGTACTCACCGAAGAGTTGCGCTATGTCTTCAAGGAATCCACGGTGGTCCAGAAGAAATTCCTAATCGACGATTACAGCAGCCAGACGGCACTCCTTGAAGCGCTGGTTCATGCCAGAAGGTGGAAATTCAGCAAGGATAAATTTGAGAGATTCCAGGATACTGTAGGTAAGAATGGTGTAGTGGTGGCCGGTGAATTCTTCAGTCCTTTAAAAATGCTCCACCTGGTCCTCGGTCCCATTTATTCGGTCTATCTCCTGATGGAGCAACCGGAGTTTGCACTTTCACTGCTCAAAATCCATGAAGAGAATCAACTGGACCTGGTTAGACAGGCCATGGAAGGGGGGGCCAAAGTTATAATGGCCATGGACAACCTGGATACCATGTTCCATCCTCCGGAATATGTGGAGCAATATTCAGCCTCATACTATGAAAAAGCCAGTGCCATCTGCGAGAAGGCAGGGGGCCGCTTCTTCATACATGCCTGTGGCAACCAGAAAGAGAACCTGGAGTTAATTTCATCCCTGGGGGTACATGGACTCGAGGGGGTTGCATTCCCACCCCTGGGCAATGTAGAACTTGTCGAAGCCATGAAGATGACTTCTGACAAATTCATTATTACGGGAGGAATCAGTGCCATTGAAACCAGGGAACTGACCACTGCGAAAGAGATTCATGCCTATGTGAAAAAGCTTTTCACTGACCTGAAGCCCTATAAGAACCGCTTCATATTTTCAGCCAGTTGCAATACATCCATAAATACTCCCTGGGAAACCATTAAATATTTCAGGGACGCCTGGCTGGAATACCAGGATCTTTAGGCCAGTTTTAAAAGCGGTACATGGTTCATGCCATCCAGGTCTTACTCCCGGTACAGGTCCTCACCGAGCATTTCCAGGATAGTGGAAAAAAATCAATGGTCTGTCTTTTTATCTTTGTTAACTTTGGCCATTCCTGATTTTTACACCAAATAGCATAAATGAAAAAAATATTCCTGATTTCCCTGACCTGTGTGCTATTATTCCCTGCATGTAAAGTTCCCAATTCCCCTGCTGAAAAACCAAATGTGCTGTTCATCATGATGGACGATCTTGGATATGGTCACCTGGGAATCAATAACGACACCCTCGAAATAAGCGATTTTGATCCATTTTATAAGCACCTGGAAGACAGCCTCCAGGGCTACTCCATGGATAAGGCGATTGAATTCACCTTTCGTGCCATTCCCACCCTGACTGAACTCGCCGAAAACGGCATACGTTTCACCAGGGCACACACCACCTGTAATGTTTGTGGCCCTTCCCGCCAGGGAATAGCCACAGGCACTCTGCAAATGAAATTCGGGGTATATGCCAACGGTGACCAGCACCTGGTTCCTGGAACTCACCTGGCTGAGAATTTAAAGGACCGGGGATATGCTACAGCCCACATCGGGAAATGGCATATCGGGGTAAAAAAACAAGAAATCATAGATAGCATCCTCCATCAGCACAGTTTACCGGGGGACTTGAAGCTCTGGCAATTGCAAACAGACTATCCCGGAATATTCGAAGAAATAGAAGCGTCGGGCTATTACGGTTCAGTCATAGATGAACAACACCCGTTAAATAATGGCTTTGACTATTACTACGGCTATAATCACTGGTCCAGCGAATTTTACAACGCTTTCAATGTATGGGAAAACTTCCGGCCCGCAGGAAGGCAGAAAGGCTACAATACGGAAGTCTTCACCGATGTGGCAATGGACTTCATGAAAGAACAGATCGATGCCAGCAAGCCCTTTTACTTACAATTGCACTACCATGCGGTGCACGATTCATTGGAACCCAGGGCCCCGGATGTATACTTCAACAAATTCGATTCGGACAACTACCACCTGAATAATTTCTATGCCCATGTTAACGGGGTGGACTGCAATATTAAAAGAATAGTGGATTTCCTTGAATCCAGGGGAGCTTACGATAATACCCTCATCATTTTCACTTCCGACAACGGCGCAATGAGTATGGGCGCTTACAACGGTAATCAAATAGGTTCTCCGCTTCCTGCAAATGCGCCCTTCTCTGGTCACAAAGGCAACTATTACCAGGGGGGGATAAGGGTTCCCATGTTCATCCACTGGCCTGAGGGAATCAAAAAGAACGGGATCTCCCACCAGCTTGTCTCCACGATGGACATTCTACCCACAGCCATTAAGGCTTCGGGGGGAACAGTTCCCGAAGGAATCGACGGTCGCAGCCTGACTCCGCTGTTTGAGGACCCGGATGGAACTGAAATTCACAATCACCTGATATGGGCAGGCAAGCATGCTGTCAGCCAGGGATTCCTGGTTAAAAAGACAAACAAGACCCATAACACGGCTGGGAAATATGGTCCTCCCGCCTGGGTAGTGATCCAGGGGAACTGGCTGCTTCGTTTTGAAGGGATCATTGTGCCCGGGGTCTACCTGGATTACATGGAAGGCCGCGGACCTGTATTCGAGCTATACAATATCAAAAATGACCCTGCCGAACGGAACAACCTGGCAAATCAATATCCTGAAAAAGTCAGGGCAATGGCTGATATCTATTTCAGTGAATCCACTGATTTCCTGCCTCCCTATAATGGGAATCTGAATCATTATGAGCAATTACTAAACTCTAAAAAACTACTTTAATTGATCATATAACCATTTATTTTTTGCTTCATCTTGCTCCGGAAAAGACCAGTGCTGAGTTTCAGGAAAAACATGCAACTCTTTCTCAGCCTGAATCACGTTATATGCTGAATACATGGAGGTTGGCGGACAAACATTGTCATTATATCCCCAGCTGTACCAGCCGGGTACTTTTACCTTACGTGCAAAGTTGACCACATCAAAGTATTTGGATGTCTCCACCTTTTCCGGCTTGTTGGTATAGCTATCCCTAAACCATCCTGGCCATCCACCTGCTCGTCCGTGCAGATACCCTGTTAAATCAGACAGAGCAGGATAAAACGCTGCCAGGTAATCAATCCTGTCATCCAGTCCCGCCGTTACAATTGAGAGCGCTCCGCCCTGACTTCCGCCTGTGACTCCTATATCCTGGCCATTAAAACAGTCAAGGCTTTCTATAAAATCGACCGACCTCACACAGCCCAGGTATACCCGTTTATAGTAAGCCCGGTCTTTATCGTCCAGATTCAGAGTCATGTAGCTTGCCAGGGCTCCTTTTGATAGGTTTTCATATACACTCTTATCAAGATCTACCGGGATTCCATGAATCCCAATTGAAAAGGAAATAAAGCCGGCCTCTGCATCACCTATATTACCATAATAAGGTCTGATACCAGCTCCCGGAACATGCAAAATTGCAGGATATTTCCCCTCCTTTTTGGGTCTGCAGAGTATTCCGTATATTTTGCCATGTATATTGTCAATCTGCACCTTGTAAACATCCACTTTATCGGTGCACCTGTCAGGCATCAGAGTCATAATCGGATGAACAGGTATTTTTGCCAGGTCTTCTTTTCCCTTATTCCAAAAGGTATCAAAATCAGAAGGCAATGTGGTAGTTGGCTCAATTTTTTCGGGTGAAAACCCTGCCGTAGCATACGAAGAATAACGCTTCCCATCCACTTCCACGGTAGCAGTGCATCTTAGAAAACCCGGCTTTTTGAATTTGTCACTCTTTACCTTAACCACATCTCCTTTATACTGAATCGTCCCCTGGTCCAGGAACTCGACTTTTTCGGGCCCAATTGTATATAATATTTCAACCTCCGTCATGGGTACATTGTTCCTCAGAACACTTATGGAGAATTCTGCCCGCTCCCCGACTTCATAGGTCCAGTCGGCATGATCGGGTGCAACAAGCACTTTTACAAGTTCCCTTCTTGGCTGCGCCGAAATAATGGAGACACAAACAAGGGAAATGATTGTCAATAGAAATAATTTGTTTTTCATATTCTTTTATTGATATTAACGCTTCACCGGCACACCATAGACCTCGATCCAGTCGAGCCGCGAACAGGCAAACCATATTCCTCCCCTCATCAAGTCCGTAAATCCGATCTCCACCACATTGGAAAGGTCAGGATTCTCCCGGGGCTCTATTTCCGACATCCTTCCCATATCGAAGGTGTACCAGGTGATATCACTCAGGTTAATTTCACTGATGCGCCAGTCCTTTGATGAACCATCGCCCCAGTCACTTACCAGCCAGGTTCCATCGGCCAGTTTCAGGGTAATATGCAACTGACGGAATCCGGCCTGCTTGGTACGCCATTTAATTTTCGCAAAGGAACTAAGGTCCACGTTCAGGTCTTTGTGCTTCAGGCTGACCATCCAGTTTCCCTTGGCATAACCCGACCAGATATAATAAGGATCATCCACCGGATGGTCATGATGGCTCTTACTCAGGCTGTCCTTGCCCGGGCCATAAGCCGTCATCAGCAAATCGGGATTACTCACATGCTTTTGTGCAGCAGGAATATCCGAGTGCTTGGGCTCCTCAGACCAGTCCTCCCGAAAAAACAATCCGGGACGGTAATCGGCCTGCTGGGCAGCAAGGTTAATAAAGAACGCCAAACCAAGTAGGGATAAAAAAAAGCTTCGTTTCATTTTGGATCAGTTAAAGCTGTTCAGATTAAACAAGAGTCAATCCATCGGTATAATCGGGGCGGGCCCAGCACAGTTTATGTGGACCGGCAAATTCGGCCAGCCTGGCCTCAAGTTCAGCATGGTCAACATAAGCCAATTGATTGGCGGCATACTTCTGAGCGACTTTTACGTTCTCCTTTAACTGTTTGATTCCAACATGTCCTATCACGACCGTATGGACTCCTTCCAGGGAGAGGCCATATTCAAACAATTCTTCGGGAGTGGCTTCCTCACCCACCAGGTTTCGGTATATCTTCATGGCCATCACCCCTGAATTCTGTTTTCTGGCAGCAGGCAGGGCGGTATCCCAGTAGTTGCCATACATGGTGGGGTTGAAAGCCATCAGGGCCACATCCACATCCAGTTTCTCCAGCATTTCCTGCGATCGGGCTGCACTGGACATGCTTGAAAAGCCGATGAACCTGGCAATGCCGTCCTTCTTCAACTCCTGCATCACCTTGTAAGCCCCTTTTGAAATCTCATCCACATTGTCCTGATCATTGATCCCGTGCAACTGGAGGATGTCCACATAGTCTGTGTTTAACCTGGAGAGGCTTTCCATTACTTCCTCCCTTACTTTCTTTGGATCACGTGTTTCAACTTTCGTTGAGATAAGCACCTGCTCCCTGTACTTGGAGAGAATAGCTCCGAATTTCTGATCACTGCCCAGCACTGTACCACCATCATTGAAATCGCTGTAACTGGGTGCTGTATCAAAGAGGTTAACTCCCTTTTTCACTGCCTCTTCCAGCAACTTCTGCCACTCTCCTTCCTTGTTCTTCTGAAATTGCGATCCTCCACCAAATGATAACATGGAGACCTCCAGTCCGGTTTTACCCAGGATGGACCTGGGGACTCCTTCTGATTTTAAACTGGCAGCCAGCAATCCGGAGGGAAGCAAGGTTCCTGCTGTTAAGACAGCGGCTCCTTTGGTAGAGTCCCCGATGAACTTACGTCGTGATATATGATTCATGATATACGTATTAATTGATTAGGTCTATTTACTTAAAAGATGCACTTACCTCTGATAACACCCCTGAAATCGTTTCATGTTTTCCTGGTGAATAACTCACTTCAGCTGCAGCTTCCGATGGCTCCTTTCCTAGCTCAATCACCCCTGTATACAACTCATTGTAATCGGCTGTCAGGTGCACCTGTATGCAGAATTTATAGCTCCCTGCCGGAAGGTCCTTTTTCTTAAATTGAAAAACTCTTTCACCCTGACCGAAACGGGGGGTAGCCCCACTAATGGCATCGGGAAGTTCTGTTTCATTCGTAGCCCAGCTGGCCTTTTCCACCCAGGTGGGACAAATCCCTTCCATGGTATATCCCCCGTAAGCCAGCCAGTCGCTGGCATAAAGGGTCTTCACATATGTTCCATCCTCTTTCTCAAGCCATATGGCCATACAAACCGATGGAGTCACTTCTTCCTTCTTATTCACCACGAAGCTAATTGTAAGCTCCTTTCCTTTTGCTGCCTGGCAGGGAATGGGAAGAAGAATCCCCGCTACCATTAGTACTAAGATGATTCGTTTCATTGAAGGCATAGGAACTTCAGTATAGTCCTTTATCATAATTCTAAAATCCATGTTGTCATTCGTGTGTCTGATAATCGGATAAATTCCGGGTAACTGGTGCATATTTAACAATAACATGTAAAAAAACAAACACATAATCGGTCCAATTCCGATTATGCGTTTAAATTACTACAATTATTTTGCAAATATTAGTTTAAATCTCCCAGGAAGGGTGGAACAGACAGTAGCATTAAAAAAAAACAGGCTCAATAGATAACTTATTGAGCCTGTTTTATTCTTTAGCGAGAATCGCTCAATTCGGGTGCACTATTTGATAATTAGTTTTTCGGTTTTCTTAAAACTCTTTGTACTTACCCTTATAAAATATATCCCGCTACTTAAATTAGGTAATTCAATGTTTAGAAGATCCACTGTATTACCAGGCTTAGTATAAACAACTTGCCCATTGAGATTTATAATATCCAGGTCAAACTCAGACAATCCACTGGATTTGAGGGTTATTGCACTATTCCCTTCCACTGGATTAGGGTATAATAGAAAGCGCTCAGTTTCTAACTCACTAACAGAAACTAATGCCCCTTTTAAGAGGGAAGAAACAACTTCAATATTGCTTATTGTATAAAATTCAGGGACAGCATCGGTAGCTCCATTAATAATTATTTCCACCGTACTACCACTTATTCCTGAAGCTGAGAGAGTTGTTAATTCTAATTCTTCGAGATGTTCCAGCATTACTATTTGCGATCCACCATCTACTTTGTAATACACATTCAGGAATTCCGCAGGTTCCATTTTTCCAACCGACCATGCATCCATTGAAATGTCTACACTTGAAGCACAGGAAATGTCAATGGCTCCCGATGACCAGTTTACGATTTGCTTCTTAATTTGAATATCTGCAGTCGAGTATGGTAAATCACAGGTTCCTCCACCAGTAACAGTAACAGCGCAATTAGCAGTAAAACCTCCATCGTTAGTTGTTACAGTGATGTTGGCCGATCCTTCTGCAAGTCCGCTTACTAAACCTGAAGCACTAACTGTGGCTATGGATGGATTATCTGAACTCCATGTTACTGATTGATCGGTCGCATTGCCTGGCTCTATGCTGGCAGATAGCTGACTTGTTCCACCAAGTCCAAGAGAGATACTTGCTGGGGCGACATTTACTCCGGTAACAGCAACTGTATCACCCCCCACAACAGAAACTAATTCAACATCATCAAACTCAATCCAAAGCTTCTTATCGGAATAGGATAAAAACCCTATTTCACAATTATTGTTTGTGATATTAATATTAGCAATTTCTACTTGTGTCCATTCTAACATCTCTGTGTTAAGGGGTATAGAAACATCAACTCCACCAAATGATTTCGCATACATGGCAGCGTTAGTTTGCCCTCCAGAACTACGAACCCAGGCCTTTAAGGTATAATTTGTATTTGTTAATCCGGTAAACTTTTGAAAGGTATATACATCGTATGCCCTTGGGCTATAATGTCTTGCTTTATAGGTTCCCGAATGAGCATCACCTGATGATACAAATCCAGCCTTTTCTGTTCCACTAGGCGACCATTCTAACCAATTTACAGGTGTTGATGTAGCAGCATTATCATCTTCAAAACCTGGATTTAAAACTTGATTCGATCCATTAGCTGAATTATTTACAGTAACAACCGAGCTCGCTGTATATCCACCATCGTTTGTAGTAACCGTAATCGTGGCCGAACCTTCACCCACACCAGTTACAAGACCCGTACTGTTTACAGTAGCAACAGATGTATTACTTGAACTATAAGCCATTAATTGATCGATAGCACCACGTGGTTCCGTAGTAGCATTTAGTTGCACAATACCTCCAAGTCCTATAGTTGCGGTTGATGGGGAAAGTGACACACCAGTTACAGGAATATGCAGGTCAGTGTCTTTATAAACCCTTATATAATCGCAATACAATGTTGCTGGCAATACAGTTGTTGCATCAGGATCGCCAGGCCATGTGCCTCCGATACATAAATTGATCAAAATATATTGGGGAGCATGAAATTCTTCTGTGCCGTTTACTCCATCTAATATAGAAACCTGATGGTATTGAATATCATCTATATAATACGTAATATTTGAGGGATCCCAGACTATGGAATAGGTATGCCATTGGGTAACATCTATGTTCTCAATTTGTCCACTTTGGCTCGTATAATCTCCATTCTCATCTGACCAATGTGCATTTGCATGTTGTATAGTTTCATTATTAATATGCTCAAGAATATCGATCTCTCCACAGCTGGGCCAGCCAACTGAACGAATGTCTGTACCCATTGTCCAAAATATGGCCCATAAACCCTGACTTGCAGGCACTTTAAACCGGCCTTCAATTTTGCCATAAACCCAATCGGCCTTAGTTTCAGTTGTTATACTTCCTGAAGTGTAATCGTAACCTTCCATAGCTTCTTCACGAAGTACAATTTCAAGGTTCCCATCGATTTGCCGTGTGTTGTCTGTGCTATTCGTGTAATACTGTAATTCGTTGTTTCGCTGATAACCTAATTCATAGATCCATTTGTCGGAATCGGGAGCCCCGGTTCCATTAAACTCATCGGACCAAACCAATTCGAAGGTTTGAGCGTTCATCTGCATACTTAAAAGTATGAACAGGGTAAAGAAAATACCGAGGTGCTTTTTCATCTTTTAAACTTTTAAATTGTTAGTAGATTAAATTATTGCACTTCTATTTTGATAGATAGCGTTTCTTTTATCCAACTTAACTTAAACTTCAAATATGAAAACTGCTACTTTCTAATAATCCTTTGTGTGTATAATCCCTCGTTATTTAATGCCGGCAATAACGAAAATTCCCCTGATACTTTCTCCATAATTATAGCATCTCCTTAATATACAAATTCTTCTACTATAAAGAATAAGTATGCAAGATTGAACGGTGGAGCCAGACCGCCGCGAAGCGGACGGCTTCAGTGATTTGTTCTGCAATCACTATTTCATCTTTGCCCACTATTGATTGATGAAGTCCTGTATACCGAATTACTGCATTCTTCCCCTTGAACTGGAGGCCAAACGTATGTGTCTTAAGTAACCTCAAAAAAGCTTGTTTTCGATATATGTTAGATGCCTGGATATTTTCTTTTCATTGAAGTTGTTCTTCTTGCTGTTTTGGGCCCTGAACTTAGAGCTGTCCCCGGCTATCAGGGCGCCACCAATGAGGTTGAAGTAGTTGGCTATTTTCACTGTCTCCCTGAAGACTTTCTTAATCGCTTTGGGATTATCTTTCCGGAAATTAGAAATGGTGTTGTGATCTGGCTGTAGCCTGCCCAGCAGTCACATCACTTCAATGTTACGTTTACTCTCCTTCTCGAGACTACGCGATGAACGTATCTTATTCATGTAGCCATAGATGAAAAGCTTGAGAAGATCTCCCGGATGGTATTTATCTCATATGTTCTTTCGAAGGTCATATAAATATATTTACTCAAAAATACAATAATCTGCTATTCTGGTGGTTGCTTTCTTAATAACTGCCGAGGAGAAGGATGGTACCATCCTTTTGTCTTTAAGCTGGCCAAAGGGATTATGCTTAACTGCCCCCTGCCATGAAAACGGTTACTAAAGGTGACAAAACATTCATGCTTTGTGCCCATTTATATCGCTGAAAAGTAAAGGCTTGCTTTGAGTCTGTAGAGCGGCGGAAGTAAGCCGCCGAGGTCACGACGACGGCTTCACCGCTTTGTTCTACGACCATTCAATTAAATTGAACAATTACCAAGCAGACGTTACAAATACCTCAAACATTCTACAAGAATAGAAGAAAAGAGAATAGACTATTATCTGCGTACGCTAGACTTTAACCTTTCATCAATCGGCAATTCGATAAATTCAGAAATTTCTACCTTGCCAAAATCCTTAAAAAGTGGATTAAGGATTATATTGTATTCTATACCTACTATCGTGGATGGTACTTTCAGAGCAAAAAAATCTCGATTTCTGACTAGATTAGTAAATAAATTGGTTGTTTTTGATGAATATGGGTATTGATTCCAACGTTCAGGAAGGGACTCTAATTCCTCTATTACGAATTTATCGGGAAATTCAATTTTTGCAACTAATACGTCTTTCGGCAGATTTGATATTTTGTACGAATGCACGTAATACTCCAGTAATGCTAAAGATATATTTTCAGAACAATATACAGCTCTAGTCCCCACCTCATTCCATCTTCCGCCAACTTTCTCTGCCCCAATGCCCGTTAGTGTTGAGTCTTTATACTTAGAATTAGCAACTCTATAAACAAGCATCAGCTATACACATTATATTTAATTCGCATAATTTCATTCTCAACCATCTCAAAACCAATGCTGCTATCTAATAAATCAAATGGTTTTCTGTTCCCAAGAGGGCGTGTTGGAGTATTAAGCCATTCCTTAAAATCAGCCTTTGAATCGAACACCTCATACCCAAGGCCAAACAGTCTAGCTAACTCATAGATTCTCTCCGAAGTCTCTCGACCATAAACAGATTTTTTCTGCATGCTACTGATTGAGGAGGGTAGAATATGTTCGAATTCTTTTTCAGTTGATCCAAGGCTTCTTATTAATTGTTTCCAGTCATCCTTTTTTACACCTCCACGGATCTTGCCAATTAGTTCCATTTTATATCCAGGGGCATCTTTAGCATTAACAACTACCCAAGCAGGAGAGAACTTCTCAAGTTTTGCTCTTCTGGCCGACTTAGTTGCAATAGATACTTTTGCCTCCACCTTTTTGACTGTACCTTTCGGTGTTGTTTTTGTGCTCATAATTGTAATTTTACCCATTACTATGCGTAAATATACAATAATCCAAGTAAAAATCAAATGCCTTTTTTCGAACTTGGAGGACTATACTGTAGTATAGCAACTTAAAATAATTAATCATTAGCGAAATTGCATCAGTACCTCAAGATTCGTAGAATGGCAGTCTGTCTAAAAACCTCTGCCGGGTATTGATAATTCGTCTCAGATTGTAAGGGGTCATTATGAGGCCGGCATCAGCCCCAGCCCTTTTAGAGGTGTTCCTGGTCATGATGTAGCTAAATCCCCATTGGCGTTTTAAGGTTCCATAGGGATACTCCACAATGGTCTGTCGTCGTTTATAAAGCTGTTTATTCAACTCAACCCGCTCCTTGTTTTGTTCTATATATTCATGGTATTCGTTTCGGTGTAAACCCTTTCCGCGAACCGATTTCGTACATAGTTCTCTTGCGCTGCATGATTTACAAGCCTTTGTGG
>CAZRPW010000101.1:0-17023 GCA_964601975.1 uncultured Bacteroides sp.
GAGTCGTGCCTGCAGGTCTGTATAGATCGTGGCTGCATCATCATACGCCGGAGTCTTGTTATCAAAACCTCCCAATGCTTCGGTGTATGGAACATCTCCAAAGAAATCAACAAGGTTCATATATGCATGAACCTCAAGGATATCAATAATGGCGATCCTGTTGTTATTCATGCGTACAAAAGATTCATTTCCAGTAAGGTCTGAAATCAACATTTTCACCTCGGCCAGGTCTTTTAAGGCCAGGTAGGAATCGTTCCAGAAACCATCCGGAATCTGACGCTCACTAAAAATGTAACGACTGGGCTCGGTGTACTGAGCCTGAGAGATATATTGACAGAGCATCCTGGAAATATTCCGGTTCTGACTCATATTGTCAATGTTTAGCAGGGTTCCTCTGATTCCGTTCGCCAGAATGGTCTCAGCGGGAACCGCTGTAGCAGCTTTCGGATTTACATTATCCGGAAGCTCGCAGGCCGATACCAGGACAATAAGTCCCAGTATAAACAAATATATTTTCTTCATTTTCTTCATTTTTCTAAATATGTAGGGTTAGAAATCGAGCTTCACGTTCAAACCAAAAGTCTTGACTGAAGGATAAGCTCCTTGCTCAATCCCCTGATTATTACCTGAGGTAAGAATTACTTCCGGATCGAAATGCTTGGTATTCTTGCTGATAATCCAGAGGTTACGACCAACCAGTGCAATATTTACACCGCGAATAAAAGAGTTGCCCAGAATGGATTTCGGCAGAGAGTAGGAAAGCGAAAGCTCACGAAGCTTGATATAGGATGCATCATAGACGTGTCTTGCTGTAGGTGAGAAACTATAGTACCAGTAACCACCCCATCTTTGTGCGTGAATGTAGGTTTCGTTAGGAGTTCCGTCAGCATAGACAGCATCTTCAAACCTCATACCACCACCATCGGCAACATCTGAACGCTTAGGATTGCCTTTGTCGTTATTGCCGGCAGTCTCTTCGTAAAGACCTGTAGCCACGCCATACTTGGTATTCACCGAGTAGATATCACCACCTTTTTGCCAGTCGATCAAAGCATATAATGAAAATCCTTTCCATTTCAGGGTATTTCCAATACCCATATTCCAGTCGGGCTCAACATTACCCAGAACAGCCAGTGGATCGTCTCCAATCTGGAGGTAACCGTCATCATCTACAGTCTTCTTTCCATCAGTCCAGACATAGTCTGTTCCTTTGATGGTGCCATAGGGCTCACCTTCCTGTGCGGATACTACCACATCCCATGCTGAGATCAGCTGCAGGGTCGGTACCCCTTCTGCAAGGGAAACCACCGTGTTGCGGTTGGCAAACCAGTTCACATCCATTCTCCAGGAGAAATCGTTGGTTTTAACAGGAACAAGGTGAAGTGCAACTTCTATACCTTTGTTCTCCATCTCTCCACCGTTAACGAACATGCGGCTAAAGCCAGAGGCTCTGGAAACAGGAACGTCAAAAATCTGGTCAAAAGAATTGGTTTTATAAACAGCAAGATCTAAACCAACTCTGCTATCAAAGAAATAAGCTTCCAAACCTGCTTCAAGACTGTTTGTATACTCAGGCCTCAGATTTGGGTTCTGAAGGGTATTGGCTACAGAAAACAGTGCGTTACTACCCCAGTTGGTTCCCTGTTCGTAAGTAGAAATCGTCCTGTACACATCGGTAGCAGCACCCACCTGGGCATAGTTTACCCTTACCTTCAAAAAGTTCATCCAGGTCAGGTCTTTCATGCCACCCAGTTCGTGGATAAGCAGTGTACCTGCAACTGAAGGATAGAAATACGTATTCTCTGCATCAGGATTTTCACCTTTCAATGTAGAAGACTGGTCTACCCTTGCAGTACCTTCAATGTAAGCAAATCCGCCATAACCTACAGAAAGGTTACCATAAAGACTTTGCTCACCCAGGATTCCCAGATACTCGGAAACATCCATAGGATCCACAGAGTTGGAAACGGAGTAAAGTTCAGGAACCACCAGGCCACCAACGGTAGAACCTGTGATCCTCTGCTGCTGACGATGCCTGTAGTTGGCACCTACGAGACCGTTCAGGGAGATATCACCCATGGTCTTGTTGAATTTCAACATCAGGTCTGTATTACTCTCCATCAGATTCCTCTGCTTGGTAGTGAAATCAGATGTTGCTGTACTACCAATAGCCGTACGCTCATTCTGAACATCATGGTAAGTATCCACTGAGCTTCTGAGGGTCAGTGTTAACCAGTCAGTAAAGCTATAATCAGCGGAAACATATCCAAGAAGCCTGTCACGATAGTCATCGTTGTAGTTCTTATAACGGATCCAGTAGGGGTTGTCAGCAAAAATAGGTCTCAGATCATCCCAGTATGTATAGTTCCAGGTTCTGTGCAGACCATTGGGAGACTCATACTCTCTCAGCCTGTCGAAATCCAGGTTGGTCTGGAACCACTGTCCGAAGTTCTGCATCGGGTTAACATTGTCATAACCCGTACCCATCCTACCAACAGTTGCCTGGTGGTTATAGGTCATATTTGCACTCACAGTAAGCTTTTTGGAAAGATTGTAACTTCCTGAGAAATTTACAGTGTTCTTTTTAAGCGAACTGTTGGGAACAATACCTTTTTCGTCGAAGTTGGTGTAAGATACCCTGAAGTGACCATCTTTGTTACCACCGTCAAAAGCCACAGTATTCACCCACTTCGTGCTGGTTTCAAAAAACGAAGGCATGCGACTTCCTTCAGGAGCCGGCATCCATGGCCTTGTCTCAGCAAAATTATCAGCGGTAGGATCAAGTGCATCCCAGTGAACTACCTGCAGGTTTGGATCAAATTTGGCACCCCAGGAAGCATCTTCTGCGGTAGGAACAATTAATTCATTTGTTCCGTTGCCATCCACATCACCTTCCCAGAAGTATCCGGTAGCATCCTCATAATAAGGACCATAACCAGCACCATATTCATACTGGTATTGGGGCAAAGTGGACTTGTCAATAGTACCCACCATGAAATTGGAGCTTACAGAAACACCAATTCCCTTACGGGTTTTACCCTTCTTGGTTGTAACCAGGATCACACCGTTGGCAGCACGTGAACCATAAAGCGCAGAAGCAGCAGCACCTTTCAGCACTGAAATAGATTCCACATCATTGGGGTTAATGTCCTGGGCAACGTTACCATAGTCAAATCCACCCCAGCCATCATCACCGGTGGAATAGTTACTGTTATCTACAGGAATACCATCGATAACATACAGGGGCTGGTTGTTACCAGTCATTGAGGTACTACCGCGGATAAGTACGTTGGAAGAACCACCCATTGTACTTGGGGCTTTGATCTGAACACCCGACACCTTACCAGAGAGTGAAGAGGCAAAATTAGACTGAGCTGTACCGCTCACGGCCTCTCCATCTACTTCTTGAACTGAATATCCAAGTGATTTCTTCTCCCTGGATACACCAAGGGCAGTAACCACAACCTCGTCCAGTTCGGTGGAGGTAGATTCAAGAATGGCATTCACCGTTGTTCGCCCTTGCAAGGGAACTTCCTGGGTAAGCATACCCACGAAACTAAACATCAGTGTTGCATTAGCATCAGGAACTGTAATTGAATAGTTCCCTTCAAAATCAGTGACTGCACCAATTGTCGTACCTCGTACAACAACTGACACACCGGGCAGTGCGGTACCATCATCGGCACCGGTAACATTACCCGTCACTTGCACACCTTGTCCGTGGATTAGGTTAAATCCGACAAAACACAGGAGTGACAATACGAAAACAAATCGCTTCATAGATTAAAGTTTTAGGTTTAATAAGTAATAGCACTAGACTCTATGGTGCCAAATATATAAAAAGAAAACCAAACACAAAATTATATACATTCCAATATTGACGGGGCTTTCAGGCCTCCTCCTCTTTTAAACTCAATGAATTGGTGCTAAATTCAGCTCAAATATGCCATATGAAAAAATAGATAATGTTCTATTTTTCAAGTTTTTACAACCTGCGCTTTATGCATTTCATATAACATCCCACCTTGAGAGGTATTGCTTGTTTTAATTGAATATGCATTTATACAATCTCTTTAGTTTAGAATTTCAGTTATGCTTTAGCTATATTTGGGCTTTACCCATAAAAAAGATAGTATGAAAACGATAATCACAGGACTTGCAATTGCCATTTCAATCACCTGTATGGGACAAAATGTAAGCGAACCTCAAGACTATGAAGCTAAAGAGAACCTTCGTGAACTAGGTTCGACAGACGGAACCGGAAATATTAAAACCTTTGATAACAGATATGAAGGTGTCAGGGGTACTCCTTATATATTCGAAGCTTTTCTTCCTGGAGAAGTATTCCTTAAAAGCAAATCAAAAATTGCAGTCAAAGAGCTAAACTACAACTGCTTTGAGAACGAAATTGCTTATAATGACCCTGTTAAGAAGACAACCATGCTTATGAACCCTTACCAGGTGGAAATGTTCGTGCTGATCAACGGAGATGAGAGATTAACCTTTGCCCCAGTCAAGCTTAAGGAGGACTCAGAAATTATATTTGCACAGGTTCTATATAATAAAGGCAGCCTGGTTTACAAGGTATTCCAGAAGGACTTTGTAAAGGCCAATTATGAGGGAGGATATAGTGCTGACCGTAAATATGACGAGTTCGTGGATAAATATGATCTCTTTTTCATGAAAGAAGGGGAGCTTATACTCTATAAGGCTAAAAAATCAAAAAAGCAGATGCTTTCAGCTTTCCCCGGGAAAGAAAAAGAAATATCCTCTTTTATCAAATCCAATAAACTGGATTTGAAAGAAGAAGATGCTCTTGTTAGCTTGCTTGAGTACTATGATTCCCTCTAGTGCCGGATGATCATCTTCTGCATCAGCACCTCATCCTGCTTTGTACGAACCTTCAACAGGTAAACTCCCTCGCTTAATTGGGAGACCTGAACTGCTCCTTTAAGTGGATCAATTGATGTAATTTTACGTCCTGTAGACAACTCAAAGATCTCAAGGGATCGATACCGATCCGAATCCCTGAACCAGAACATCTGATTGGCCGGATTGGGATAAACCAGGTTAGTACCGGAATGAAGATTTGTCATATTCGTTGAACCGGATACATAACTATCAATCTGAATGATGAATTCGCGACTCAGAACAAAGCCATAAGAATCTTCCAATTCCACCAACACATAACAGGTATTTGATTCACCCAGATCAAATACAACAGCTGTCTTCAGGGTGTCATTTTCAACGTAAAAAGAAGCCGGATCAAAATCTGATATATCAGGATTGTACGCACCGTGAAGGGTGTAGTTATAGCTGTTCCCTGAATCTTCATCTTCGATAACAATTGCGGCCACTGCTGTTCCGACAGCCTGCTTTTCCATTACAGAAGAATCGGAAAGTGCAATACCTGCTGGACCCTTGTAAACCTTTTTGATGTCTATTTGAAACTCTTCCTTGTACTCATTTCCAAACTGATCTTCAACCAAAATAAACAAAACCTCGAAATTCTGATCTGGTGTGCTTTCGTCGTAAACAAAAACCTCATCGCTTAACAATTTTCCATCTTCAATATGGAATGCTGCGGGCTCATATTCCCTCAAAAGGAAGTTATATTTTCCTTTGCAGGTAAATTCATAGACGTTAAAGGGATCTTCATCCTCCACAGTAACATCCGATACAATAGAGCCAAGAGGTAATCCTTCTTCTATGCTTAAAGCTGATAGCGTGATCCCATAAGGTGAACTGACAGGAGGAGCAATCCCAATAAGCGCACCCTGATCTGAGCTAAAGTCGAATGTTCCCGGGTTGATCAACGAAATTGTATAATATCCATTCTGCCTTCCCGACCAACCAAAATTCATATGGAAATAGCCATCACCATAGCCGTCAACATTCCATGCGTGTCCGCTGGTTCCGTCGTCGGGTCCTCCCCTGTATACTACTGGCCTTCCGGCTTCGATTTCATTTACAAGCAAAGCTTCCCACTCTTCCAGATCCTCATATCTTTCCTTGAAGCTCATACTGTTTGAATAACCGAAATACTTACTCATCGATGAAGCTGCAGTCCTTACGTATGCCCCTGAACCATCTGCTCCGAAACCCATTTCTACGGAAACGGCACAATGATATAAAAGGATGGCATTAAATGAATCCGCTTGGGTCCGGCTCATTTTATTCCACTGGTAAGGATCCGCCTTGTCGAAGTTTACTGCAATGGAACCGTAATCTTCGTGAACATAACTTTTAATGCCTGCAGGAGCAGCAGGATACTCATATACCGACATGGCCTGCGCCATCGCCACAGCAACACATCCAACATAGGCATGACCTGAGGGACCATCTTCATCGGCCGGACAAAACATATTCCAGCCACCTCCCTGGTTCCAGGTAACATCAATAATGGGCTCTAAAACATCCTCCATAGCAGATTTCTGAAAAGAAGGTAACTCCGGTCTGTCCCAACGCTCATCTCTTTTCAAGCTTTTGTCTTTTATGGCAATAGCGATTTCCTGCTTGTAAGTGCCAAGCAGATAGCTAGCAGCATCTCCCCATTCACTCTCCGGAGTAATCTCTTTCTCAAAAGAAAATGCAATGATTGGACGAATTACATCATCTGCACTGACCATTACCCAGCCATCCTCTCCCAGATCCACCATATAATACCCCAGGGTACCATCGGAAAGATATCTTTCCTCCATCTGCTGAATCTTCACACCTTCCTGCCTGTTCCACTTAAACAAAAGTGAATAAACAGCCTCCTCCACTTCTGATTTGGAAACAGCTTTTCCGAAAACCGAAACTGAAAAAATCAGCAAAATAAGAGATACCCATATGTGCCTGCGTCCCATCATATCTTTCTTATAAACCATTTAATATTCTAAATTGTTTATCACTTTTCAGGAATAATTTCAATACAAAGATACTGAAATTAAAAAAAAAAGGACTGTCCTTTCGAACAGCCCCTTTTTTACATAAAGTAATAAATACTATTTAACAGCCCAAGAGGCAGTTATTTCAAGGTTTGGATTCCCATAACCAATTCCAAGAACTTCAGCAGGAATGGTAAGTGTAACATCTACTCCGGGTACAGCCAGGTGAGTCTGGGTAATCGTCAGGGTATTCCCCAAAGCCATCACATCAGAAGCCAGGACACCTTGGATAAAGGTATCCAGTGAGTCGGCATAAGCAAGAGTGATATCACCATCTTCAAGTGCGTCAAGATCAACAACATCGTCAAATCCGATGACAATATCGAAGCGTGTTGAAGCAACTGTATCAGCATCAGGCATAATGGAAGCAGCATCATACTCCATTTTTTCAACACCCCAGTAGAGTCCCACCAATGCACCAGCATCGCCATCGAAATAGCTTGCTACTTCAGCAGTAAGATTTCCGGCATAGTCAGTGAAAGCACCTTCAGGATAGGAGAGCATCACATAATCGTAAGGGGAGAAATCCTCTCCTGGCGTTACGGTCACAACATTACCATCTACAGTAACTGAAGCTGCAACCACATCCTGACCATCATAAAATTCAGAGAATGTAAGCGCTTTGCTATCGTCATAAACAACGTATTCATCAAAAACCAGGAACACAGGTCCACCCACTGCAAGGACCGGATCATAGCCAAGTCCTGGATCAATTCCAGAAAGAACCGGACCATGATTATCGTCTGTACCAACGGTAAGACTTGATATCTCACTTGCTTTTCCGTTTCCGTTGTTTGCAGCTGCCTGTACCTCGTAGAGAGCCCACTGCACCAAACCATTAAAAGTAAACTCTGTGGCCTGATTAGCAGTTACCTTTTTCGACTGATACTCAAGTGAGGCTACATTATTGGTAAGAAGATCCTCAGGATCCTCAGGAAAGTCCCAACCTGTGCCGGGCAGAAGAATAATGGAGGCATATCCGTCAGCATCGCTGGTAACAGATACGGTGAATGTTGAGTCCTGGGTTGAAACCATTGCCAGACTAATGCTCGGTCCTGGTCCATATGTCGTGCTTTCGAACTCTGCAAATTCGGTACACGAAACAACCATTAAAGCCATCAATGACAACAGACTCAAACGCTTGATATATTTATTTGCTATTTTCATAGTTGTATATTATTTGCATTAAACTACTTAAATCTGTCAGCCTTGGACGACAAATCCTTCGCTTCCAGCGATGATTTTTTTCCTGTTTTTGTCCAGGTGGTATTGAAAGCATCCCATAGACCATCCACATCTCCATAGTTCGAAAGAATCATGGTGATCTCATCAATCAAAATGGTCCCATCATCTGCTATGGTTCCGACAATGGCAGACTCTTTATCCAGGTAATTCCAGTAATCACCCGCATACATGGCTGTAGGACCATATCCGTAAATATTTCCGGCATCTGTTCCTCCCGGGATCGAGATGGTCATTTCCTCCTGGTCAAATTCAGCCAAGAAAGGCTCACCTCCGCCATTGCCAGTGTTAATAACCAGCGACAGCTGTGCAAGTTCTCCTTCTACAGTGGACGTTGTTACAGTCCATGCTTCATCCCATCCGCCAGGATTACCATAGCTCAGTGCAACAACAGAATAGGATCCGATCCAGTTCTTCAGGGGATGCTCATCATCCACAACAGTCAATGCGTTAGAAGAGATCGCTCCGAAGGCATAGTCTGCCGAATTGCTCTGCAGTACTACCTGGGCTATTTTATTCCCTGTAAACTCATCGTTGTCAATGGGCATAATCCAGATGGTATCATATCCAAATCCGTCAGGAAAATCAAGGGTTTTGCTATCATTAACAAGGGTGAAATCCTCCCCTTCAATAGCAGCACCGGCTCCCTCACCTTCAAAGTCGAAAGTAACTGAGACTGCGGGTGAACCTTTCAATGCAACAACATAGACAGGAATAGCTACCTGTCCGCCGTTTTCCGCAACGGCTGTAGTCTTAGATGGGAAGGCCACAAAGTTTTTCGAGCTGTCAAACATAACGTAATCCGCTTCACACGAGATCAACAGGGTAACAGCTGCCAAAACGAATATGATCTTACTTATTATCTTTTTCATCGTTTCAGATTTTAAAATTTTAATACTCGGGATTCTGTTCCATGTTTTCATTGGCATCCAGCTCGGCCTGTGGAATAGGCATGGCCCAGCGGTAATCAGGAAATGAAATGTTCTGATTCACTGCTCCCTGATAATCTACACGTACCAGGCTTCTGCCGGTTCTGGCCAGGTCAAAGAGCTCATGGCCTTCATAACAGAGTTCCATTCTTCTCTCCTGATACACAGAATTTAATGTTGTATTGCTGGCATCCAGTGATGAAGCACCGCGATTTTCACGAATCATGTTCAGATCGCCATAGGCTGTAGCTCCGGAAGCCGATGCACCTTTCAGAATGGCCTCAGCCCTGATCAGGTACATCTCCGAGATCCTTAAAACAGGAATATTGTCCTCCCTGAGGTTTCCGTCAGGTGCTTTCCCGGGATACTTTAATGACCACAGGTCATTCACATAATCAGGCTCATAATTTGTGAACAATGCCTTGCGCACATCCGTATCTTCATATAGATTATATACATCATATGAAGCGTTGATATCTCCATAACCAACCGGGGACATAATGTAGGAAATCACATCCCAGTTGCTGTGGGAAGAGTTGCCTTCTGATCCATAAACTTCGAAAATGATTTCCGGAGCAGCATCGGTTCCCCAAACGCCATCAAGATCCCATGTGGTATATTGATCAGCAGTATAAACAGGGAATTGTCCACTGTTAATCACCAAAGAAGCATAATCAGCTGCATCCTGCCACTTCTCCTGATAGAGGCTAACACGAGCCAGCAGCGCCTGGGCAGCATATTTAGTAGCCCAGCCTTTGCCATCGGTTCCGCCATTGGGGGAAGAATATGCAAGTCCGGCCTCAGCATCCATCAAATCGGATTCAACCTGTGCAAAAACCTCTCCAAGTGTATTCCTTGCAGGTTGACTATTTTCAGTAACCAGCTTAATGGGCACACCTAACTGGCTTGCTCCGGCACCCTGTGCAATAGGCTGACAAAACAAACGTGCAAGGTCAAAGTAGGCAAGTCCGCGTAAAAACTTACACTCGGCTGCCAACTGATCAAGGTCCTCCTGCTCAACACCAGGCTCTTCAAATCCGCCATCAATCACTTCCAGTACATTATTGGCCCTGGCAATCAGTTCATAGGCCCTGGTCCATAAAGCATGGCTGGCCTCAGGGGTATTATTCCACAGATAATCTGTGAAAAAACGACCCGAGCTGATTGGGCCTTTTTTAGAATTACCGCCTTTAAGATCGGCTACTACAGGGAAGTCCCTGCCGTACCAATCGGATGAGTACAGTGGAGTATATACTCCCTGAACAGCAGCCTGCAAGCCCTCGAAGGTTGCAAGAGTCAGTTCGTTTGTCTGACTAAGCCTTGGCTCCTGGTATAGGAAATCCTCACACGCAGTAGTGAACACAAAGAGTGCCAGAATCCCAACGATTATTATTTTTTGTTTATTCATCGTTCAATAATTTTATTCGTTAAAATGTGAGATCAAGACCAATAACAAAACTCTTTGTCATCGGATAGATTCCAAATCCGGCTCCTTCGACACCTCTCTCCGGATCCCAAAAATCAACACTGTGCCAGGTAAATGCATTCACTGCACTTGCATAGATCCTCAACTGGCTGATCTTCACCTGCTGGGTCAGCTGAGTTGGCAGTGTATAGGAAAGGGTAATGTTCTTAATCCGTAAATAGTCACCATTGTACATCCACCGGGGATTGTAATATCCGCTTGAGTTTGTGGTGTTATTGGCAATGGGTTTCGGGGTCTTGGTCAGATCTCCGGGCTGCTTCCAGTAGTCCATTACAATGTCCACCTGGTTTCTGTCCCACCAGAGGCCATCAGAAGCTGCATAGTGCAGTTCTTCTACAAGCACCTGGTTCCCCAGCTTATATTCAAAATTGGCATTCAGAGAAATCCCTTTCCATGATACCTGCGTATTAAATCCGCCCAGGAATTGTGGTTCCGGTGATCCGGCAATGATTTTATTTGCATCACTGTAAAGGTTTGTAATATTCTCATCTTCATCATACCATAAGGCTTCTCCATTCACAGGATTCACACCGGCATAATTATAGAGATAATAGTTGTAGAGACTCTCTCCCACCCTGTGAATGATCCTGTTATTGTCTGCATTGATAAACTCTTCCTGATCACCCAGGCTCAGGATCTCACTCCTGTTGGCAGCCACATTAAGGCCTACACTCCAGAATACAGGTCCGTCCACCAGGGTCACATCCACAAGAAATTCAACACCCCGGTTTTGGAGTTCACCAATGTTCTGGCGAAGGCTTGTAAATCCGGAAGTCCTTGACAGGGGAATATCCAGCAACATATCGGTTGTTTTCCTGGAGTAGATTTCCAAAGTACCGGAAACACGCTGCAGTAAGCCGAAGTCAATACCAATGTTATAAGACTGGTTGGTTTCCCAGGTCAGGTCCGGATTGGACGGCTGCTGGGGGGCCATACTGGATATACCATTATAGGCGACGGGGCCGTAAATACCCCAGTGCTCGTAGTTCCCAATGCGGTCGTTACCATTGATACCGTAGCTCAGACGAATTTTCATTGCGTCAATTGCACTTATATTCTCAAGGAAATCTTCGTTGTGAAGGTTCCAGCTAGCTCCTACAGAGTAGAAGGTACCCCAGCGGTTATTCGCACCAAAACGTGAACTTCCGTCTGTCCTAACGCTGGCACGTAAATAATATTTACTGGCGTAATTGTAGTCCAGGATCCCGAAGAAGGAAGCCATGGTGTAACGATATTCATTGTAATCCCCTTCATCTGTTCCTGCAGTTCCCGTATTTGGGTAAGGAATGTTCGGATCCACATCGGGAGAGCTAATATAGTAGCTGTTGTAACTGTTATCAATGGCTTCGAATCCACCCAGAATGTTCAGGTTATGATCGTTGAAGTATTTGGTATAAGAAACCGTATTTGAAGAAGTCATCTGGGCATACTTGGAGTTGGACACCTGCAGGGTTGTATTTCCCTGTGAATCCGCCTCCTTTGACCAGTACCTGCGGCCCTCACCATCGGTATACTCAACAGAGTTGTTGGTCTTGAATTTCAGACCGGCAAGAGGTTCCCACTCCACATAAAGTGTTCCCTGAAGCCTGTTTTGCAATTCATACTGATCGTCATATTCCTGCGTAGCCCTTGGATTGGTATTTCCCCATTCGGGTATTGACATATTTACAGTACCATCTTCATTGTAGACAGGAGTCCATGGATTTAGAAACATACCTGCAAACAAGGGGTTCACATAATACATTGACTGCATCGCTATGTCATTGGATTCGGAATGGAAAGCATTCAGCTTTACGCCCATCCTCAGCTTGTCACTGATATCATGATCAATGTTTGAACGCAACTGATACTTCTTGTAATCAATTCCATGGAAAACACCTTCCGAGTTTGAATAAGAACCGGAGGTATAGTGTTTTGTTTTTGAATTACCACCGCTAACAGCAAGCTCGTAATTCTGGAGGTTCCCAAACCTGCTCATTTCCCTGAGCCAGTTGTTCATGGGCTGCTCCAGTATACTCAGTGGATAATAAAAAGGATCACTGGGATCATCAGGATTCGCTCCGGCATTTACCGCAGCGGCACGGTGGTATTCCACCTCCTCCTGAGGAGTAAGAATGTCAAAATTATTGTCATTTGCCAAACTTGAAACACCATAGGAAGCTCTGAAATTCACTTTGGATTTTCCGTCCTTACCAGATTTGGTAGTAATCAGAATAACCCCGTTGGCTGCCCTCGATCCATAAATGGAAGCTGCTGCAGCATCTTTCAAAACGGTGATTGATTCAATATCATTTGGATTGATCATGGCCAGTGCATTACCTGTATTGGTAAAATAGGTCTGGTCGCCCTCCATTACTGGAATACCATCCACCACATAGAGGGGTTCATTACCTGCATTCAGTGAGCTTGTACCTCGAATCCTAACCTGGGAAGCTGCTCCAGGCTGTCCGGAAGTAGAGGTAATTTGTACCCCGGCTACCTTACCCGTCAGCATCTTGTCAAAGCTCAGTTCAGGTACATCCTGCAACTGATCGCTATTCACAACAGAAACCGATCCGGTAGAAGCCTCACGGGTCGCTCTTCCGTATCCAATCACAACCACTTCATCCATATTTACAGCATCCACCTTCATGGACACATTAATGGTGGTCGAATTGCCGATAGCTACTTCCTGAGATTGCATACCGACAAAAGAGAACACTAACATTTTTGATCCTTCAGGTGCAACAATGGAGTAATTACCTTCAAAATCAGTAACAGCACCCACCGTTGTTCCCTTCACGACTACTGTTACACCCGGCAATGCTGAACCATCATTAGCACCTACCACGTTACCAGTAATCTCTAATCCCTGTGCCCGAAGTCCAATGCTTACAAACATAAGGAGTGCACAAAGAATTGATAATCTTTTCATAGATTAAGGTTTTAGGTTTAATAAATATTATAGATCACTTGACTCTTGAAGCGCCGAAATTACTAAAAAAACCAATACCATTTAACAGAAATTAACAAATCCTCCCCCTGCAAATATTGAGAAAGGTATGTTTAACAAAATGAAATGAAATGAATAGAGCGAAAATATTCCAGGATAATGGGACTGGGAACAGACCTGTTATCGGATGAATATTCTGAAAACTTTCATTTTAGCGAATCCAAATACCGAAGCCAGTTTCACTCCATGAAGTGTGGTTGTAAGCTCATTATATCCGGGATCCACCGTATGAATCATTTGAAGTTTCCCTTCCAGGTCATACACATTTAGAGTCGCAGGATGCTCTGTTGCATTATAAACAACCAGTGATCCGCCGGCACCGGCATGAACCGAATAAGCGTTTTCGATAGCTGATACATCAATGCCCTCTTCCCAATCCTGGATGAAAAAGCACGCTTCAATGTTCTGAACACCTACCGAATATACACCGGGAACATAGGTCACATAACTGGGGCCGGTGGCAAGCGGACTATCGATTAACATGCCGTTCCGGTACCATTGAATCAGGGTATATTCCGTTGCATTCAGCACCTCTACAGATCTCAGATCATCATATATGCTGCTCAGCTCCCGCAACATGGGCTCATCGGGACGATCCAAAACACTGAAAAACCTGTCGGAATAAGCAATGCCACATTCATTGAGTGCCATCAGGTAGATCATGCCAGAGTTTTCGCCCACCTCCACTGACACCGAATCCTTAAAATTTTCTCCGCTTATCTTCCAGTCGAATTCCGCACTCCATTGATAATCTACACCTTCCGAACCATTAAGATAGAAAACACTAGTCGAATATTGACAAATCTTATCCGAAACCGCATAGATTTCCTTTTCCCGTGGAATGGTTTTAACCAATACCGGGATGCGCAGGGTATCTCCCTGTCCACAGGTGTTTCGGGCACTCACATAAACAGTTCCCTGATCGAGCGAGGGAATGAAATGAATCTCGTGAGACTCACTACTTCCCTTCCAGTTTTCAGGAAATATCCACTCATAGACAGCTCCGTCCAGTTCCTCCACGGAAAGTGTTTCCTGTTCTCCTGAGCATAGCACCGAATCACCCGTAAAAGAATCAAGAACAGGAGCTGTTGCAAGTGATACAACCGCCATCCCCACGGCCTCCGATTCACCACATCGGTTGTAGGGAGTCACCTCAAGCATACCAGCACCGGAACCAATGCCAATTTTTGCATAATTCCGTCCACTTTCCAAAAGCTCCCAGTCTACGGGCAAATCCCAGCGGTAAAAGGCACCATCCTCACCTGTAACGAGGTAGCTTTCCTCCGAGGCGGTGCAGGGCCATGCTTCCCCTTCCAATGCGCTTAGCCCCTCAGCAGGCGCCGTGGTACAATAATTAGCCCGGAACCCTTTGCCCTGAACCTGCTCATCCGAATTAAACACAAGCCACATAGCCTCTCCAGATGCACGCAAAAGGGTATCTTCATTCACTAAGGATCCTGAAAACTCTGCCAGCAGCGGTGCAGTAGCATCTGCTCCATCATAAATCCTTAAAAAATCCTGGTTCTTCTCTGTATCAAAAAAATCAAAGCTGAGAGAGACAGGCTCTTCATTCTCAGGGGAAATCAACCATGAGGCATCCATCCCTGGCCGGTACGTATCGGCCGAGGTCAGAATAAATGCCCCGTTATTATCTGTCAGGATATATGACCCTGATGCATAATAATGATCTGTGAGTCCGGATACAATTAATGAAAAGGCCTGACCACCCTCTTTAAGTGCTCCCTTGTGACTAATCACAATTTCATAGAATCCCTCTTCCACTGCCTCCAAAAACACCTGTTCCACATTGTCGAGGACATTGTCCCCATTTTGTGCAGGGAGAGCCGGCTGAAGAGGATCCAGAATAAAGGGTCTGAACTCACGGCCGTCTATGCTTCGTATGATCCGGACATCCAAATCATTAACCAGGATCCTATTGGCAGGGTTTAATGAAGGAGACGGAACTTCACCAGGGGGATCTGTCCAACAAATGGTAGTCTTAACAGACTGTGAACCATCACTGTACAGCGGTATTCTAATTTCACCCTGGTCTGCAAGCAGATACTCAGCCACCTGGTGCCTGACGGTATCGGTAATTAGCCTGGCGGCACTGGCCGTATTCATCAATCCCCATCCAAAGCTGTAATCCGGACCAGGATTACCGGCATCATCGGCCGTGTGAAGGACCAGTCCCTTCAATGTCGCAGACCTGAGATAGCTATTATGTATATTATGATAATGCTCCTGGAGGAGCGCCAGGGAACCACTTACCCCTGGTGTGGCCATGGAAGTACCAGAACTGTATCTGTAGTCGTCATCACTCCCTGAATAAGTAGAAAACAGCCCATCACCATTTGATACCAGGTCGGGCTTAATTCGGCCATCGTCGGTGGGTCCAAATGTTGAATACGCTTCAACCTCCACTGAGCCGGAAGTCGCGAAACCCTCAGACAGATCCCCTACTGCACCCACAGCAAGGATGTTCTTTGCTGTGGCCACCGGCCCTATGCTTCCAAAACCTGCCTCGCCTCCGTCAACCTGCCTCTCAACAGTACTGCGAACCCAGTCACCATTTTGCCATACATAATGATCCCAGCCAGGCGAAGGCCTTTCGCCCCGGTCGTTGCCCGCTGCTTTCACTATCAGATAAAAGGGATGATCATGGGCGATTAAGTCATAGGAGCGGGCCTCGCTGTGATAGTAGCCAAAGAGGTAATCCTCCTCTTCACTGATCTCGGTATCGCCCCACCACTCCCAACGATTTTCATCGAAGTTGTAATCAAAACCCACAATATACCCATAGGAGTGATTGGATATTAGAAGCCCGTCTGCAGCTGCGGCTGCCATTTCATCAAGGTCGTTATTCCAGTCATAACCTTCGATAATTGCCCCCTTTGCCATTCCTCGTGCATCCCCATCGATCCCCGCTGCAGCAATGGTTCCGCTGACATGGGTAGAATGCCCTGCCACATCCGCATCTGTATTCATTATCCGGCCACGGTCACCAAATTCCCTGTGTGAATCAAGCAGGACTCCGCCGTCCCATACCCCCACCACCAGTCCATTACCACTCAGGTCCAGATCCTCACCTCCATCCTTCCACACCCTGTTGACGGATATGGTTCGCGCAGCGTCAATATTAAAAGTACTCAGGTATTCCGGCTTCCCATTTGGAGTGATCCGTCTAATGGCCACCATCCGACCACTGGAATCGATTCGTCGATCGGGAATCCCCAGTTCCCGGGCCCTTTGAACAGCCATCATTCTTTCCGGGTTATCAGAAATGGTTCGAATCCCATCCCTGCGGGAAGTAAATGATTCTTCGCGGATTAGCGTTTCCTGGGCAGCAGCCAAAGAAAGACTAAGAATAAACAGGAAGAAGGCAAAAAGGCGTAACATAAAAATGGTAAATGGTAAATGGTAAATGGTAAATGGTAAATGG
>CAZRPW010000102.1:0-9444 GCA_964601975.1 uncultured Bacteroides sp.
ACTCTCTACTCTTCCGTGTAATCCCTGCGAACCACAAATTTTGTGGAAATGGGGAACTTCTGGGCGCCAAGGCGCAGCGCTTCTTTAGCCACCTCGAAGGAAACACCTTCAAGTTCGAAGATCATACGTCCAGGGGTAACCGGACATACAAATCCTTCAGGGGCACCCTTACCTTTACCCATCCTAACTTCTGCAGGCTTCTTGGTAATAGGTTTTGCCGGAAAAATGCGGATCCATAACTGTCCTTCCCTCTTCATATGACGGGTGATGGACTGACGGGCAGCCTCAATCTGGCGACCGGTGATCCATGCATCCTCCTGTGCTTTGATCCCAAAGGAACCGAATGCAAGTTGATTTCCACGCTGGGCGTTTCCTTTCATGCGCCCTTTTTGCATTCTCCTGTATTTGGTTTTCTTCGGTTGTAACATTGTATTAGTTTTTCCTGATTATTCTTTTCTGTTCAGGGCTTAGTCCCTGTCCCTTCTGTTGTCCCTGCGGTTATCGCGGTTTTCCTTCCTTGGAACTCTTCCGCCTTTGGCCTTTACGTTTTCTGCACCTATGTTTGGTGACAGATCACGCTTTCCAAATACTTCTCCGTTACAAATCCAGACCTTCACTCCTACCACACCTACCTTTGTATGTGCTTCAGCAAGTGCATAGTCGATGTCGGCACGAAGCGTATGCAGGGGAATCCTTCCGTCCTTATAAGACTCGGCACGGGCCATCTCGGCGCCACCCAGGCGACCGCTTACAAGGATCTTGATTCCATCAGCACCCATTCTCATGGTAGAGGCGATCCCCATCTTGATGGCACGGCGATAACTTACCTTACCTTCAAGCTGACGTGCAATATTATTAGCAACGATGGTGGCATCCAACTCGGGACGCTTCACTTCAAAAATGTTTATCTGAACTTCTTTCTTGGTGATGTTCTTCAACTCCTCCTTCAGCTTGTCCACTTCCTGACCACCTTTACCGATGATGATACCCGGACGGGCAGTGTTTACGGTAACGGTAATGAGCTTCAGCGTACGCTCAATGATAATCTTGGAAATGCTGGCCTTGGCCAGACGGGCATTCAGGTACTCCCTGATCTTGTTGTCTTCAACCAGTTTGGTAGAGTAATCTTTTCCACCATACCAGTTTGAATCCCATCCCTTGATGATTCCCAGGCGATTACCTATCGGATTTACTTTTTGTCCCATCTATGCTTGATTTTCTGTTTCTTGTTCCTGTACTTCTGCTACAACGCCCTTCGGGGTATCGATTGCAATGGTCACGTGATTTGAACGCTTCTTGATTCGGTGAGCCCTTCCCTGGGGAGCAGGCTGAATCCTCTTCAGACTCTTGGAGACATCTACTTTGGCCTCACTGACCACCAGCTTAGTCTCTTCAATTCTTGCACCTTCATTCTTGACCTGCCAGTTGGCAATGGCTGAAAGTAAAAGTTTTTCAACTTTTGTAGAGGCATCCTTTTTGCTGAATCTTAGCATATCCAGTGCCTTATTCACTTCCACGCCCTGGATCATATCAGTAACCAGTCTCATTTTCCTTGGGGAGGTAGGACAGTTCCTCAGAACTGCGTAATATCTTGTCTTCCTCTCCTCTTTGAGCTGTTCTGCTCTGTTTCTTTTTCTTGCACCCATTTCTTCGTAGGATTATTATATTATCTCTGCTTTCCACCGTGACCCCTGAACATACGGGTAGGTGCAAATTCACCAAGTTTGTGTCCGACCATGTTCTCGGTAACGTATACCGGGATGAACTTGTTGCCATTATGTACGGCAATGGTATGGCCCACAAAGTCAGGAGAGATCATTGATCTTCTCGACCATGTTTTGATCACTGATTTCTTACCGGAATCGTTCATCTCAACGACACGCTTCTCCAGCTTGAAATCTATAAAAGGTCCTTTTTTCAGTGAACGGCTCATGCTATCTTACTTTTTAGATTTTCTCTTTTCAACAATGTACCTGTCAGAGTACTTCTTTTTGGCACGGGTCTTAAAACCTTTAGCAGGCATACCGTTCCTTGACCTTGGGTGTCCACCTGAAGAGCGACCTTCACCACCACCCATTGGGTGATCAACCGGGTTCATGGCTACACCACGTACGCGGGGACGACGTCCTTTCCAACGTGAGCGACCGGCTTTCCCGCTTTTCTCCAGTCCGTGGTCTCCATTGGATGTGATACCAATAGTCGCACGGCAGGTAGTCAGGACCATCCTGGTCTCCCCGGAGGGAAGCTTGATGAGGGCATACTTTCCATCCCTGGAACTAAGTGTACCGTATGATCCTGCACTCCTTGCAAGCATTCCGCCTTTACCAGGTTTCAGCTCGATATTATGTATATCGGTTCCCAGTGGAATGTTAGCCAGGGTCATTGAGTTTCCCAGTTCCGGAACAACTTTGTCTCCTGAAATAATTTTCTGTCCCACTTCAATTTTGTGAGGAGCAATTATGTAACGCTTCTCGCCGTCGGCGTAAACAACAAGGGCAATCCTTGCAGTACGGTTAGGATCATACTCGATGCTCTTTACAGTAGCCTCCATATTATCCTTATCCCGTTTGAAATCGATTACACGGTATCTTTTTTTATGTCCACCTCCCAGGTAGCGCATTGTCATTTTACCGGTATTGTTCCTGCCACCACTTTTTTTAATGGGTTTCATCAGCGACTTCTCCGGCGTAGTGCCAGGAGTAAGATCATCATAGGCAGAGATCTCTTTAAAGCGCTGACCCGGAGTTGTGGGCTTATACTTTTTGATTGCCATCTTTTCTATATGTTGCTATAAAAATCAATTACTTCGCCTTCTGCCAGTGTTACCACTGCTTTCTTAAAAGAAGCGGTCTTTCCAACTGAAACGCCTGATTTGGTAAAACGCTGTTTGCGCTTACCGGGATAACGCATGGTATTCACTTCTGAAACCTTAACGCCATAAAGCTCTTCCACCGCTTCTCTGATCTGCAGTTTATTGGCAGTCTTCTCAACTATAAAACCGTACCGATTGAAGTCCTCCCCCTGGGTAGTCATCTTTTCGGTTACTATGGGTTTAATTAAAACATTCATGATTCCTTACGTTTAGGCGTTCTTCTGCAGAACGTCAAGTGAACTCTCTATAAATAACACGGTTGAAGCATTCATTATTTCGTATGTGTTTAATTCTGAGAGAGTTATAACCTTTGTTTTCTGCAGATTTCGCGACGACAAATATAAGTTATTATTTCTTTCATTTATGACGAAAAGCGATTTTTTATCGTCGATCTTCAGATTTTTTCGAATGCTGTCAAACTCACTGGTCTTGGGAGCATCCATTGTAAAATCTTCGACCACCATGAGCTGCTTGTTCTGAACCTTGTATGCCAGTGCAGATTTACGGGCCAGATCTTTAACCTTTCGGTTTAATTTACCGCCGTAGGTTCTGGGCTTAGGGCCGAATACGCGACCGCCTCCTCTGAATAAAGGGTTCTTGATATCGCCAAAACGTGCGGTACCGGTTCCCTTCTGACGCTTGATTTTCTTGCGGCTTCCCCTGATCTCTCCACGTTCCTTAGATTTGCTGGTACCCTGGCGCTGATGTGCCATGATCTGCTTCACATCCAGGTAAATGGCATGGTCGTTGGGCTCAATCCCAAAAATCTCCGCGTCCAGTTTTACCTTCTTACCGGTGCTTTTTCCGGATATGTTGATTACTTCTAATTCCATCACTTCTCAATAATTAAATATGAACCATTTGATCCGGGAACGGAACCTTTGAGAATCAGGAGATTGTTCTCAGGAACGATCTTCATCACCTTCAGGTTCAGAATTTTCACCTTCTTATTACCGGTCTGTCCACCCATACGCATTCCTTTGAAAACCCTTGAGGGGTAGGATGAAGCGCCAAGTGATCCGGGAGCACGCATTCTGTTGTGCTGACCGTGAGTAGCGTCGTTCACACCTTTGAAGTTGTACCGCTTCACTACACCCTGAAATCCTTTACCCTTGGAAATGCCTGAAACATCCAGCCATTTGTCATCGTGAAAGTAATCCACGTTTATAACGTCACCTGTTTTCCAGTCTTTCACAAATCCTTTCAGCTCAATCACCTTCTTCTTGGGAGTGGTATTTGCTTTGGCGAAGTGTCCCTGTTCTGCTTTGGGGGTGTTCTTCTCCTTTTTTTCATCGAAAGCCAACTGAACTGCAGCATAGCCGTCAGATTCAAGTGTCTTCACCTGGGTTACCGTGCAAGGGCCAGCCTGTATCACGGTACAGGGGATGTTTTTTCCATCTTTGTCGAAAACGGAAGTCATTCCAATTTTCTTACCAATTAATCCTGGCATCTTATTCTGTTTTTACCTGTGTTAGACTTTGATTTCAACTTCAACTCCACTGGGCAACTCAAGTTTCATGAGCGCGTCAATTGTTTTTGGAGTGGAACTGTAAATATCCAGCAGCCTTTTAAATGAGCTCAACTGGAACTGCTCTCTCGATTTCTTGTTAACAAAGGGAGACCTTAGTACAGTATACACACGCTTGTGAGTAGGAAGGGGAACGGGTCCGCTAACCACTGCACCTGTGGATTTAACTGTCTTTACAATCTTCTCGGCGCTTTTGTCGACGAGGTTGTGATCGTAGGACTTCAACTTAATTCTAATCTTCTGACTCATTATCTTTCAATAAATTATGATAAAGCTTTTCCTGTTACCTTTTCAAGAACCTCTTTCGCCAGGTTCTGTGGCATACGCTCGTAATGGCTGAATTCCATGGATGAACTTGCCCTTCCCGAAGAAAGAGTCCTCAGAACGGTCACATAACCGAACTGCTCTGAAAGGGGTACCTTGGCCTTAATGACCCTGGCTCCTGCTTTGGAATCCATGCCTTCAACCTGTCCGCGCCTTTTATTCAGGTCGGAAATTACATCGCCCATATACTCCTCGGGGGTTACAACCTCCACGGACATGATGGGTTCAAGCATCACCGGACTCGCCTTGGATGCGGCATGCTTAAATGCCTGGCGTGCGCAAATCTCAAAAGAGAGCTGATCGGAGTCAACCGCATGGAAAGAGCCATCTACAAGGCGCACCTTCATTCCCTCGATGGGGAAACCTGCAAGTGGTCCGTTAGACATGGCATTCTTAAATCCTTTCTCTACGGAAGGAATATACTCCTTTGGGATTCTCCCGCCCCGTACTTCGTCTACAAATTCAAGTCCTTTATTCTCCTCGGAAGGTCCGATGAAGATTTCAATATCGGCGAATTTACCACGTCCACCCGTCTGCTTTTTAAAAGTTTCACGGTGTTTTACTTCTGTAGTAAGTGCCTCTTTATAGTTCACCTGGGGTGCTCCTACATTGCACTCTACCTTAAACTCCCGCTTCAGGCGGTCCAGCAGGATTTCAAGATGAAGTTCTCCCATTCCGTTAATGGTGGTCTGACCGGAGTCAGGGTCACTTTTAATCTGGAAAGTAGGATCTTCCTCTGCCAGTTTACCCAGGGCAATACCCATTTTATCAATGTCGGCCTGGGTCTTTGGTTCAATAGCAATCCCGATTACTGTATCCGGAAATTCAATGGCTTCAAGGATCATGGGTTTACCCACCGATGTGATGGTATCCCCTGTCCTCAGTTCTTTAAGTCCAACTACCGCGCAAATATCGCCGGCACCAATCTCCTTTTTGGGGAGTTGCTTGTTGGCATGCATCTGGTAGATACGGCTGATACGTTCTTTATTTCCGGTGCGGTTATTATAGATCATCACACCTTCCTGCAGTTTACCTGAGTAAACGCGCACATAAGCGAGACGGCCCACGAAGGGGTCGGTGGCAATTTTAAATACCAGCCCGGTCAGCGGCTCATCATCACTGGGCTCTCTGCTCATTTCCTGTTCGGTCCTGGGATCGATACCTTTAACGGCACCAATATCCATGGGGCTGGGAAGAAGATCACAAATGGCATCCAGCATACGCTGAATTCCTTTATTCTTAAAAGCTGAACCGCAAAGCACCGGAACAATATGCATATTGATGGTGGCCCTGCGGGCGTATTCCATAAACTCTTCTACTGTGATGGAGTCCCTGTCTTCCAGGAATTTATTAAGCAGCGTGTCATCAGAAACACAAACGGCCTCAACCAGTTTCTCTCTCCACTCTTCCACCTCACTGATCATATCCTCGGGAATCGGGCAGTACTCGTATTTCATCCTCAACTCTTCATCCTGTTTCCAGACGATGGCCTTACGCTCGATAAGGTCAACGATACCTCTGGAACTCTCTTCTGATCCGATTGGAATCTGCATGGGTACCGGGTTAGAACCCAATTTATCCGCGATCTCCTGAACCACGCCGAAATAATCTGACCCCGTGCGGTCCATTTTATTAATGAAAGCGAGACGGGGTACTTTGTACTTATCAGCCTGGCGCCAAACAGTCTCGGACTGTGGCTCTACGCCACCCACTGCACAGAATACGGCAACTGCACCATCAAGCACCCTCAACGAACGTTCAACTTCAACGGTGAAGTCAACGTGTCCGGGTGTATCAATAATATTAATCTTATACTCCTTTTCGTTGTGCTTCCAAAAAGTAGTAGTGGCTGCTGATGTAATGGTGATACCGCGCTCTTGCTCCTGTACCATCCAATCCATTGTAGCGGCTCCGTCATGAACTTCACCGATGCGGTGGGTGATACCTGTATAGAACAATACGCGTTCTGTGGTGGTAGTCTTCCCGGCATCGATGTGCGCCATGATCCCGATGTTTCTTGTATTTTTTAAATCTGGATTCATAATTAATGCACACTTACCTTGCAATCCGCCTGGGGTGGATTGCTATAAATGTTATTTCAATACTATATTAGAACCTGAAGTGAGCAAAAGCCTTGTTGGCTTCAGCCATGCGATGCGTATCTTCTTTTTTCTTATAAGCACCGCCTTCATTATTATATGCTGCAATCGTCTCCGCTGCCAACTTCTCAGCCATTGATTTTCCCGCACGCTTGCGTGAAAAAAGAATCATGTTCTTCATGGAGATAGAAATCTTCCTGTCAGGTCTGACTTCCATGGGTACCTGGAATGTAGCACCACCCACCCTGCGGCTCTTAACCTCAACCTGGGGAGTAATGTTATCCAGTGCTGCCTTAAATATATCAAGAGCCGATTTCTCATCGTCCTTGGTTTTTTGTTCAATGATATCCATCGCTCCGTAAAAGATGTCGTAGGCTTTACTTTTCTTGCCATCGAGCATCAGGTTATTTACGAACCTGGTCACATAGGAATCCTGGTATCTTGGATCGGGCAGTAGAATTCTCTTCTTTGGTTTTGTCTTCCTCATTATGCTATAAGTATATCCTTATTGAGTACTGTATCTGCCTTCGTCAACTTTGTTGCATCCGGCGGACACTCTTATTTTTTCTTTGGTCTCTTTGTACCGTATTTACTTCTGCGTTGTGTTCTGCCTTCTACACCTGAGGTGTCGAGTGCGCCACGTATAAGGTGATAACGTACACCTGGAAGGTCTTTTACCCTTCCACCCCTGATCAGCACGATACTGTGCTCCTGCAGGTTGTGTCCTTCTCCCGGAATGTAAGCGTTCACCTCTTTTTGATTGGTGAGCCTTACCCTTGCAACTTTACGCATAGCGGAGTTAGGTTTCTTTGGAGTGGTGGTATAAACACGCACGCAAACACCGCGCCTTTGTGGACATGAATCCAGGGCTGGAGCCTTACTCTTATCGTTCAGTTTCTTTCGGCCTTTACGAACTAATTGTTGAATCGTTGGCATTGTATACTGTTCGTTTTATTATTAATCCTCTGTTAATTTCGGATCGCAAAGGTAGGATTTATTTTGAAAAAACAATAAATATTTAATGAATAATGCACTCCATCTCACTCAAATTCAGGATTCGCAGATTTCGCAAGGGTTCCCGGAATCTCCTGTCAGTAACTTTTTTTTTGTTGTTTCTGTTTTAAACAGGTCACAAGCTACCCCTCAAGAAGGTAAAAAAGTCATTTTCCACTCTCCGATCCGGACAATTTTAGATGAAAAAAAGGCTCATTCCCCGACTCATCAGGGTCAGCTTTACAGGCTTTGTTCTCCGCCTTTGGCGGATTCACGAGCTTCGCTTCGCTACGGTTCGACTTTACAGACTTTTTACTTTACAGGCTTTTTACTTTACAGGCTTAAGGATGGCTGCCCAGCCACCGCCTTCCACCATGCGGATCTTCAGGCTCTCCCCTTTGCTCAGAAGTGCAAACTTGCGGACATAGTCCTGCGCCATCTTCCTGGCATTAGGTCCATCTTCCATGATCACCGCCTCGAACTCACCATCCCCAAGAAAGGAAAGGTCGAGTTCAAACTCGCGGGCCAGGTCAGCGCTCATGGCACCGATATACCAGTTCTCACCATTTCGCCTGGCTACAACTACATGATCAGCCACTTCAGCTTCCAGTACCCTGGTCTCATCCCAGGTGGTGGGAATTTCCGAAATGAACTGTGCCGACTCCCTTTCCCTGTAGTAGTTGGAGGGATTATCACAAAGCATCTGAAGCGGACTCGTATACACCACATACATGGCAAGCTGGTGACAGCGGGTGCCCATGCTCATGGGACGATCGAAGCGTGCCATATAATTCACCTCATGGGCATTGTCCATGGCCCCGGGGGTGAAATCCATGGGCCCTGCTGCCATGCGGATAAAGGGAATGGTAAGATCATGGAGGGGTGTAATATCACTGCTCCACTTCACATTTTCCATACCCTTAACACCTTCATAGTTAATCACATTGGGATAGGCTCTTCTTAAGCCTGCCGGCTTGAAGGCTCCGTGGTAATCCACAAGCAGCTCCCTGGCCCCGGCCTCTTTTGCCACCCTTTCATAAAAATTCACCATGTACTGGTCGGAACGCTGCATGAAATCCACCTTGATTCCCTTTACGCCCCATTCCCTGTATAGATCAAGGGCCTCTGTAAGGTGTTCATCCAGGGGGCCCCATAGTGTCCAGAGGATAATCCCCACCCCCTTTTCCTTTCCGTAGGCGACCAGTTCCTCCACATCGATATCCGGATTGCATTTCAAAGTATTGGTCGTACTGAAGGTCCAGCCCTCATCCAGGATAATGTACTCCAATCCGTATTCCGAAGCAAAGTCGATATAATACTTATAAGTTCTGTTATCGATCCCTGATTCAAAATCCACTCCATATATATTATTGGCATTCCACCAGTCCCATGCGACCTTTCCGGGTTTAATCCAATCGGTCTGCTCCAACTGGGTGGGTCTGGACAGTTGATAGACAAGATCGTTTGTAAGCAGATCCCCGTCCTTTGCTGCAATCATAAATAACCTCCAGGGCCAGGTTCTTGTACCCCTGGTCTCGGCCAGGTAATCTGCCTCTTTGGTAATATCCAGGTTACGGTCTTCAGCTCCTTTCTGGGGAATTGCTTCCAGGACCACCCTGGGGATCAGG
>CAZRPW010000102.1:9544-13484 GCA_964601975.1 uncultured Bacteroides sp.
TACATGGCCGGATAATCGAACAAATCGGCCTCAGTGAAAAGTACGGAGCTTCCCCTGGGGCTCTTAAACAAAACAGGCAGGGAACAGAACGCTCCTTCCTCAATGGCTGAGATATCCAGCACCTCGTATAATCTTTCATTGTGAGAGATCATACTTTCTTCTTCCGGGAACCATGCAGTGAAATCGCCCGGGATGTCCAGATCAAATTTTTCCTCCTGCACCCTTACCTGTCCCGCCAGCGTACTTTCGAAACGGTAGGCCACCCCATTATTATAGGCCCTGAACACCAGGGAATAATCTCCCCTGAAGCGAAGGGTAAGCTGATTACAGTGGTCCCTGATTTCGGAGGAGATCGTGGGTACAACAGGTTTAAACACCTGATCGATTTCGATTAGTTTTTTTGAAAGCACCCTGGGCTTCTCCCCTGTCAAAAACCCACCGCCTGCCAGGGGAGTACCTCCGGCCATAAGCGTACCTCCCTCCCCGGGCCTGCCGATAATCATGGCCGGACTGAGCTTCTCTACGAGGATGCCCGTGGGATCCTCTACTGAAAAGCTGAGCGTCTCATCGACCGTAATTTTTATGGTAATATTTTGATCAGGAGAAGTCAGTTCATAAACTTTCCCCCAGGTCTGATTTGAGACCGTAAAGACCAGGATTGCCAGAGCCAGGCTCAGAATTTTTTGTTTCATCATTAGAGATTTTTTGATCCCTCTAAAATAGTCAAATATCTCTTGTTCTTTGCCCCTTTTTATCAATTGCTTAGAATCAAAATTTTATTACTTTTGCATCACTTATTCTCAAACTGGCTGAACAACAATCATAACTTAATATATTGAATACCATTATTTAATAGCTGATGAAAACATATTCAACCAACCAGATTAAAAACATTGCCCTGCTCGGAAACTCCGGCGCCGGCAAAACGACTGTGGCCGAAACCATGCTGTTCCAGGGTGGTGTGATCGCAAGAAGAGGTGACGTAGATTCGAAAAACACAGTCTCCGATTTTCACCAGATAGAACAGGAGAACCAAACCTCCATGTACTCCTCCGTGATGTACACTGAGTTTAATGGTAAAAAAATCAACATCCTGGATGTACCCGGATCTGACGATTTTGTAGGCGGAACTGTAAGCAGTCTGCACGTAGCCGACACCGGCGTAATTGTAGTCAATGCCGCAAACGGTGTTGAAGTTGGAACAGAGATTCACAGCCGCTGGCTTGAGAAATTAAAAAAACCTGCCGTTTTCCTCGTGAACAAGTGCGACCATGACCAGGCTAATTTTGAAAAGGCATTTGAATCCATCAAGGAAAGTGTAGGCGGCGATGCAGTACTGGCTCAGTACCCCATGAACGCCGGACCCGGGTTTGACTCCATCGTGGACATTATCCTTTTCAAGTTATTCAAATACCCCAAGGATGGTGGCAAGCCTGAGATTCTTGACATCCCGGAATCGGAAATGGAAAAAGCAGAAGAACTGCGTAACGAACTGATCGAGAAAGCTGCCGAGAATGATGAGGCACTGATGGAATTGTTCTTCGAAAACGACGGCCTCACCGAAGATGAAATGCGTTCAGGGATTACCCTGGGTGTTGTGGCACGAGGAATGTATCCCGTGTTCTGTTCAGCAGCAAAGAAAAACATAGGGATTGATCGCTTCATGGAATTCCTGACCAACGTGGCCCCTTCCACCAACGAAATGGGAACCTTTACCACCGAAGATGGCACCGAGGTTACATGTGATGCAAACGGGCCCTGCGCTCTCTTCGTATTCAAAACTTCTGTTGAATCGCATATTGGCGAAATCAACTTCTTCAAAATAGTTTCAGGAACCCTGAAAGAGGGCGACGACCTTACAAACAACAATACCCGGAACAAAGAACGCGTATCGCAGATTTTCGCTCCACTTGGTAAAAACCGGGAAAAGGTCACTTCCATGGTAGCCGGCGATATTGGCTGCACCGTGAAGATGAAGGCCACCAAGACCAACCAGACCCTGACCTCTCCCAATGTATCTTACGTATTTGGTAAAATTCCCTTCCCGGAGCCTAAATTCAGGACAGCCATCAAGACAGTGGTTGAAGGTGACGAAGAGAAACTGGGCGAAGCACTTACAAGAATCAACCAGGAGGATCCCACTGTAAAGGTTGAGTACAGCAAGGAACTTAAGCAAATCATCATCTCGGGCCAGGGTGAATACCACCTGAATATCGTGAAGTGGCACCTGGATCATGACTACAAGGTAGCTACCGAATTTGTGACTCCGAAGATTCCCTATCGTGAAACCATAACCAAACCTGCCCAGGCTGACTATCGTCACAAGAAGCAGTCAGGCGGGTCCGGTCAGTTTGGTGAAGTACATCTGATCGTTGAGCCTTATATCGAAGGATCTGAGCCTCGTCCCATGTTCAAATTTGGCGGCAAAGAGCAGAAAATGGCCAACCGCGGTGTGGATACCCACAAGCTAAGCTGGGGCGGAACCCTGGAGTTTGTAAACTGCATTGTAGGTGGATCCATTGACGCACGTTTCCTCCCCGCCATCCTGAAAGGGGTTATGGAGAAACTCGACGAAGGACCACTGACAGGTTCCTACGCCCGTGACATCCGCGTCTATGTTTATGACGGTAAGATGCACCCGGTTGACTCCAATGAAATCTCCTTCATGCTTGCAGGACGGCACGCGTTCAGCCAGGCCTTCAAAGATGCCGGTCCGAAAATCATGGAACCCGTATACGAAGTTGAAGTTTTTGTTCCAGCCGACTATATGGGTGATGTGATGAGTGACCTTCAGGGAAGGCGCGCTATCGTTCAGGGCATGTCCAGCGAGAAGGGCTTTGAGAAAATCACTGCCAAAGTACCCCTGGCTGAGATGAACAAATACTCCACTTCACTGAGCTCACTCACCAGCGGACGTGCCATGTATTCCATGAAATTTGACGATTACGCTCCGGTTCCGGGTGAAATCCAGGAAGAACTGCTGAAGGCATACGCTGCAGAGCAGGAGGAAGACTAGCATAAGTCTCCAATGACAAATAAAAAGGCGCTTAATTTCGTTGCTTCGCAACTAAATATAGGCGCCTTTTTTATTTCAACTTCCGTGCCGTCATGAAATAGCCTTTCACAAAAATGTAATGTTATGAATATATCATAAGAAACGGATAAAAAATATCACTCTGTTCCCGGACCGAGGCAGTCCGGAAAAACCACGCTGCTGAAATTTATATGCTGAATCCGTCGATTAGCAGACAATTCCAGAGAAGGTCTGTACACAATTCTGGTGAACTATAAATACCTGATTATTGATGAAGCGCGGAATGAGATTAAGAAGAATTCCTTACTTAATCAGCTCCTTCAGCTTGTTATCGAGATACTCACCACGCAGGCTCTTGGCCACGATGATGCCCTGGCCATCGATGAGGAAATTCATGGGTATACCCCTGACACCATACATGGCGGCAGGAACGGAATTCCAGCCCTTCAGATCGCTCACATGTGCTTCCCATTCCAGGCCATCCCTTTCAATGGCTGCCATCCACTGCTCCCTGGATTTATCCAGTGAAACGCCATAAACTGTAAATCCTGTTCCTCCCTGAAACTCCATCTCCTTGAAATGATGGTAGGTCTTTACAAGATTGGGATTCTCCATGCGGCAAGGGGAACACCATGAAGCCCAGAAATCAATGAGAACCATCTGGCCCCTGAGTGAAGTGAGGGAAATCTTTTCTCCTGCGGGAGATTCGAAAACCAGTTCCGGGGCACGTTCACCAATATTGATCCCGGTTTTTACCTCATCCTTTTCAACAGCAGGCTTAGCAGACTCCTTATTTTCACTTTTTCCTGAACTGCATGACAAAACAAAAACGGAAGCTACAATGAGTGTAATAATTCTTTTCATGGTTTCGGATTTGATGGTTTCGGATTTAATGGCTTCGGATTT
>CAZRPW010000102.1:13584-16915 GCA_964601975.1 uncultured Bacteroides sp.
TTCGGATTTAATGGCTTCGGATTTGATGGTTTCGGTTAAGGTTCGCGTCGAATTGAAGCTCCAAGGCTATTCAGGCGCTGGTCGATCTGTTCATACCCGCGATCGATCTGTTCAATATTGTCAATGATACTGGTTCCTTCGGCCGACATAGCTGCGATAAGCAGGGCAACTCCGGCACGGATATCCGGCGAAGACATGGCTGTAGCCCTCAGGCAGATCCCGTGATCCATACCTATAACTGTAGCCCTGTGCGGATCGCAAAGAATAATCTGGGCTCCCATATCTATAAGCTTATCCACAAAGAATAGCCGGCTTTCAAACATCTTCTGGTGAATAAGTACGCTTCCCTTTGCCTGGGTGGCCGTCACAAGAATTACACTCAAAAGGTCGGGTGTAAGTCCCGGCCAGGGTGCATCTGCAATGGTCATAATGGCACCGTCAATGAAGGTCTCAATAGCATAGTGCTCCTGGGAAGGAATATACAGGTCATCGCCCCTGAGCTCCATTTTGATTCCAAGTCGCTGGAAGGAGGCCGGTATGATTCCCAGTTGATCATAGGCCACATTCTTGATGGTCAGCTCCGACTTCGTCATGGCTGCCATTCCGATGAAACTACCTACCTCAATCATATCGGGAAGGATGGAATGGTCGGTACCCTCGAGCTGCTCCACACCTTCAATGGTGAGCAGGTTGGATCCTATTCCTGATATGCTTGCTCCCATGCGCACCAGCATTTTACATAGCTGCTGCAGATAGGGTTCACAGGCCGCATTATAGATGGTGGTTGTGCCTTTTGCCAGAACACTGGCCATTACGATATTGGCAGTTCCTGTAACCGATGCCTCATCCAGGAGCATATAGCATCCCTTCAGCCTGGAGGCGTTGACCCGGTAAAAATTCTTGCTATGGTCAAAATCGAAGCTTGCCCCAAGGGCCTTAAAACCGAGGAAGTGGGTATCAAGCCTGCGACGACCTATTTTATCCCCTCCCGGCTTGGGCAATACTGCCTCACCAAAGCGGGCAAGCAGGGGCCCAAGAATCATCACTGATCCCCTGAGGGCTGCCGATTGATTTCGGTATGCATCGGTTTTGAAATACTCCAGGTCCACATTTTCGGCCTGGAAACTGAAATTGCCACCTCCCAGTCTTTCCACCTTCACCCCCAGATCTTCAAGCAACTGGATGAGCATAAGCACATCCTTAATCAGGGGCAGGTTATGAATTGTAATTTTTCGGGGTGTAAGCAGCGTGGCACAGAGAATTTGCAGTGCCTCATTTTTAGCTCCCTGGGGAGTAATCTCTCCCTTCAGGATATTTCCCCCTTCAATTACGAATTTCCCCATTTATCAGGAATGCTGCTTGTGTTTTTTTCCTCCCCCTTTTTTCTTCTGAGGAATTGGACGGTTTTTTGCCAGTATATCCTTGGTTTCGGGAAGTTTCAAATCGGGATTCACCACCAGTACTCCACCTGAAAGCGTTTTCATGTCTCCAAAAATCTCCTCATCACTAACCGCTTCACGGTTCCATGTGAGGTATGATTTCTTCATATGGTAGGCAATCATTTTGACCAGGTCATCCTTCTCCTCGCCCGGCTCCAGTGCTACTGCCTTGTCAATCATCAAGACAATGGACCTGCCATAGTGCTTCTTCTTGATGCGATGCTGGTGGTAGGGAACTTTATCGGGTTTACTCTGGAGCGATTCCGGTTCGGGCATGGGATAGGGAGCATCAATATCCAGATCGAAATCGGCGATCACGGTCAGGTGGTCCCACAACTTGTGCTTGAAATCGTTTACATCCCTGAGGTGTGGGTTCAGATTACCCATCACCCCTATTACAGTTTTTGCTGCTTTATTTCTTTCGTCACGGTCTTCAATGGTCTTAATGTGGTTGACCATCTTTTGTATGTTTCTGCCATATTCCGGCAAGACCAGCTTATCGCGGCTGGAATTATAATCGTAAGTCATTCAATAGAATTTTACACAAAAGTACTTCTTTTTAATTACTCCACCACCCTAAGCTTGGCAAACTTGAGCAAAAGCTGCTTTTTGCCGATTGGAAATTCGACAGTGGCCTTTACATTCGTATCGGCTCCCTCGAGGGCAATAACACTGCCAATTCCAAAACGAGGATGTTCTACTTTAACGCCTACCCTGACCAGTGAAGGATCGGAAGGGGTAAAATCTTTTGGCGGCTGACCTGCCGAGGCGGATGCTTTGGGAGTGAATCCCGCAGGCGGACGGCTTGGGGTGGATGTGGCCTGGTTCACAGAAGTAAGCTTGCGCCCACCCATGTTCACAGATCCAGGTCTGTTTTTTTGCCCCATGACCTTGCGGTAGGCTTCGGGAACAAACTTTTCCTTCTCTTCCTGTCCTTCCCCGGGAAGCACCGGGAAAAAATCAGAAGGAAGATCCAGGTATTTGCTATCAATCTCCTTGATAAAGCGACTGGGGGAACACGCGTTCTGAATACCCCACTTATACCTGAGAACCGCATAAGAGATCAAAGCGGTCTTTTCGGCACGGGTGAGCGCCACATAGAAGAGCCTCCGCTCCTCCTCCAGTTCCTTTGGGTTACCGGTGCTCATCTGGGAAGGAAATAGCTCTTCCTCGGCACCGGCTATGACCAGGTGTTTAAATTCAAGTCCCTTGGCCGCGTGGATGGTCATCAATGTCACCTTATTCTTATCCTCGTCCTTCTCCTGGTCAGCATCGGTGAGCAGGGATACATCCTGAAGGTATTCAGTAAGGGTCATTTCCCCTTCATTCTCACTGTTGTCTGTAAAATCCTTGATACCGTTTAGCAACTGCTCTACGTTCTCATATCGGCTTACATTCTCAGGGGCCTGATCTGACTTCAGATCGCGGATGATACCCGCCTCATTCACAATGGTATAGGCCAGGTCAAAGGCCTCCATCTCACCCAGGCGCTTCTGAAAACTCTTTATAAGGATCGTAAAACCCTGCAGCTTGGCCATGGTCCCCCTGTTGAACCCCAGGTTTACCTGGCCCAGGTGAGTCAGGACATCCCACAGGGTGGAATCGAGCTTTTCTGCATAGCTATTCAGCTTATCCAGGGTGGTTTTCCCGATCCCCCTCATGGGATAGTTGATGATCCGCTTAAGCGACTCATCATCCCGCGGGTTCACGGTTACCTTGAAATAGGCCAGCAGGTCCTTGATCTCTTTTCGGGAATAGAAAGAAAGCGAACCGTAAACCTTATATGGGATATTCAGGCGGCGCATGCTTTCCTCAAAGATCCTGGACTGGGCGTTGGTCCGATAGAGAATGGCAAAATCGGAATACTCGGCCTGCTCCCTGAAACGAATGTC
>CAZRPW010000103.1:0-500 GCA_964601975.1 uncultured Bacteroides sp.
AGTTTACAAAGAATGATATCAAGAAAAAGAGGGTCAATTTGTTGTTTTTCGGAAACTTCTACAAAATGGACCTGAAAGAATACGAATGGGCCGTCAGAGAACTTATCAATGATGACCGATACCTGTATGCTACAATGACGAAGGATCAGTTTTTTTTAGGAAAGGTGTTAGCCAAAAAATACAAGTTGTTGCGATGGGCATATAATGTCTTCATGCTGGGATTGGTGGTTTCGGTTATTGCGTTTTTACTGGTATCCCTTCAATTGTAAGCGATTAAATACGATGATTATTAAGCACTTATAAAAATTTAAAAATGACCTTAAAATCGGTATTTATTACATCCATAATAACATTATTTTGTTCCATGTTATTTCCTCCACATCAGTATATGAGCAAATGAATGCTCCTTTTTATAGAATTATATATTAATAGATAAATTTTTCAAACCAGTTGAGAACATTTTCCCATAATTCATTCCATTCCTCTTCAATCATAAAATG
>CAZRPW010000103.1:510-16862 GCA_964601975.1 uncultured Bacteroides sp.
AAATCGTTATTTATTACATCCATAATCACAGTATTTTCATCCATGTTATTCGCTCAGCAAGCGGACTTAATCGTTGGAAAATATAGTCTGCCTAACAAACTGGATATTGAAATATTTGAATCCAGCGGGAAGTATTTTGGAAAAATAATTGCTTTGAATGGATTTGAAAACGGGCAGCTAAAGGATATAAATAATCCAGATCGCTCTCAACGCAAAGATCCTTTATTGGGAAAGCTTATTATTGAAAACCTGGAATATGACAAGGCTGAGAAAAATTGGATAAACGGTAAAATGTACGGTGCAGAAAAAGGATTATATTTCAACCTGTTAATTGCAGAGGTCCGTGCAAATGAAATTGCTGTAGTTGGCTCCAAATTTATAATGAGAAAAACTGTCGATTGGAAAAAACTATAGAGATAAAAGCTACTGCATCAACAAGAATTATTTGGCGATCTAAAATATTTATTGTTATTTTTTGAATGATTATTAACTAACTTATCAAATTGAAAACTGAAAGACAAAAAGAGATCACGGAAGTCGCCCTGGAATTAATTAGTGAAAAGGGGATCCAAGGACTGACTATCAAAAACCTGGCGAAAAAAATCGGCATTACTGAGCCGGCTATTTACAGGCATTATGATAGTAAAATAGATATTCTAATTGCCGTCCTCGACCTTTTTAAACAAAACACGGAACAATTATTTGAAAATGAACTAAAGAATGAAGGCAAAGCGATCGATAAAATCGAACATCTGTTCACCAAACATTTCACCTCATTTTCAGCAAGCCCTTCACTTGTATCGGTAATTTTTTCCGAGGAAATATTCAGAAATGAACCTATTCTGATTCAAAATATTTCTGAGCTTATCGATAAAAATGATAAAATCCTAACCACAATAATAATTAACGGACAAAAAACCGGCGAAGTACGTGACGATATTGAAGCGAAATATCTTTCAATAATTATAATGGGTTCATTGCGCCTTTTTGTGAAGAAATGGCAGTTTTCGGAATTTTCATTTGATTTGCCAGAGGAAGGAAAAAAGCTTATTGATTCAATCAAATTGCTAATCACAAAATAATAGTATATAAAAGTACTCCCTTTTAAATAAGCGAGTATTTTTTTGAAATATATAGTTAGTGAATATTAATTAACATCAGAGGAAATGGAAAAATTATTAAAGAAACTACTAAGCATACCCTGGGTCGTTGTTGGGATAACGATTATCATCAGTGTACTGTTTTTCATGCAAATGAAGCAAAATACAAGAATGGAAACTGATCTTGATAAGTACATGCCACAGGACCATCCTGCCTTTGTATACAGCGATCGGGCCGAAGAGTGGTTTGGAATCAATGATGGGATAATCGTAGCCATTGAAAATCAGAATGGGATATTCAATACTGCAACTTTAGATACCCTCAAACAGCTTACCAGAAGATTGCAACAAATGGAGCAAATCGGGAAAGCAGATGTCACATCTTTATACACTGCCGATAATATTGTGGGTACTGAGGACGGAATGGATGTTAAAGCCTTTTATAAACGTGTACCCTCTTCCGGGGAAGCCCTGAATGAACTGAAGCAAAATGTGGAAAGCAATGAAATGACTTTTGGCCGTTTGGTATCCTTTGATGAAACTGTCACTGTAATCATAGCTGAAATTGAAGACAATGTGTTCACCCAGGAGTTTTATGAGGAGATACTTAGTCTGGTCGCTTCGTATGAAACAAAGGACATAAAAATTCACGTTGCAGGCCGTCCCATCGTTGAAGGCACAATGGCTCTTCTGGGTCCTGCCGACATGAAAAAAATGGTGCCTATTGTACTGTTAGTAATCGCGTTGGTATTGTTCATAATGCTGCGAAGCGTCAAAAGCACAATCCTTACAATGGCCGTCGTATTCTTCAGTGTAGTTTGGGCCTTTGGTCTGATGGCAGCTGTAAACATTCCCATATATGCAGTATCCACTATGATTCCGGTCATGCTGATTGCCATAGGCGTAGCCGATGGAATTCACCTCTACAGTCACCTTCAACTATATCTTCGAAAAAATCCGGATGCGACCAAGAAGGAAGCAAGCATTGATATGCTTCAGAAAATGTGGAAGCCCGTAGTAATGACCTCAGTAACAACTTCGGTCGGTTTTATTTCCTTGCTTACTTCGCAAGTCTATCCCATTAAATATTTCGGGATCTTTACTGCATTTGGCGTATTGATGGCCATGATTTTCTCCCTGGTCCTCATCCCTGCCGGCATCATGATTTTCGGGCTGCCCAAGGTTAAAAAATCCGTAAAAAACAAATCAAATAAGGAGGCCGACCTGGCTTACGGGTTTGCATCAAAGGTACTTAAGCGAAAATCTGTTTCTCTCTTAGTTACAACTGCAGTCATCATCCTTTCAATTGTTGGAATGCAAAAAATATGGATCAATTCAAGCTTCCTGGATAAGTTTGAAGATGATAGCGACATCGTTCTTACCGATAAATTCATTAATGCACATTTTGGGGGAACGACCACGCTTAATCTGATATTAGATGCTGATGGTAAAAAAGATGTTTTCAAAAATCCGAAAGTATTGAAACTGACGGACCAGATGCAAAGTCAGTTGGAGAATGATCTTGAAGTTGTTGGAAACTCTTTTTCGCTGACCGATTATACGAAGCGGATGAACAAGGTGATGAATGCCGATCAGGAAGCATTCAACAGGATTCCCGATGAACAGGATATGATAGCTCAATATCTCTTACTATACGAGATGTCGGGCGATCCTGAAAACCTTAATAAAGTGGTAGACTACGATTATGCGAAACTGAATGTCACCTTCCAGTTAAAAAGCGATAATTCAAAGGCCCTGAACTCGGCCATTGACATCCTGGAAACCTATGAAGAGGCTTATGAAGAACACGGAATCACCATGAAATACGCAGGTAGTGGTTATAAAGGACTGATCTTTACCGACCTGATTCTGGAGGGACAGATTATGAGTTTAATCTTATCACTTCTCATAGTCATTCTTCTTCTCTCTTTAATGTTTAAAAATTTCAAAATAGGACTCATCGGAGCAGTCCCCATTACCATCACCGCTCTCATAAGTTTTGGCATCATGGGTTTCCTGGATATACCGCTTAATACCACAACCGCACTGCTCTCCAGTATTGCCATTGGGATAGGGATCGATTATGCGGTCCATTTTATTGAGCAATACCGTCACAATGCCACTAAAACAGGCGACAAGATCCTGGTGGCACAAAAAACAATGGCACATTCGGGCAGGGCAATCAGTTACAATGCGATCGTTGTAATTGCAGGGTTTCTGGTATTGCTTTTTTCCGTATTCCCACCCAACAGAGAGCTGGGTGCCCTGGTATCACTCAATATGTTTACAAGCTTTGTGGGAACCGTAAGCATCATGCTGGTTCTGTTGAAAATGTCAAATGTATATTTTAAAAAATCTGAAAAACAAAACAAATAGGAGGTATAAACATGAAAAAAATACAAATCACCACAGCCATCATTGCTGTCATCCTTACAATGGGATTCAGCCCTGAAATTACGGGACAAAGTCTAAACGGAAAACAAATCATTGAGAAGGTCTATAATCGCCCGACCGGAGATGATCAAACATCTGACCTTACAATGACGCTAATCAACAAAAGCGGAGATCAACGCGTACGGAAAATTAAACAGTTCACAAAAGATCTGGGAGACCTTGAAAAAAGCATCATGTTCTTTCTTTCACCTGCCGATGTTAAAAACACCTCTTTTATGAACTGGACTTACGATTCGGACCAGAGTGATGACCAATGGATCTATCTGCCCGCTTTGAAAAAAACCAAACGAATTTCAAGTGATAGCAAAAGCGATTATTTCATGGGCTCAGATTTCACATACGATGACCTGGGTGACCGCAAGCTTGAAGATGATACCCATCAATTATTACGCGAAGAGACCCTGGATGGTATTGACTGCTATGTGGTTGAGAGTGTATCTAAAAATGAGGATTACATGTATTCAAGAACCATGGTCTGGATCAATAAATCAAACTTCATTGGTGTGAAAAAAGAATTCTACGATGAAGATGAGGACCTTTTGAAAGTACTGACCATCAAGAAGGTGGAAGAAATATCCGGTATATGGGTGATTACCAATTCAGAAATGAAGAATGTCCAAAAAGACCACAGGACAAGCATGGTATTAAGCAATATCAAAATCAATAGCGGCATATCTGAATCATATTTCTCTGAAAGAATGATGATGAGAGGAATCTAAAGATGAAGTACAAAATGAAAAATACAGGATTCATATTGATTCTGCTTCTTTTTGCAAGTCAATATACAAAGGCACAAAATCTTGATATATCGGGCTTTGCCAGAACTTACGAAGGGGTTCTATTCAATACCGGAGATTTTGGAATTATTCAGCAAACTCTCAATCTGAACTTTGAAAAAAGGGGCAATAAGGTTGCCTTCAAAGCAAATCCAATGGTCTATTTATACAACGCCGACTCTCTTGATTTCAGGATGAGGGAGCTATACCTGGATTTGTATTTTGAGAATTTCGATATTCGAATCGGAAAACAACAAGTAGTGTGGGGAAAAGCAGACGGCGTATTTATTACAGATATGGTTTCTCCTTTAAATCTGACGGAATTTCTATTGCCCGATTTTGATGAAATAAGAACCGGGGTGCTTGCCACCAAAGTAAACTATTACCTGGGAAACAGTACCCTGGAAGCAATATGGATTCCGGTTTTCACGCCTACAGAAAAGCCACTCCCCGGTTCGATTTGGTATATTCAACCTGACTTCCCTGTAAGCCCAGGCTGGGACTTCTCCAGGGAGACAATTACACCAAGTCTTGAATCCAGTGAAGTGTTTTTAAAATACACAGCACTTACCTCGGCCATGGATTTCGAAATCATGGGTGCTTACACCTGGGATGACAACCCCACATTGCATATCCAGAAGGAATTTGGGGTTGACGCGTCCACCATGCAACCCGTTCTTCAGGGACTAAATATCACCCCTGAACATCACAGGCTGGCCATCGCAGGAGGATCCTTCAGCTCTGAGATTAAAGGAGTGATATTGCGTGGAGAAGCGGCTTACTATAATGGCAAGTACTTTCTGACTGAGGATCCTTTGCAGTTGGATGGCAATATTCAGAAAAACTATCTACACTACCAGGTGGGATTGGATTTCAATTTTGGGCCTGTAAAGTTAAGTACCCAATTCATTCAACAGACTATTCTGAACTATGACAACTATATCCTGAATGAACAAACAGAAAACACAATGACTTTTCTGGCCCGATACGACATGTTTCGTGAAACCCTTCACCTTGAATTGTTCTCATACATCGGATTAAGCAACGAAGACGCACTGATCAGACCCAAAATCACTTATGATTTTGACGATAGTTTTTCAATCCTTTTTGGTTCGAACATTTTTGTAGGAGATGAAAATGGGCGCTTTGGGCAATACAGCGAGAATTCGATGGCATACGTGAAATTGAAATATAATTTCTAAGCAGCGTATTTTATGCATTATAAAAAGATAAAAAATGAAAAAACCAGCTGAAATATTTAAGAATCTCAATGCCTATGATCATTTTTTGGTCTATTTAATTATTCTCACACTTCTGAAAATTACCAATGTATTTATTGATGGTGGACAGGAGGCGGGATTGCCTTTCCGCTTTCCTTAATATTTATAACATTGTCTTTGATATTTAATGTAGGCAGGATTCGAAAGCACCCCCTGGCTTTTAGTCTCATTGCCTCATCCTTGATACTGGGCTTTATTTTCTCTACCTCCGATGGAAACTATCTGTCATACATTATCAGCACAGCCTTTATTGGATCAGCCATTATTGTAGAACCTAAAACATCACCCTCTAAAACCAAAGAGCAGATCATCTATGGGATCACAATAGCTTTGCTGATCATGGGTCTGTCATTGCTTCATCTCCCAAATGCTCCAATTATTGGACTATTGCTTGGAAATGCATTTTATTTCTTGTATAAAAATGAATACTAAAGAAAGAATACTTTTTGCCGCGAAACATGCATTCCTTAAATATGGCTATAATATGGCCACGGTAAATAGGATTGCTAAATACTCCGATACTTCCCCTTCCTTGATTAGATACTATTTCAATTCTAAGTACAAGCTCTATGAAATAGTTTTTCCAATTTATGTGAAGATGCTCGTTGACTATTTAAATAACGGGGATCCCCTGGATTTGGACCTTGACTTTGAAAAGAAAAAAATTGAATACCCTGAGATGTATGAGATTGCATGGTTTTTAGCGAATGAATTTCGCACCAATTCAGAGCTTGTTTACAGGATAATGAGCAAAAACCCAGCATTAAGAGATGATTTTCACAAGGTTCACGATAACAAAGACCTCATAGAAAAATTCGGGAACCTCATCCGGGTAAATATAGGGGTGATCATACTGAAGAATTCCCTAATGATAACAAAAGCAAGCGCAAGGTAAAACCAAAGATGACCCATTTAAGCAATCTTTAAAATATTTTTCTTGAATAATAGATGGAAAAAACGGGCCACCAGACCACCTCGGGCCGATTCTGGTTGACATGGCAAATGACCTGGTGTTCTGATGTTTAATTTATTTATCACCTTCCGGCGAAGGATGGTCAATGCTTCTGGGTTTTCCAGTAACGCCTCAACTTCTTTTCTGTAGATGGTTTTATTGGTTAATGTGGTGAGGAGAGAAATACCAGTGCAATAGATATGAGAAGATTGATTCTTGTCGATACCCTGAATAGAAAACAAGAATTAACTTAATTTCTCACTCAGTTTAAGCCCCCCGGGATTTTTTGAAAGTAGGATGTTGTTTATATTGATTAATGGATAGACAACTCCTTTAAATCTTGTTTGACATGTTTTTTGAAAGAACATTCCCCGGCCATGGGCAATGGACATTTTCACCATGGTCACTTCAAGTTCTCTATTTAAATCAAATTCTCCCTCATCCTTTTCTTTGAGTTGAGTTTTTAAATCGGCAATTCGAAAATCAGTTGTACAGAGATATTCAACCAAATCAGTTCTAACGTCATCTTTTTTAATATAAATAAAGAATTTTGTATATACTCCAAACATCTCGTTTTCAAAATTCCAGGAATATCTCATTTGCAATTCCATCTCGGTTTTAATCTCTTTACCCTTTAATTCAGGATAAAACTCCTCAGGATCCTTGTATGAAAACGCCAATTCTCTTAAGCCCATTACAGAGATAAGAACACCCTTTTCGTTATCCGACATATCCTAATGGTTGATTTGGCACTTCATCAAATTTTGGTTCCTCTTCCTTAACGGGACTGGTGTTAACAACAACTTCCCATGAGACAGATCTGAAATCATTCTCTGAATTACTAATTAATTCATCAAGATTTCTAAATTTAATATCTGGAACTAGTCCTATGGCTAATGATATTTCTACAAGTTTAGAAAGCTTGTGATTAAAATCACCATTTAGAATCTGGGACACATAACCTTTTGTAACACCCAGTTTCCTTGCCAATTGTGTGCGGGAGAGTTTTTGCTCCTCCATATAGCCAACCAAAGACCTATAAAGCTCCAATTGAATCTTTGTAGTCCAATACCCCTCATTACTATAAAGTTCTCTAATTTCCATTTTATAAACTTGCTAAGTATGTCTCTTTTAATGATCTGAACTTGCGGAGATCCTTCTTTTGACGATTCTTATAACCGCCAAGGATTAGAATGGCCCCATTTGCTTTCTTGATTCCGTATATCCGAATATCATCCTTTTTGAACTCAATCTCTTTTACATGCTCATCAACTGAAGTAGCGAGAATCCTAAATTTTTGCTTTGGCAGACTTTTGCAATCCGCAAAGTCTTTAATAATGGCATATAGTGAAGCTATTTTTGATGCACCCTTTCTTGTCCCTTTTAATTCCGCAATGAAATTATCATATTGACATTGATCATCGACAACCAATTTCTCAATTAACTGCTGACCAACAATAGAGTTGATTTTCTTTAGGACAAATTTAGACATAAAGTTTAGTAATTACTAAACTACTGGGTTATTTTTTCCGATAGCCTACTTAATTTAACATATTTTATACATACGACAATAAAAAAAGGGCACCCAGCGCCCCAGGTACCCTAATAGGTCAAATATCATCGCTATGGCAGCGGTGACAAGACAAAGTTAAGGATTAATAGTGGGAATACCTTTTTTCAATAGTGACCCCCATAATGACCCCCTTCAATGAAAAAACCCCCGCAAACTTAGTGTTTACAGGGGTTTCTATTTGATTAAGCGGTCCGGACGGGACTCGAACCCGCGACCCTCGGCGTGACAGGCCGATATTCTAACCAACTGAACTACCGGACCGTAATCTATTAATGTTTATGATTACTCTTTTTTAGAACGTGCATCATTCAAATGCGTGGCAAAAATAGATGAATTTTTTAATTCAGCAAAGAATAATTGAATAATATTTACTGAAGAATTGATCCGGCTATTTAAATTCAAGATTTTCGGTATGAATCACAGAGATCATCCCGTTATAAGTTGAGTTGATTCTCTCGCCATGTATATAAAAATCCTCCAGAATCACATTCCTGATATTGAATACATCATCAAAGCCCTGGAGCTGTGAATAAGGGAAATGCTCTCCGCCCACACTGATGTTTTTAAATCGGATATCCTCAATCTTTCCACGTTGCTTATCCTTGCTGTAACGCGATTCAAGTATTTTAAAATCAATTAACCAGCCCCTGGTATCTTCCACGCGAATATCCTCATAAAGGACATTTTTCACTACCGCCCTGTCGCCATTATGAATCGTAAAAGTTCCTTCCGGTCCTTCAACATGAATCAGGTCACAATCCTTAAAAACCACATCCCTGATGGTATCACTCCTGGTTTCGAAGCCGATCTCAAGGGCGTTCCCCCATATGCCGTTCCACATGACTGAGTTCTGAATGCATATTTTCTCAGTGTTGAAACCTGTGTTGAATTTTGAAAAATAGTCTACTCCTGCCTTGATAGCAATGCAGTCATCCTTTGTACGAATAAAGCAGTTATTTACGAGTACATCCTGTGACCCGACAATATCAATACCATCATCCCAATCATTATCGGATACAATTCTGACGTTGTTATAGCTCACATGCTTTGATGCATATGTACCGCAACTCCAATGTCGGCTTTCAGTCAGAATAATACCTTCGATCAGCACATGCTCGCATTCATTGATCTCTATAGGCCGGTGTTCTCCCTTTGTATAGCGGCTGTTATCAAGAATCCCTCTTCCCATTATCCGGATATTCTTTCCCTGGTCGGTCATAAAATGTCCCCGCACAATGGCTCCACCTTCGATATATGCTGTCTGCCCACTTTTAATCAGGACTTCCCCCGGGTAATGAATTTTTCCCGCCTCAAAAAACAGTACATCTTTAGCAGTTCTGTCGGGGATCTCAGTTTCGAGCGGACTGGCAAACAGGAAGAGTGGACGTTTGATGTTTTTGTTGATTTCAATACTCAAATTTTCAGGCCTGTCCAGGGAAAAATGGATCCTGTTCCTCTCCAGACTGGCTTCAATATTCCTGCTTTCCGGCCTGATGTCATAACTCTGCACCGGCGACAGAAAGGTCACAGTAACATCCACCCTGCCTTCAAATGAGAAATAAGACAAAGCTGCCGGCCTGGTATTATAGACAAAAACCGGCTGCCCGTTTACCTCCACCATGTATTCGGGAGCAGCTTCAGCCCCTTCAGGTGCCTCGTAAGTAATCAGGCTACCTGCATGAATATTCAGAGCCAGCAAGAAAAGCAGAATTACCGCTAAAGTCTTTTTCATTTATTTATAAAATTTAGGTTTTATCCCATCACCACTTCAATCTCTGTTTCTGCACTTAAAAGTTCGGCCGGAATACAGGTACCCGCTAACACCTGACCATTTACTTTAAGGCTCTGAACACCACGTTCTACTCCATCGGGATTGCTCACCTTGATCTTTAAGGTTTTCCCTCTGAAAAGCCTGGTGGCAGTATATCCCTTCCAGCTGGACGGAATACATGGGTCAATGCTGATTCCTTCGTATTCGGGCTTTATCCCCAGGATGTAATGTGAGATGGCATAATAGGTCCACGTGGCCGATCCACTCAGCCAGGGAAGCCTGGAGGCTCCGTAGCGGGGACTCTCAGGGCCATGAGTACTCTGACACACCACATAGGGTTCGATCTCCCTGATTTCGGCTTTCCCGTTGTATGCTGCCGGCATATAAGCCCTAAGGTATTCATAGGCCCTGTTTCCATGACCCAGCATAGCTTCGGCCATCACTGCCCATCCCTGGGTGTGAATAAAGATTCCGCCATTTTCCTTTTGTCCTGGATTCATGAGCATGGCCCGCACAATGTTGTAGTCTGAAGATGTGTATGGAGGTGCACAGACCCTGATCCCATAGTCTGTAAAGAGCCATTCTCCAAGCTGTTTCATTGCCCCTTCTGCCTGCTCAGTTGTTGCTGCTCCGCTGATGACCGACCAGGCCTGGGGATTCAGGAAGATTTTGCCCTCGGGACTTTCCGAGGAACCAAACTTCATTCCGTCTACCCGGTATCCACGCATGAACCATTCTCCGTCCCAGGCGTGCTTCTGCAGGTTGGCATCAAGTTTACGTAATTCCTGCTCAGCCCAGGCATTCTCACTATGATTGCCAAGCAGATCCGTAATCTCCTCGTATTCTTTAAGCGCCAGACGCAGCTGCAGCGCCACGAATACCGATTCTCCATCGTTGCCGAATTTCAGACAGTCATTCCAGTCGGCCTTCAGTCCAAAGGGCAAACCATGCCTTCCGGAACGCTCAAGTGAGAACTCTATGGCCCTGCGAAGGTGTCCCAATACCGTATCGCTCCCCTGGTCTGCGTAGGGAATCTCCTTATCATAAAAGTCAGTATTCCCGGTCTCCTTTACATAGGCCGGAACGGCATTAAAAAGCCAGAGGCTGTCGTCGCTCCTGTATTCGGAAGGATCGGGAGTTGGTTCTGAACCGGGATTGTGAGATACAGGATAAACCACAGGCAAAGCTCCCCCGGTGGATACCTGTCCACTGATCATCAACTCCAGCCTCTTTCCTGCCTCTTCGGGAATCACATGCAGGATGCCCAAAAGATCCTGGACCGTGTCCCGGTAACCGAATCCATCCCGGTCGATCCCCGAATAAATCAGGCTGGCAGCCCTGGACCAGTTATAGGTAATCAGCGAGTTATAAATACCCCAGGTATTGATCGTACTGTTCAGCTCCTTATCGGGCGTTACCGCTGTGAGTCCGGCCATCATCGAGTGCCAGTATTTCTTCAGCGCTTCCAGTGCTGCATCCACCTTCTTCATATCTGAGAATTCCTTCACAGCCTCTCTGCCCTCTTCTCCGGCATTCCCAATGCCCACCAGCACCAGGAATTCTTTCGTTTCTCCTGGTTCCAGCACCAGCTCACCACAGATTGATCCACAGGGATTATCTCCATAACCCAGGCTATTGGAAGGTGCTCCCTGCTCCACGGTAAGCGGATTAGAGTAGGTACGGTAGTTTCCCAGGAAGGCTTCCCTGTCGGTATCGTAACCCACCAGGTCCAGTCCCTCCATTGCCTGGAAAGTATGCCTTCCCTGGTCCTTCTCCTTGAAATTATCCGGCATATGAGGGATGTTCACATTGGTCCCATGATCAATGATCCCGTCTACCACCGCCATCTTTGCAGTATACTGCACATACTGGATATTCAGCAAATCGTCAATGGCGTTCCAGCTCCCTGCATACTCCACGTATGTAAAAGCCCTTAGATTTCGTTTATTTGCGCCGTGATTGCTCACCCTCACCTTCCATAACTCAAGGCTTCTACCCAGGGGAACGAAATAGGTGGTTTCCGATTCAATATCCCTGTATTTCGATGTGATCACTGTATAGGCAGTTCCATGACGACAGGTAGATTCAAACTCCCCAAGCGGCTTGCCCACCGGCTGCCATGCATTGGACCAGAAGTCCTTCGAATCGCAATCGTGAAAATAGATACTCCGACCGGGCTGGTCGTTGGGAATACTGTTGAAGCGCATCCGCATGAAACGGCCCATTCCGCCCGATTTAAAAAAGCTGTAGCCCCCGGCATTGTTGGTGATAATGGCTCCGTAGGTGGTGTCTCCCAGGTAGTTGCTCCACGATTTGGGTGTATCAGGACGCGTGATCACATACTCCTTATGAAGGTCGTCAAAATGTCCGTATTCCATACTAGTTAGGCAGTTAAATAGTTAGGCTTTTGGTTAGTAAAGGGTTAAAAAGTTAAACTCAGCTGATCCCCAGTTGTGAGGTTCAGCTTTGAGGCTAAAGATAAAAAAAGGATTCCATCTGCCTGCTTAATTTTCGACTTCACCAACTCCCCGTTCAGGGTGACATGGGGCTTTGAATCCACACCCCTGTCCTCAATCTTTAAAGAGGAGACTCCCATGCTTCCCGACCTTACTATCATACTAATCCGCCCCTCTTCCCGCACATAATGGGCAGTCCCGTTCCCATGGGCAAAGAAGAGTGTATATTCCTTTTGGTCCAGCTTCGGACTAAAACTGTAGTTGCCGTTATTGATGCCCAGTCCCAGGTATCCATGGAGGATGGACCAGGCTGACATAGGCCGGTAATAGTGGCCTCCGAATTCCTGGTGGTCCCAGTAGAGACCAGCTTTCCGGTAGCGTTCATCCACTGTGAGAATCACTTTTTCTGCCTCCTCCACCATCCCTTCGTATAGCAAAAGGGAGGCAAAGGCCAGCTCTACTCCCGACCAGCAGGTGTTGGCCTGGTCCACCCAGAGATTGGTCTCATGGATGGGATAGAGCTCAGGTGTGGCAGGCCAGGTGCAGTTCCTCAAACCAAAGCCTTCCCTGTAAGAATAATGCAAAACCTGCTGAAGTGCAGATTTTACCTTTTCCTGCTCCATGAGGGAAGCCAAACCACTCTGCCGGACCATCCACTGTCCCACCAGCTGATCGGTCAGCACTCCCTCATCCTCTCCCCTTTCACCCTTATAATCATTAGAAAGCATATAGTACTTCCCGTTCCAGAGCTTCTCATCCATCAATCGGGTCCCCTTGGCGAGAATCTCCTGGGCCAGCTTACGGGTCGCCCCATCGCCCATCACCTCTGCCGCCTCAACTACCGATGCCATAGCTGCCAGCCACTGGGACTGGATGTAGGATGCCAGTCCGTACATTGGAAAATTATCATAACTGCACATGATCCCTTCCATGTCGGGCATCATGTCACCATCCTTGTCCCGCATGGTGAGAATGTAGTTAATACCGGAGGTTACCGAAGGCCACATGGCTTCCAGGTACTCCCGGTCGCCCGTCCAGAAGAAATCCCTCAGCACCAGCTGAATGTAATTGGGCACCAGGTCGATCCGGTGAAAAACCCCGAATGTCCCATTGTGTTCCAGGTCCACATCGGCCTGAAGCCCATGATGGATCTCCCCGTTTTCGCTCTGGAGCCTCCTGTGGGCAAACATCATGCTCTTCTGAAGTTCCGGAAAAAGGGCAATAATGGAAGATGAACCATATAGGGATACATCAATTGTACCATAGGGTCCCCAGGGCTTTTCGGGGGTCATCCCCTCACGGATGGCAAAGGTTCCCTTCTCTGAAAATATGGAGCTGGTAATGAATGTATTGAACTGGGAATTCACCTGGTCTAATACAAAAGCGGGTAGAGAACTCTTGTAAAAGTCCTCCCTGAAACCCAGGGTGGCGGCAGTAAGCTCCTCATGCTTTTCGGCCATGAACTTCCCAACTTCCAGAGAAGTGCTGAAAAAATTATTATAATAGTGTCCCATCAGCCGGCCCTGCTCGACATCCAATATATAATCCTGGTCTCCCAGATCCTGATTCTCTGTTTTGGTTCCTCCGTAGGCATTGGGAAAATACCAGGATAAAACAAAGGTATGTTTAAAGGACGCTCCAGGTTCCAGGACATGATCTACCCCTATGGAACTGAAACAACGCTGATCGTGGTTGGAGTTACCGTGTCGCCCCACCCGTTTTCCTTCCACCTCCTGGTTGCGACCGTCCGTATCATCAATGTCTTCAAAACGCTCAGAAACCAGTAGTTTCTCGTAGTAGGGATGTTTATGCTCCCAGCCCAGGTAGTACGAGGATTGGTCTGAAAGAGAAAGAATCCCCATCTCGCCGGCCGAAGAGTGTTCCGGATCCAATCCTCCGCAGCTCATTGTAAATCCTTTATATCCCTCTCCTTTGTGCTCCTGACTGATGAAATACTTGTCAAACCGGTTGTAACCCACCAGGTTGCGCAGGCTGGCCACTAAAAAAACCTTCACAGGCCGGTCGCCCGATGGGACAATCTCAAAATTGAAATAAGCTCCCGGTAGAGATGAACCTTTCACATCACCTGGGATAAACGGAGAAAAAGCATCCATGTGAATATCAAAGGGCATATCACTGTCCGAAAAGGTCAGACTTGTAATGGGGAAACTGGCTGAATATTCAATCTTCTCTATGGCCGAAAGCCAGGGATAGTAGTAATCAATGCTCTGCATTCCGGCCTCCGAAAGGCTGTTATTCAATTGAAGTAGCTTCATCTGGGGCTCACCCCCTTCCACCTGGTACCTGACCAGGAAGAAAAAGTAGGATTGATCGGCATTAGACCTTGGATAGGATTTAACTATCAAAGGATCACCTGTACCCAGCGGCCAGTTATTCATGATGCTCCAGTTATAAAACTGTCCGTCTTTTCTCAATTCAAGAGATCCGCTTCCAATCCCACCTATGGCTATCCCGCTTCTAACCCGGTTTTCCCGACCGAAAGTTTCATGGATACCCTGGTAATCATGTGCCCGGTTTTCCTGTGCGGATAAAACCATTCCCATCAAAAGGGCTATTCCTGCCACAGTGCCAAATATCCTGTTAGATCTAATATTCATAGCTACGAATCTATAAACAGAAGACCCGGGTTCAGTTCAGTATATTTTCCGATTGTTCCGCTATATTATGATCATAAGATCAAATTGAGGAATAGAATGATCAATGCGGCCAGGATTAGCATTAGAAATGCTTCTAATCTCTGTTGCCTGTTGGTTTTATTAAACATGATCATATTGTATGTATAATAAAATTAGCACCAATATGGCTTAGAAAGGTTTAATCTCTTGTAAAATAGGTCTAATTTCTATTTCATGTACTCCTTGGGGGAAACCTTGAACATCTCACTGAAGCAGGTGGAGAAGTATTTCGGGTTATTGAATCCTACTGAATAAGCTACTTCAGAAATATTGTAATTCCCCTGTTTGAGAAGCCTGGCAGCTATCTTCAGGCGAATGGTTCTTACATAAATATTAACAGTCATACCCGTGAGGGTTTTCAGTTTCTTGTAAAGATTTCCCTTACTCATTCCCAGCTCACATGCAAGCCGGTCGCCCGAAAGCTCTGGATCATCAATATTGTCCTCCACCATTTTTATGAATTTCTCCAGAAACCCCTGGTCAATCTCTGTAATATTGATATTCTCAGGAATGTAAGAGGCCGACTCGGCAAACCGGTTTGCAAGTTGCTTCCTGGCATCCAGGATATTCCTCACCTTCAACTTCAGGATATCAGGATTAAAAGGTTTGGTAATATAGTCATCTGCACCTGATTCAAGTCCTTCAAGTTGGCTTTCCGCCCCACTTTTAGCTGTGAGTAGAATTACGGGAATATGGCTGGTCACCTCATCCTCCTTAATTTTCTTACAAAGCTCGAGCCCGTCCATTACCGGCATCATAATGTCACTGATAATCAGGTCAGGAAGGTTCTGTCCTGCGATTTGCAATGCCTCTTCCCCATTCGCAGCAAGCATAATATTGTAAGTAGCGCTCATCTCATTGTAAAGGAACTTCTGCAGGTCCAGGTTGTCCTCCACCAGCAAAATCCGGAACAGGTCCTCTCCTACCAGGGGCTTTCCAAAGGAATCGCCACTTGTATACTCATAGGTTTCCAGCATGGAGGAAATGTATTCCATGCTAAGATCGCTCTCCGGCTCCACAAGGATATCCTCCTCTTTGTAAACCTCTTTTCTGGAGGGCAATAAAACATCAAACCTGGTTCCCTGTCCTGGGTTGCTTTGAACCTCAATCAATCCATGATGGCTTAAAACCAGGTCACGGGAAAGGGATAGGCCGATACCCGAACTGATCCGTGCCGACTGGTGCTTATTTGCAACCTGGTAAAATCGATCAAATATATGCGGCTGGTGCTCCTCTGTGATGCCCGGACCACTATCCTCCACGCATATTTTTATCCACTCCCCTGCATCCTCAT
>CAZRPW010000104.1:0-16707 GCA_964601975.1 uncultured Bacteroides sp.
CTTGATTTTACAAATATACACTACGTAAAGGTATAAATCAAAACGTATAAAATTTACCTGTTAAAGATCAATAAATTACATATTGCGACTAATATTCCATGATGACAAGGATCCCAGCTTGCAGGTTTATCCCAAGACGAACAGCTGGACATGTTTTTCCACTAAGGGATAGAGAGGGTGAGATCAGTAGCTTTTATGGAAGAAGCATTATCAATGATGACAAATCCAAACACTAATACTCAGCGAACCGGTCCGGATTGTACCCAGGCATTCATATACTCATTTTTCAAGTAGAGAAATAGCACAATTCAGTGTTTTTGAACAAAAAAAGGGATTGCCCTTCGCAGGACAATCCCTTTTCTGTAAAATCAGGGAAGTTAGAGACTACTTATCAGCCAGGTAGCTGGCGATAGAGTCGTGGTTCTCTTTAAGGGCGTCGTCGCCTTTGTGCCAGTTGGCTGGACAAACAGAGCCGTTTTCTTCGGCGAACTGGAGGGCATCGATGAGGCGAAGGACCTCGTCAACACTTCTGCCCAGGGGCATGTCGTTCACAATCTGGTGACGAACCACTCCTTCCTTGTCGATGAGGAAAAGACCGCGGTAGGCCTCAGGAGTACCTTCGAAGATGGCATCACCGTCATCGGTATAATCCCATTCTCCGGCAAGTACATCATAGTTTTCTGCAATGGTCATTGCTGCGTCTGCTACCAGCGGGTATTTTACTCCTTTAATCCCACCGTCTTTGCGTTCACTCTGGAGCCAGGCCCAGTGTGAGTGTTTGGAGTCGACCGAGCATCCTACAATGGCTACATTGCGCTTCTCGAACTCAGCTATTTTATCCTGGAAAGCTATAATTTCCGTGGGGCAAACAAAGGTGAAGTCTGCGGGATAGAAGAAGAATACCACATACTTATTTCCTACATATTGCTGCAATGAGAATTCATCTACAAATTCCACTCCATTTACAACTGCGGGAGCTTTGAAAGCCGGGGCTTTTTTACCTACTAATACTGCCATTATTTTCTTATTTAAAGTTTCTTAAAAACATTAAACAATCAAAACCCCTCCAGGTTCATCAACCTTCCAACTTTATAGACTTTCGACTTTACAGACTTTACAGACTTTACAGACTTTACAGACTTTACAGACTTTACAGACTTTCAGACTAGAGTCCGAGCTGTTCTGGTCCCTGCTTGAAGACAATATCCACCGGGATGCTTAGCTCCTGAAGCCGGTCAAGGTCTGCCTGCAGTTCTTCCCGTATGAAGCCGTTTTCCTCCACCAGTTTTTTTGCCAGCGCATAGTTGCCGTCTCCCTGGGTAGTGATAATCAGCTTTGTAAGGTTGTTCATCGCCTTCTGCATCTTCTCAAAGTCAATTTTGTAGGTCCCGTTTGTTTCACTTCGCGAGAATGCACCGCTTTCCTTGAAATAGTAGAACCTGACCATGTTGGCCTTACCATGAGAACTGGCTACTCCAAACCGGATGCTCCTGAAGATACTCGCCATAAATGTTACATAATTATCCATGAGGTCTTTTTCCCCAAGCATTCCTTTTTCGGCCATCTGGGTAATCAGGTAGAGACTCAAAATATCGGCTTTACCCTCTTCCAGGGCACTGTATTGTTCTTTCAGGGCCGATCGCACGGTTCCTTTGCCATCGATGGTCTGGTTAACCCCCAGTCCGTGCCCGATCTCGTGGAACATAATATTTTCGAAGAATGCATCGAAGGTAACGTGTTCGCGCTGCTCCTCGTCGATCAGAACATTGCTGATGGGAACAAGGATTTCTTCGAATTTGTAGCGGATCGAGTTTTTAAGCTGAAGCTTTCTGGATCCCTTGCTGGCATGAACTCGCTCATCGTTAGGAAGATTGATGGCAATGGTCTTGCTTCCGGCGTTACAATCACCAGCATAAAAGACCACATCATATGCTCCAAGATCGGAATCACTACCGGGGACTTCCTTTTTATATTCGGGACGAACCGGCAGGTTCTTCTGCATTTCAGGAAGTACAGTGGCGATATAAGCAAGTTTATCGCTCCATTGTTTATCCTTGATCAGGATGAAGGATTCATGGGCAGCTTTATAGTTAAATAAGGCATCTTCATAGTTTTCGATGGGTCCAACCACAAAATCGATCTGGTTGTTTTTCATATCCATCCATGCCATGTCTGAGGCCAGGTAATCGTCTGTAAGTAAGGCTTCTGCCCTGAGTTTAAGGTACTTTTTAAATCCTTTATCTTCGGCAAGTTCTGCTGCCTGTTCTAATAGATCAGCAGCTTCTTTTAGCTCATCGGCCCAGGCTTCATGATAGGGAATCACTTTTAGCGCACCTTCGCTATCCCGCCTGATTAGCGTGTAAAGGCTTGTTTTTGCCGGGTCTTCGATTGCCTCGAATTCTGCCTTGCTCATGTCGGCCGGATAGTAACCGGAACCTGCGGGTTTTGCACCGTAGTCGGGCAGGAAAGGAAGGTTTCCATTCAGGCGCTCCCAGGGACCATAATTGATTTTAAAAAACCGGGACATATCCTCGCTGACCATAGACGCCAGCGCTGCATCCCTGTCAGGAAACACCTGGTCCCAGTATATATTATCCATAATGTTGGCCACTTTGAAGAGCAGGCGCAGCATCTCTTTTTGATTATCTGAAAGGCCAGATATGTCGGCTGTAAGGTTCACCTCGGCGAATTCGGCGGCCTTGCGACTGATCATCCTGTCAAATTGCTCCAGTGTAACTTGCTTTTCCATGCTTCCTAATTCAAGGACCAGTGTCTGAGTCGCCTTCTTGTAAGTGATTTCGTCCACCAGTAACAGCGGATCCAGGGGGAAGTCGGCAGAAAACACGATCTGTTCATCATTTTCATTCACAATCTTAATAGGGTATCGCTGTCCATCAAGTTCTACTTCATCATTCATTAATCGGATGAACAGCGTTCTTGCCTCTGTATAGCGGACTGTTTCACCATCTTTTATTTCAAAAGAAGGGAGGGTTCCGGAGAAGAATTCCTGCAGGTTGTCTTCCTTATTACAGCTCTGAACCAGCAGAAGCAGGGCTGCAAAAATGATTGTCCTTAAGAAAGTTAGTCTCATAATAGATTAGTTAGGTAGTTAGGCAGTTAGTTAGTAGGCTTTGGCGATTAGTACACGACGCTTGGAAGCTTTGCCGCTTACGATGCACTTGCCCTCTTCATCTTTAGCGTCCAGAGGAATACAGCGAATGGTTGCTTTGGTCTCCTTAATTTTATTTTCAGATTCAATGGTGCCATCCCAGTGTGCCAATGCAAATCCGCCTTTATTCTCCAGTACATCTATAAGTTCTTCCCAGGTGTCGACCAGGTGTGTGCTCTTCTCTCTGAAATTCAGTGCTTTGGTAAAAATGTTTTCCTGAATCTCGTCCAACAGGTTTTTGATGTATTCGGCAATGCCCTCCTGGGGAAGTACTTTTTTCTCAAGGGTATCGCGTCTTGCAAGTTCTACATTTCCGTTCTCAATGTCCCTTGGTCCGAGGGCCAGCCTCACGGGTACACCCTTCAATTCGTACTCGGCAAATTTCCAGCCGGGTTTCTGGGTATCACGGTCATCAAACTTAACTGATATGCCCAGGGCTTTCAGTTGATCCTTGATCCTGTTGGCCACCTCGGCTATGGCAGGCAATTGGTCGTTCCCCCTGTAAATGGGAACTATAACAACCTGGATGGGGGCAATTCTTGGAGGAAGGATCAATCCATTATCATCTGAGTGTGCCATTATAAGTGCTCCGATCATTCTTGTTGTCATACCCCAGGAGGTGGCCCACACATGATCAAGTTTTCCTTCCTTATTGGTAAACTGCACATCAAAGGCTTTTGCGAAATTCTGACCAAGGAAGTGAGAGGTTCCTCCCTGCAGTGCTTTGCCATCCTGCATCAGCTGTTCAATGGTGAGGGTTTCCACGGCACCTGCAAACTTTTCCGATTCAGTCTTATTTCCCACAATTACCGGGATTCCAAGGAATTTCTCAGAAAACTCCTTATAGATATTTACCATCTGCATGGTTTCTGCTTCAGCCTCCTGCCTGGTGGCATGGGCAGTGTGACCTTCCTGCCATAGGAATTCTGTGGTGCGAAGAAATAAGCGGGTACGCATTTCCCAGCGTACAACATTGGCCCACTGGTTTATAAGGATGGGTAGGTCACGGTAGGACTGGACCCAGTTTTTATAAGTATTCCAGATGATGGTCTCGGATGTAGGGCGTACAATTAATTCTTCTTCCAGTTTGGCATCGGGATCCACCATCAGGCCTCCATTCTCCTCGTCAGCCTTCAGACGATAGTGGGTAACTACAGCACACTCTTTAGCAAAACCATCCACATGCTCTGCTTCACGACTGAAGAAGGATTTTGGAATGAAGAGGGGGAAATACGCGTTCTCATGTCCGGTTTCCTTAAACATGCGGTCCAGTTCATCTTTCATTTTCTCCCAGATGGCATATCCGTATGGTTTGATGACCATACAACCCCTCACTGCAGCATTTTCTGCCAACCCGGATTTCAGTACCAGGTCGTTGTACCACTGCGCATAATTCTCTTCCTTACTAGTTAAAACTTTAGCCATTTGATCACAATTAATGTTAGATGTTCCGGAGTTTCCGAACGAGTGTTTAATACTGCTACAAAGAAAGAAAAAAAAGGCGAGTCTGCCGAAGGCGGATTAGAGTCTTAATCCAATGACCAGAACATCATCAATCTGACTCAGGTCACCTTTCCATTCATCGAATATCAGGCTGAGTATCCTGTGCTGCTCATCCATGGGTCTTTCATGAACCTCGAGGAGAAGATCTTTGAAGGGACGGTATTTAAATTTCTTTCCCTGGGGTCCGCCAAACTGGTCCGGGAATCCGTCGGTGAACATATAGACCCGGTCGCCCTGCTTCATTTCGATTGTATAGCGTGTGAAATCGGACATTTTTTCGTAGTAGGCCACCGGCATATTGTTTCCCTTGTACTCCAGCATTTCGCCATTACGGATTATGTAAAGTGGATTGTTTGCCCCGGAAAATTCCAGGGTCCGTTTGGCAGTGTCATAGATCATCAGGGCCATGTCGATACCGTCTTTCTGCTCTCCGATTTTTCCTTCCTGCTTCAACGTTCGGGCGATGCTCAGCCTGAGCTGGTTCAGGATTTCCTCGGAATGCATTACATTCTTCTCATTCACAATCTCATGCAACATGGTGATTCCCAGCATGCTCATCAGTGACCCGGGAACTCCGTGTCCGGTGCAGTCGGCTGCGGTCAGGACTATCCTTGAGCCACTTTGAGAAATCCAGTAGAAATCGCCGCTTACAATATCCCGGGGTTTAAAGAAGATGAAGTGCTCTCCGAAGAGGTTTTCAAAAACCTCATTCCTGGGGAGAACCGTATTCTGAATCTTCTTGGCATAGTCGAAGCTGTACTTAATCTCCTTGTTCTGCTTCTCGATGTGCTCCTTCTGGTTCTGGATCTCCCGTGTGCGTTCCTGAACCTTGTCTTCCAGTTCACGGTTCACCTTATCTTTTAATCCTGCATTTTCTCTGAGTTGATCAATAATCCTCCTCTGAGCCACCTCCTTGCTTTTCTTAAGCAGGTTGATGCGTTCACTCAAACCGATGGAGAAGGTGAGAATCTGAAGGGTTACCCCTAGCTCGAGGCTGTGTTTGCCCAGGGAGTACTCCTTCAGGGCATAATTCACAGCAACCCCAAGGATGAGAAAGAGGTTCGCAAAAAGAAAGTAGCGGGCTGGTTGAAAGTTTTCCCTTGTGAGGATCATAGCCGGTACAATGGCCAGGAAGAGGGAGCCTATTGCAGAAACAATATTGATTGCCAGCGCTCCAAGCTGGATAAATACGGGTACATATACGCCAACTCCCTGGAGAAGAAGTATGGTGAAACTGAGGATTAAACCTCCCACTGTAAACCATACTGCCAGCAGGAGGATGGTATCCCACGACTGAAGGGTATTTCGGGTATCCAGGTAAGATCGGCCGAAAAGAAGGAAAAACAGGAGGAATATTTCCAAGAGGAATATGGTGGTGGGAGCGGATGTAAATCTTGGTGTAAGCTCGTATATATAACCTTCTTTGTTAATGAAGAAGATCAGAAAGGCGAGTATATAAAGGATATAATAGAGATAGCTGTTCTCCCTGCCCTGCACAAACATGGGAATGTGGTAGAGGATCATGATGAGCATAATGCCAACAAAAATTCCAAATATCAGTCTTTTAGAGCGGTCTTTCTGAATGACACTGGTGTGGGTGGATACCGTAAAGGTGAGGTCTGAAAGCACCGATTCTTCGGAAAGGGAAACTCTAAGGTAGAGCGTGTCACTTTCTCCCGGAGGAAGAAATATCCGGAGGTCATCCGAGCCGTTAATGTTTACGTCTTTATGCTTTGGGGGAATGGAATTCCCTGATTTACGTACCGAAATCATCCCGTTGTTAAAATCCTGAAACATCCGGAATTCATCGAAATCGGAAAACAGGCTGGGCTGAAGGTGGAAGGCAAACTGTCGGGTGGAACGGTTTACAAAGTAGATGCGAAACCACATACATCCTTTCTGATCAGGGTTGATCAGGGCAGGGTCGGGCTTACTGTAATCAAGCTTTCTGAAACTCTGGTCGAGCATTCCTGAGAAAAGTTCGGCTGGCTGAGTGCTGCACGAAGGATCGGCCATGTAATGTAACTGGAGGTCCGAGATGGATACTTGCTGGATAAAATCTGACAGTATAACCGGCTTTTGCCCAAAAAGCGATTGCCCCAGTAAAATGAGTATGAGAATTTGTTTAAGACGCATTCCAGTTTTTCTTCCAGATGTAAATATATTAAAGATTCTTTTAAAGAAGCTAAATTGCGTACAGCGATGATTTAAGTGTATATTTGTAAATAGTTAATCTTTAATTAAGACTTCCGGCCCTGTGAAAGCAAGGTTTCTATCCATTCTGATCACTCTGATACTTTTTTCCTGTTCCGGAAATGTGATTCAGACACCCGTTTTCTCCGATGGTTTTGATGAACTTGAGGTCCTGGAGCCTCCCATCTCAGGCTCCATTGATGAGGCAATATATTATTCTGCGGGTAGGGGTGAGATTGGACAATGGAGGGTTGCTTCCTCACTCAGACAAGAAGGTTTCAGTGAGGCCTGGCAGTTGAGAAGGAGTCCTGAGGGGACCGCCTTAGCTCAGACTTTTGTGAATCTGGACAATCAAAATGAACCTTTGAGTCTGATTACTCACCCAATTATCGTGGCAGGAGATTCCATGTGGAATGACTGCAAAATTGAGGTGGATTTTACCCCGATGGCAAAATTTGATAAATGTGGAGTAGTTTTTGGCTATCAGCACCCCAATGAATTTTATTTTTTTGGAACCGAAGGGAACACCGTCATTCTGAAACATATAAGTCAGTCTGTTACCCCCTTAAGACCCATCGAAAGGATCCTGGAGTACAAACCACTGGTGTGGACACCGGGCGAGGAGATGCGTGTGGTTGTTACAGTCAGGCGTAATAAAATATCTACTATTCTTAATGATTCCATCAGGATGTACGAGGAGAATGAGACCGTTCTTCCGGGAAGGATCGGGCTTATCTCGGATATGCCAGCACTTTTTAGCCGGGTAGAAGTTAAGTTGCTAAAGGGGGAGCTCAGGAAGCTGAACAGGAAGAAAAGACAGCTTGAAAGGAGGGAGGAAATCCATTTAGAACGACATCCTATGATGGTTCCCTGGAAGCGTTTTGATACCAGATCCTTTGGGACCGACCAGAATCTGAGGCTGGGAGACCTGAATGGTGATGGCAACAAAGAATTTTTATTTGTTAGGAGTTCAGAAAAGAGGAACAACATCTGTTGTATTACGGCTATGAATTTTGATGGCCATGAAATATGGCAATTCGGGGATACCCTGATTCCGGCCAGGGAATTTGGAGAGGAGTTGCCTGTGCAGATTCATGACTTGAATGGAGACGGGCAGAGAGAGGTAATTTTTGCTTCAGGAGGCAGGATAAGGATTCTGGAAGGGAAAAGTGGAAAGGAGTCTCTAAGTGCAAGATTGCCCCGCTCTATGGAGGTCCGATCACTTCAGTTTGGCGACATGCTTGGGACCGGACGTGATAATTGCATTCTCATTTCTGACAGAGATTCACGCCTTCTGCTTTTAAATGAAAAGCTTCAGGTTTTGTGGGAAACGAAAATTGAAGATGCATCGCAGCCCCTTGTGTATGACCTGGATGGAGATGGATTGGATGAAGTGCTGGCTGGCTATTCGGTTTTTGATAATCAGGGTGGATTGCTGTTTAACTCAGGAGATTTTATCGGGGATCGTTGTAACGGGGTTGTTGTATCAGATATGGTGGAGGGGGAAATGAGCATTCCATGCCTGATCTATGCAGCGGGTGATTGGGGAGTGATGTATGTGGATTTTGAAGGAAATGTATTGAAACAGAATATTATGGGTCATGTGAAATATCTTTCTGTAGCCGATTTTGATATGGAATCGGCCGGATTGGAGGTGGTAAGCTCCAATGGCTGGGGAAGTGATGGACTGATCCATATTTCTGATGCCTCCGGGAATGTGCGGGAACAATTAATTACAGTAAATGGTGCCAGCAGGTGCGTACCGGTGAACTGGAAAGGGGATGGAGAAGAATTTTTTATTGTGTCGGCTGACTCAATTTCAGGTGGCATGATGGATAAAGCCGGGCGGCTTTCGGTTCGTTTTCCCAACGACGGACATCCACTTAGCTGTTATCATGTGGCTGATCTCTATGGTGATACCAGGGATGAGGTATTGGTCTGGAACAATGAGGAACTCTGGGTCTATACCCAGGATGATAATCCACGCATGGGCAATACCTACAATCCGGATCGCATTCAGCTGTATAATCACTCCATGCACCAGATGAATGTTTCTCTGCCGGGCTGGTAAAAATTATTTGTTATATTGCGAATATCACTTTGCTGAGTTCCTGTTTTGGCACGAACTTTGTTTCTTTTCAGGTAAATAAATGACTTTAAAATCGGGAGACAACGTCATGAAAACTCTACAAATAGCCATTATAGGCACCGCAATCGTACTGACTTCGTGCAGTTCTTCGAAGCAAACTGCTTATTCAGAATATGATGATGTTTATTATAATCCTCAGACAACTGAGAAACAGGCCGTGATTGTTCAGGAAGCTCAAGCTGCTCCCGAACAGGTGATCGTGGCTGAACCCATGGTTCAGGAACGGGCCTATGCCAGCTCCCAGGTTTATCAGGATGAGAACCTGAGTGATTATGAAAAATACAAGATGCAGCAGGAAGCTGAAATGCTTGGGGAATCTTATGAGCCTGAGGGAAGTGAAGCTCTGTATGTTGATCAGTATCAGCAGTATGACACCCTGGCTGAGGCTGCTCAGTACGGGCAGGAGAGTGCTCCTGTTGTTGTCAATAACTATTACAGTGATCCCAATGAATATTACTATTCTTCAAACCTGAGGCGTTTCTCGGATGAATATTACGGCTGGGATTATTATGATCCTTACTATACCGATTATTACTATGGTGGCAGCCGCATGAGGTATGGAATGAGCATGGGCTTTGGCTATCCCGGATTTGGATTTGGATTCTCCTATGGCTATCCCTCCTACGGGTATGGATATGGCGGATATTATGATCCATGGTACTCTTGGGGTGGTTATGGTGGCTATTATGGTGGCTATTATGGTGGATATTATGGTGGCTATTATGGTTCATACTGGAGCGGATATAACCATGGTTATTATAATGGTTATTATAACGGATATTGGGATGCAGGTTATGGCAGGCACAATCCTTATCATTACGGAAAACTGGATCACAGGGGGGGGTATGGATACTCAAGAACTTCGGGATCCAGCTATGGTAATTCCAAAGGTGCTACCGTGGTAGATCCAAAGGAGAGATACCGTACAGGAAGCTCACAGGGAACTGTAAACAGCTCGCGAAACTCAGTTTCAGCTACCCGCAGTAACACCCAGGCTGCCCGCAGTAACACTGAGGCCACAAGGAGCAATACGACTTCAAGAAATAGTGTTGCAGCAACACGCAGTAATACAACTACGAGGAGCAATGCTACTGTCACCCGCAGCAACCAAAATACACAGAAGGCAACGGTGAATACTACCAGAACCACCAGGCCGGCTGCAAATGTTCAGAGGAGTACCACAAATTCAAGGGGTAATTATACACCCACCTACAGTAAGCCCAGGACCAGTCCGACCTCCACTTATAACAGGAGTTCTGCTCCAAGCCGGAGCAGTAGTACATACAGGAGCACAAGTACTCCAAGCCGGAGCAGCAGTACTTACAGCCGGCCAAGCAGCACGCCAAGCCGCAGCAGTAGTTCCTACAGTCGGCCAAGCAGCACGCCAAGCAGGAGTAGTAGCTCCTACAGTACTCCAAGCAGGAGTAGCAGTTCTTACAGTACCCCAAGCAGGAGTAGCAGTTCTTACAGCCGTTCCAGTAGTTCACCCAGCCGGAGCAGTAGTTCTTACAGCCGCTCCAGCAGCTCGAGTTCGAGCCGTTCTAGCAGTTCTAGTTCCAGCAGGAGTTCATCGAGTTCAAGGCGATAATCTTACCATAAAGCCGGGTACCTGAGGGTGCCCGGCCTTTAATAACAAAAACAAATTTGCCATGAGAAGAGATTCAATCATAGCCTTGCTAATGGTGTGCACATTTACCACCATCCAGGCACAGAATGAGACACAGGCGCTCAGGTATTCCATGCACAATTCTTTTGGAACAGCCCGGTATGCAGCGCAGGGAGGTGCAATAGCTGCACTTGGAAGCGATCTTTCTGCCATTCAGTCGAACCCGGCGGGACTGGCATTCTACCGAAGTTCGGAGTTTTCTTTTACACCCTCTTTCTACTGGGTGAATACCACATCAGATTATATGGGTGACAGGGCCCAGGATTCCCGGCTCAGGTTTAATGTGGGAAGCCTTGGTTTTGTTTCAGCTAAAAATACAAATCGGCAGAGCGGTTTCATAGGTGGATCGTTTGCTATGGGATACAATACCCTGGCAAATTTCAACAATCGGACCACCATAAGAAGCTCGGATGCCCTTAGCACCATGCTGGATGATTTTACCTGGCGTGCAAATGATGATCCGGCCAATGCAGATCCGGATAACCTGTATCCGTTCTATGAACAAATTGCCTATGATGCCAATCTGCTTCCCTGGGACGAAAGTGCAGGAGAGTACTGGAATGATATCCAGAACGGGGGATATGGACAAGAGCAATACCGCATCATTGAACAATCGGGCTACATTGGAGAGTATACCCTTTCAGGCGCCTTCAATTTCAATAATTTCCTTTATGTAGGTGCCACCATGGGAATTCAGTCATTGAGGTTTAACGAAGATATTTACCACAATGAGAGTGATCCCAATGACGACCTGCTGGATTTTGACAGTTTCCGTTTCAGGGAGTTTAACAGCACAAGGGGATGGGGCTATAACATGCGTTTCGGTATGATTATCAGGCCATTTCAGATCCTCAGAGTTGGGGCATCCTTCCAGATTCCCACTTATTACAATCTAACGGAAGAGAAGTATACAGATATAAGCTCTACCTGGGATGCCGGCTCAGGAATTCCTGATGCCAGTGCTTCTTCTCCTAATGGCATATATGATTATAAGTTGAGATCACCTTTAAAGGCAGGTGCTCACGCATCGGTGATCCTTTTCAAAATCGCCACTATTTCGGCAGCATACGAGTTTATTGATTATTCAACGGCCCGACTGGATGCTTATGATGATAAGTTTTTCGATGAGAATGATGAGATTCGCAGAACCCTTACGGCAGTGCACAACATCAAGACAGGGGCGGAACTCAGGATCAATTCGGTATACTTCAGGGGTGGACTGCAATACCTTGCAAGTCCTTATGCAGACAGCAGGAACAATGCCAGCGAGTTCATCTATTCCTGTGGCCTGGGTGTGCGCTCAGGGCCTGCATTTTTTGATATGTCCTATGCCTATGGCAAAAGCCAGGAGGTATACGGACTCTATTCCGTCACCCCGGGTTTTAATGAAGTATCCATCAACGATGTGAACCGTAATAACCTGATGATTACCCTTGGGCTTAAGTTTTAAGAGATTTTTTTAACACCGAAAGGCTTCCCGGACCTTCATTAAACAGGAGGTCCAGGATGCTTAAATTGGGTTGGAATCCATGCTTTTCCTCAAATACCTGGTGGTAGGGAAGTGCTGAAAAAGCAGGGTCAGCCACACGGGTATCAAGCTTGGGATGAATAAACTGGCGTGGGTCTTCCCTTTCTGAAATTGGGATAAACCCATCGCTCATCCTCACCGGGATTGTCACACCCATACTGCAGAGTGTTTTCTCAAGCAATTCCCTGTTAAAGTCCACAAGATATTCAAACCTGTTTTCATAGAAAACCACCAGGTCATCCATGAAATATTCAAAGAAAGGTGAGCATGCATAAGCAGCAACCAGGCTTCTCCAGTGTACCTTTTGCCAGGACATATCATAATCAATCACAATATCCCTGGTGAGGGTTTTTGTCCCCCGTTGCCGCTTAACAGGAATGGAAAGGTTCAGTGGGCCATTGGCTCCACAAATCCTGCAGCGGTTCCTGTAGCTTTGCTTTATATAACTATCAAATTGTTCAAGGATGATCTCATCCTCCTTCAATAACCAGGCATAGTATTGAACCGGACCATTATAGAGTGCAGGAAAGATCAAATTGGAGAATATTTACCGGCTGGCCCTTACAATACGGAACATCCTGTTCCACCTGATTCCTCCATATTCCTTATCCATACTGAGCCAGATCAATCGAGGTTTTCCAATCACATGATCTTCCGGAACAAAACCCCAGAATCGTGAATCGGCCGAGTTATGCCGGTTATCACCCATCATAAAATAGTAGTCCATTTGAAAAGTGTAGGAAGTGGCTGGCTGGTCGTTTATAAAAATCTGTTCTCCTTTTACTTCCAGCTTGTTTTGTTCATAGGCCTCAATGATCCTTTTGTATAGGGGCAGGGTAAGGGTGTTGATCTCCACGGTCTGGCCTTTTGCCGGTATAGTGAGGGGGCCAAAGTACTCCAGGTTCCAGGGATAGCGTGGATCGTGAGGGAAAATATCCCTGTCGTATTGTCCGTCCGAAAAGAGGTTCATTTCTTTTACACTACTAATACCCGGAAGGGATTCCAGTTCTTTAGCTGCATTGGCAGTAAGGGGAAAGGTGTAGTTGGGATTGTTTCGAACATCGGCCATGTCACGTCCCACTCCAAAGGCTTCCAGAGAGCGAGGATTAATGGGGGTTCCATCGGTACGAACCCTGTACCAACGCTGCAATCCTTCGAATACTTTTTGAGGCTGACCGTTTACTATTACATTATTGCTCACAACCTGAATGGTCTCCCCGGCAATGGCCACACATCTTTTGATATAGTTATCGCGCCTATCGACAGGCCTGGTCTCCACGTCATATCTCTCGGCAATCTGTTTTCTGACATAGTTGTCATATACGGATTGGGGACGGGTGAAACCGTTCCTGGCCGAATCGGCCAGCATAATGCTGTAGGACTCATCTCTGATCAGGTCGTAGTAGTCAAAATTTCCTTTGGCGTAAATTTTATGATCAGACTTCTCAAGGGCAACCGTATCGGAGGCGGGGAAATTGAATACAACAATATCATCTCTTTTTACATCACTGAAGCCTTTTAATCTCTTGTAAGGCCTGTTGATCCATTCCAGGTAGGATTTGCCTCCCAGCACAGTGTTCGGAAGAAAAGGTACAGCCAGGGGGGTATTGGGAGTCCTCGGGCCATAGGCAGTTTTGCTTACATAGAGGTGGTCGCCCACCAGAAGACTGCCTTCCATGGAAGGGGTGGGAATCTTGTAGTTTTGAAACAGAAAGATGTTTATTATAGAAACTGCAACAATGGCAAAAATAAGTGCGTCGAGCCATTCAACCACTACACTATTCTTCTTTTTCCGGCTCTTCCAGAACGACCAGTTAACCTTTTTACTCACATAGATATCAAAAATCACAGGGATTCCCAGTAGGAACCAGAAATTGTGTAGCCATATCACAAATAATATGTAAACGGTAATGGCTATTCCAAACTTGAAATATTTGTGATTCAGTAGATTATTCAGGTTCATTTTGCTTTGCTTAATTTATGGAATTAAAGATACGCTCTTTTCTTAAACCTTCAAGGAAAGGTTTGTCAGGTTCAATGGAAAACCAGACAAGTACAGCCTTCCCCAGGAGGTGGTCTTCAGGCACAAATCCCCAATACCTGGAATCGGCCGAATTGTGATGATTATCGCCCATTACAAAGTAGTAATCCATTTTAAAAGTATAGGATTTTGCGGGACTGCCGTTAATGTAAATATCACCCCATATAATTTGGATCTTATTTTTTTCATATACTTCTATAATCCTCTGGTATAAAGGGAGATTGATGTGGTCGATCTGGATGCTATCCCCTTTTTTCGGAACCGTAAGCGGACCAAAATTATCGCCTGTCCACCTGTAGTCAGGGCTGTGAGGAAAGATCTCCTGGTTCTGAAATGATAGCATGGGTTCCGAATATCTCTGTATGCTCCGAACCCCGGGATAGGAGGTGAGGAGTTCCGCATTTTTTACTGTTAAATACAAAACGTGAAGTGAGTTCACCGGATTGTAGTTCACTGAATTTTTAAGGATTTTTAACGAATCAAGCAATGGGTCGGGGAGGGGGTCTCCATTGGTGGCAACATAGTATTTGTACTTTTTATCTGGCCGGTCGGGCCAGATTTTTCCATTCACCAGGATTTCTCCATCCACAACGGCCAGCCTGTCTCCCGGCAAACCAATGCAGCGCTTGATGTAATTCTCCCTCTTATCAACCGGGTGAGTGATGATATCAAATTCGGATTGCATGTAGTCGCGGCCATACTGTCTAACCAGGGAATAGTAGTTCTGGCCCGGATACGCTACCACCATGGTATCTCCCTCCGGAAAATTAAATACAATAATGTCGTCTCGTTGAACCTTTGAAAAGCCCCAGAGTCGTTTATAGGGCATTTCCAAACGTTCTGAATAGGATTTCTGACCTGAAGGCAATTTGTTGTGGTAAAAGGGTATGGCCAGGGGGGTGCCTGGTAGTCGGGGCCCATATGCCAGCTTGCTTACAAAGATATAATCGCCGGCCAGCAGGGTTTCTTCCATGGATGGGGTGGGGATTTTATAGGCTTCCACAAAGAGGGTCTTTATGGCGAATGAGGATATGAGTGCCAGAAGGAGCAGACTTGTCCATTCGATGGCTGATTGCAGGAAGCGGGGAAGGCCATATCTGCGAAGGGTCCAGTCTACCTTCCGGCTAATGAAAATGTCAAAAATAACCAGGTTCAGAATAAGGGGGTACCAGAGCTGAATCCAGACCATAATGGCCGACCAGAGCAGGGCAGTAATAATGAAACCAATGATTCTCCAGTGCTTCCCTTTCATGGAATCAGATATTGAGCAGGTCACTCATTCCAAATATCCCCTTTTTTTCAACAATAAAAGTGGCTGCCAGCAGGACGCCTGCTGCAAAAGCATCCCTGGATTTTGCATCGTGGGCAAGGGTAATAATATCCAGATCAGATTCGTAACGTATAGTATGCCTTCCCTTTACCTCGCCTTCTCTGACGGCGGATATGTGTAGTTCAGAGGGCTTTCTGTTTTCTTCAATACTCCAATTCTCAAGCCTTCCCGATTTACTGATGATTTCTTCAGCCAGCGTGATGGCTGTTCCGCTGGGGGCATCCAGTTTGTGGATGTGGTGAACCTCCTCCATGGATACACTGTATTCGGGATACTTATCCATGATTTCTGCCAGTTTCCTATTCATTGCAGATAGAATATTGACCCCGATGCTGAAGTTGCTGGCATAAAAAATGGCCCCGTTCTTTTCCCTGCAATAACTTTCAACTTCCTTGAATCTTTCGTTCCATCCGGTGGTCCCTGAGACTATTTTCAAACCCAGTTCCAGGCATTTTTTGATATTCCCGGTTGCAGCCCCAGGTGCAGAAAACTCGATGGCAACATCTATTCCGTTCACTTTTTCCGGATTCAGATCTTCAAGGTTTTCCTTATCGATTATAAGGGGAAAGGAGTGGCCCTGCTTCAGGCCAAGGGCTTCAATGGTTTTTCCCATCTTACCATATCCAATAAGTGCAATCTTCATATCTAACAAACTATCTTACTATTTTTACTTACTTACTTACTTACTTACTTACTTACTTACTTACTTACTTACTTACTTACGCTTTCGCCGCAAGCTAAAAAGGCTGAACCCCTTTCGTGGCCCAGCCCTTTTTATACTGTCTGGCTATATAGCCTATTGTACCTTTTTCACGATGGCCTCAAAAGCCTTGGGATCATTCATGGCCAGGTCGGCGAGCACCTTACGGTTAATCTCGATACCTGCTTTACCCAATTTACCCATGAATTCGGAGTAGGACATATCATATTCGCGTACAGCTGCGTTGATACGCTGAATCCAAAGTGCCCTGAAATTGGCTTTTTTCTTACGACGGTCACGATATGCATAAGAGAGACCTTTCTCGTAAGCGTTTTTGGATACTGTCCATACATTACTTCTACGACCAAAGTAACCTTTGGTCTGCTTCATCACTTTTTTTCTCTTCTGTCTTGCTGCGACAGCATTTT
>CAZRPW010000105.1:0-16695 GCA_964601975.1 uncultured Bacteroides sp.
GTATCTTTGTGATGCTCGGATTGGCAGTGGCATCAGGGGTGGATACCATCAACCAGTATTTCGGCAATATAATGGCTGTAAGCATACTGATCGTACTGCCGGTCGTACCCTACCTTCTGTTGGACTTTCACCCTGCATTTCTCTTTCTCCCCTATATCGCCTCACTGGATATAATGCTGGGAGCGATAAACCCTCTGCCGACCTGGAGAATTATCCTTGATCTCCTGCTCCTGGCAGCATGGGGACTTGTGGCATTTCATTTTTGTCGCTCGAGCATCAATAAAAACCTTGTATATAATTAGCGTATAGATGAATTTGCGGGCCGTCAAATACGATTTCAAATTGCTACGTGGCGATCCCATGCTGATCCTGAGCATGGCAGTTCCCTTCATCTTCTGGGCCCTCTTGAAGTTCATCTTCCCCGTGGTGGCAGACTTTGTATCGGACACCTGGTCCTTCGACATTAACCCATGGTTCAGGCAGGCAGGATTCTTCTTCATGCTGCTAATTCCCATGATGACAGGAATGGTTTATGGCTTCATCCTAATCGATGAACGCGACGGGGGAATCATCACAGCCATATCGGTAACCCCAACAGGCAAAAGCGGCTACCTGAAGCTACGACTGGGAATTCCCATGTTCCTGAGCTTCATCTATGTGATACTGTTCCAGTTATTACTGGGAATCCAGGGCGCTATGGGATTCATCCAAATCATTTTCCTCTCTGCCCTTCTGGCCTCTGAATCACTTCTGATGCTGCTATTCCTGGGGGCATTTGCCGACAATAAGGTGGTGGCCATGGCCATCGCCAAAGGATTTTCAATCCTCTTAATGGGCCCTTTGCTGGATTTCATCCTGTCGGAGCCTCTGAACTGGCTTGGAGCCTATAGTCCCATGTTCTGGCCAGGCAGGGCATTTATGGCCGAGTCTTCAGTTATGTTCTGGGTATATTTTCTATTTTCGCTAACAATACATATATTGTTCATCTACATCCTGTTCAAAAAATTTGAAAAACGGGACGACTAAAACATTAAAAATCAATCAAATGAAATTCACACATTCTTCTTTTATTCTTGCTTCCCTTGCCCTACTTTTAATGGGAGCCTGCAACAATACTCCTCCAGCCAACACTGAACAAGAGGCCAATCAGCTTATCCCTGTTATTTTCGACACCGATGCCAATAACGAGCTTGACGACCAGCACGCCCTGGCCTATCTGTTGCTTAACGATGAGGTATTCTCCACCATCGGCATTACCGTGAATGCAACCCGAAGCGGTGGCGCCATCGGTGAACATGTTAAGGAAGCCCAACGGGTGGTGGAGTTATGTGGACTAAAAGGCAAGATCCCGGTTTATGCAGGAGCCGACGGAGATTTCCCGGAGATAAGAGAGACCCTCTCAAGGGCTGATTATGATGGCCACAAGGCAGTGGATTTCATTATTAAAGAGGCGATGAAACAGAGGGACCAGAAACTGGTTTTCCTGCCTGTGGGTAAACTAACCAACATAGCACTGGCCCTGGAAAAGGAACCCGCCATTGCAGATAAAATCAGAGTCGTCTGGCTGGGAGCCAACTATCCCAAGCCCGGAGAATACAACCTTAATAATGATACTGCTTCCATGAACTATGTGCTTAGCACCAACGTACCCTTCGAAATGGTAACCGTAAGATATGGAGATCCCTCCGGCACTTCTGCAGTAATGGTCAGCCGTGAGGAAGTGAATGAAAAAATGCCCGGACTCGGACCTCAGATTGAGCAGGCGGTTACGGGCAGACACGGAGGCAGTTTTACAAATTTCGGTGATTACTCAGTCAATCTTTTCTCTCACATCCATCTGGACGAAGGCAAGTACAGGTCCCTCTTCGACATGGCAGCTGTTGCAATCGTAAAAGATCCAGGATGGGCTTCCTCAGTGGAGATTCCCTGTCCAGTTTATGTGGATGAGCAATGGCTGGAACAGCCCGACAACCCAAGAAAAATCCTGATCTGGGAAAACTTCAAAAGAGATGAGATTATTGCTGACTTTTATGCTGCCTTTGATTAATAGAGTATATACCCCAATAGTATTCCATAAGCGCTCGGTGTGTCAGGCGGGATCTGATCCTCAGCGTTTTCTATAGTGATAAGCAAAAATATGGTCCGGAAGAGTGACTTTTCCGCATCCGGTTTCTCAGAAGTCAGGTTCGTGATAAGGATATAATAGAATGCTTGATAAAGGGGCTCCCTAACGGCGTGTATTTATCAATGTAAGCAGAGAACTGCTCCCGGCAAAGCTTAATCTTCTCCCTCTGCGATTCAACCATTTTAAAATCCTGCCATCATCTCTAATGACTACGCAAGACTCGCTTCCGGTGGGTGGTGAGCCCTTTCCGCACAGGATTGGGTACCTGCAGGGAAACCAGGAGGTATTTTACTATATAAATTTCGCCTCACAACTCCCCACCTCACGGACTTGCACGGCGCAAATATTTTATATCCGTTTATTAGCAAAAATTCATAATAAACAGATAAAAAATATCCGTTTTCAATTATTTATATCCGTTTATTTGCAAAATTCCATAATAAACAGATAAAAAAGATACCCGGCACTTCTCCATCTTTTGAATTACCGGATTAGCCTGAAAGACAGTTTACTTATAAAGAAATATCGGGGTCCAAAATTTAAATAGGGTTGACCCGCGTCAATAGATTCCCTAAATTGTTAGTTTACCGGAATCCTATTGCACCATGAAAAGAAGAAAATTCATAAGCGTTTCAGCCATGACAGTTCCCCTTATAAGTTTGTTTCCAGCCTGCCTCTCCTCCATCGGCAGAGAAAAAACGAAAGGCAAAATTGAAAAACGCAGCCTGGGGAAAACCGGGGAGAAACTCTCCATGATTGGATTCGGGGGTATTGTGGTGGACAAAGCCTCAACAGAAGAAGCTGCCGCCCGTGTGAAGGAGGCCATTGATCATGGTATCAACTACTTTGATGTGGCTCCCTCCTACGGGAACGCCGAAGAGATGCTGGGTCCTGCCCTGGAACCCTATCGAAAAGATGTTTTCCTTGCATGTAAAACAGGAGAACGAGAAAAGGAAGGTGCCAGAAGAGAACTGGAACAATCCCTGAAAAACCTCAAAACAGATCATTTTGATCTCTACCAGTTACATGCAGTCACCACGCTTGAAGATGTGGAGACCATATTTGCCCCGGGTGGAGCCATGGAGACTTTCCTGGAGGCCAGAGATGAAGGAAAGATCAGATATATTGGATTTTCAGCCCATTCGGTGGAAGCGGCGCTTGCCCTTATGGATGGCTTCGATTTCGACACCATCCTTTTCCCCTTCAACTTTGCCACCTGGTATGCAGGCAACTTCGGACCCCAGGTGATGGCCAGGGCTAAAGAAAAGGGAATGGGGATACTGGCCTTAAAAGCCATGGCATGGCGACCCTGGGAAGAAGGCGAGCAAAGGACCAATGAGAAGACCTGGTATAAGCCCCTCCCCACAAAAGAGGAAGCCGGCCAGGGGCTCAGGTTCACTCTTTCACATCCCGTCACAGCCGCCATACCCCCGGGCCATGAGGACCTCTTCTCCATGGCCCTGGACCTGGCTCAGGATTTTTTGCCCATGGAAGAGGGAGAAATCAAAGCCATCAAGGAAAAGGCCCTGAACACAAAACCGATATTCAGCTACCCTGTGGATCACAGGGCTTGATATTTTTAGTGAGATTGCTCAGACATTTTCTTACGTAAAAGGGTAGCTCGTAGCAAAAACGCTTCCGACTCCTCCATATTACCTGAGGATGCATAAAAATGGGCCATATTCTCCATGCCCTGGATGTAGGCCAGGTCCAACCTTTCTCCATTACTTTCCAGGTATTCCCCCAGCGCCAGGTAGGATTCCTCCATAAGCTCTGCCTTCCCCCAGCTATAATAGAGAGATGCCTGGTTGCTCAAAAGCATCATGTAATTTTCAGAATAGCCTTCTGAAAGTTTCTTAAAGAGCCTGCCTCCCTGTTTAAAATGATCGGCGGCAAGCTCGAATTCTGACTGGTAGTAACGTATCAGTCCCAGGTTATTGTGCGCATTGGCACAACTCAGATCCTCATCCAACAGTCCTGATGAATAAACAGATATACACTTATCCAGGTAGAGGATTGCCTCCTGGTTTTTCTCACTATTCATATAGAGCAGACCCAGGTAATTGGCATAAACAACATAGTTTTGATCCAGGGAGAAGTTTCGCTCATGTATCTGCAGGGCTGCAACAAGGATGCCCACCATCTCATTCCACCTTGCCTGTGCCATCTTCAGGTCTGCCAGGGCATAGAGTGAAAGCAGGCAGGAAAAACTCTCAGGTCCGTCCAATTCTGCACTCATATCCAGCGCATCTGTCAAAACCCGCTCCGCTGCCTGGTGATACCCCAGCGCTGTTTCGATCTTGCCATAGAGCCGGAATACTTCAGCCATTTTCTGATCAGGAGCAATATTGGGAGCCAGCTGCACATAGGCATGCCTTATATATTCCCTGGCACTTACCGGATCCCCAAGTCCCTCGTAGGCTTTGGCCATAGCATAGTTGGACATGGCAAACCTGGCATCGGAGGAGTCAAGGTTCTCCCCTGAAAACTCCAGCATCTTCTGCGCATCATCCAGGGCTTTTGTATATTCTGACTGCTCGTAATGATTGTCAAACTTCCGGTTCAGCCGCTCCCATTTTTGTGCTGAAAGCGGAAGGAAGAACAGGAAGGCCATGAGAAAAACAGGGGCTCTCACTGCGATAAAGTTTTGACTTTCCGAAACAACAATACAAGGAAAATAAGGCTGGAAACGGAAAGTACGCCAAAGACAATGGCAACGGTGAAATCCTCACTGATTTCCCGAACCCTGAGCATTACAACCATGGCCGCCAGTGCAATTGTAAGAAACACCATGAAAACCAGCGATACCGAAGCGATTACATATCCCATGGCCTGCTTCCGCCACAACAGAACCGAGCCAAGGATCAGCCCCGGCAATGCAAAGGCCAGGTCGATCACATGAACCGCATTTACAAGGAAATCATTATCACTTACATCGGCAGGTACGGTATTGGAAATGGTGGCCGGTATGATTGACCTGAGCCACAATCCATAAAAGACAAGGGCTACAAAAAATATATAAATGGATACACCCCTGGCAGGAGAGTATTCAAACCAGCCTGCTACATCGTCCTGACTGAAACCCGACATCACCAGGATGAAAGCATAAAGAGAGAGCGCCAGGGTAAAACAGTAGAGCAGGAAAAAACGGTTAAAATGAACGCCGAAACTGTAGATAATGAAAGAGTACATGAAGTAAAAGAGGATTCCGGCGTACAGGAGCCTGGCTTTCCTGTTTCCCTTTGCAGCAAAAATGAAGGTGGCAATGAGCATTGGAACACCCAGGAAAAGATTCACCAGGTCCTGTCCCATTCCCTGCGCTGCCATGGAGGCACTGTCGCGTTCATAGGTCCCGGGAAAGAACCCTCCGGCAATAGAAACTAAAATAAGTGCAACAGCAAGCAAGAGGGTTAAGATCCGCAATGTTTTCAGATGGGGAAGTCTCATAGTCAAATCTATATTTCAGCAAATATAAATATAAAGCAGCGAGACCGGAAACCCTGCCTCGCTGCTTTTTCCAATGTAAAATACATTTTTTAAGCCATCCAGGTACCGCTCATGCTGTACTCGGTGTCTGGAAACATGACCCAGGAGCCATTTCCAACCACATCCCACTCCATGTGATAAAACACTTCTCCCTCCATGTAATAATCAACTGACCCTGAACCGTCTGCATTCACTACTACATCATACTGGACCAAATATTCATACTCATCACTGTCCCCATCCCAATAGTATTTAAGATGGTACGCCCCGGAAGCATCTTTGTTCCATGTATACTTCCAGTAAAGAAATTCAGTCTCATCCACATCCTCTCCACTATAGATAACAGCCCATCCAAAGTTATAGACCACTTCACCCTGGTTTCCATCTTCGCTTTCCCATGCATCGATGTAATTGTACCTGGGGCCATTGTTATAGGAGATATCCATGGTCCAGTATCTCTTCCCACCACTCTCATCGTAAGACCAGTAGAATGTAAAGGACTCTCCCCCGTAGTTCCAGGACCATTGCCAGGTATCACCACCATTGGTGGACTTCGATAATGAACGCGTAGCATTATCAGGAACCTCCATGTCATCGATAAACCCGGCCATATCCAGAGCAGACTCAACATAGCTTACACATGCCTGGGCATTTTCATCATTTGAATTCTTTAAGCCATCGGGGAGTAAATCCATCACCTCCTCCGCATCGAATGAGAGCTGTTTAAAATCATCAGGGGGTACATCATCTTTTTTGCATCCGCTTAACAAAAGCGTCAAGACCAGCAAAAAAGTCATTCCTTGTAAAAAATTTCTATGTTTCATAAATTACGATTTAGGTTATTTAAAACATGATCTATTGGGGTTCTTATAAGTAAAGTTAAAAACTAGAATGGAGGCTGTCAAACAGAAATATCCACAATTGATCAGTTGTAAAACATTAGTGGTGAATCTTTCCTGAGCTTTGATTTAAGATTCATTTAGCTTCCATTTTCACTACCTTTATGCCTATGAAAAAGATTAAAATACACACAATCATATTGTTATTACTCTCTTCCTGCCTTTGTGGCTTTTGTCAAAATGCATCCATGGAAGACAAGATCGAAGGCCTGTTGATCGGATCGGCCATTGGAGATGCCGCAGGCGGACCCGTAGAATTTGTACATCCTCCGATTCGGAGCAAGTGGACCACCACTTCGGAAAAAGTAAATGAGGAAGCCCTGGAAGCCCTGGCAGCTCTGTATCAGCTAACAAGCTATCCGAAAGAAGCCGAGCCCTTTGCCCAGTGGGAAGCTTATGGTCCGGCAGGAACCATCACAGACGATACACGTTTTAAAATTATCTTTTTCAATACACTTAAAAATTACCCCGGCGAACTGAGCCAAAAAACCTTTGCCCAATCGGTGATGGATTTCCGTGACGAACTTCCGGAAAAATACAAGGATAACTACGATGAATGGATCCCCGAGATTGAATACGCCACCCGCTGGGCGCTGGGTGAAAGGGAAAATGCCTACCCCGTGGAGCGAATCTGGGGAGGGATTCCCACCATGGAGGGACAAATGCCCTTCCTTCCCATAGCAGCAATGCATCCTGAGGATCCGGAATGGTGCTATCGCAAGACCTACGAACTGGGTTATTTCGATATCGGGGTCGCAAAAGATATTAATTCGGCATTGGTGGCCGGACTGGCAAGAGCGCTTCAAGCCGATGGTTCATGGGAGAACATGGAGGAAGCCATGAGATCTGTGGACCCTTATAGATATAACCACACCCTTTACGTAAACCGGGAGTTGACAAAGTGGTTGGATATGGCACACCAGTTTGCAGCCAGGGCTGATGGAAATATCTCCAGTCTCTTTACCATCATGGAAAATGAACTTCAAACCACCTACTGGTGGGAGGCATGGGTCCCGATCGTAGTGGTTTTTGCAGTGGCCGAAGTGGCCGACTATCATCCACTTGCCTCCATGCAAATCATCAATGAATTCGGTCACGATACCGATTCTTACGCCCAGGTGATGGGTGCCATCCTTGGAGCTATTCACGGAAAAGAGGTTTTTCCCCTTGAGATGAGAAACATGGTCAACAAACAAATGAAAAAGCAGTTTGGCCAGGATGTGAACACCTGGATCAAACTGCTTCAATAATATTTCCTAATTTTGAAAAAAACTAAACCACCTCCCATGAAAAAGCTTGTCATTCTTTCATTATTCTCCGTTCTGCTCTTCTCCTGCCAGTCGCCCGTTGAAAAGACAGACGAATCCCCACTGATCACAAAAAACCTGCTTGAACTCAGCTCCGACATCATGACACCCGAGGTCCTCTGGTCCTTCGGCCGCCTGGGTGATGTGCAGGTCTCCCCCTCAGGAGAAAAGATCCTCTACGGGGTCTCCTACTACAGCATCGAGCAAAACAAAAGCAACCGTGAACTCTTCGTTATGAACAGCGATGGTTCGGGAAAAATCCAGTTGACAAGTACACCTCAGAACGAATTTAATGCCATCTGGCATCCCGATGGAGAACAGATTGTATATCTCAGTTCAGCCTCGGGCAGCCTCCAGGCCTGGGTAATGAAGGGCGACGGAAGCGGAAAAAAGCTGATCTCCGATGTGGAAGGTGACATTACCGGGCTTACATTTTCACCCGATGGAAGCAAGCTTTTGTACACCAGGGAAGTACAGGTGGACAAAACCACCCAGGATCATCACCCCGACCTGCAAAAGACCGATGGACGGGTGATCAACGACCTTATGTACCGTCACTGGGACACCTGGGAAGATGGTGCATACAGCCATATATTCGTGGCTGATTTTGACGGAACATTTTCCGACGGGACCGACCTGATGCCTGGCGACGCCTATGACTCACCCATGAAACCCTTCGGCGGACTGGAGGAGGTGGCGTGGACACCCGACAGTAAGGGTATTGCCTACACCTGCAAGAAGCTCGGCGGACTGGATTATGCATTCAGCACCAATTCGGACATCTACCTATACGACCTGGAAAGCAGAAAGACCCGCAATCTGACCAAGGGAATGCCCGGTTATGACAGGGTGCCTTTCTTCTCTCCCGATGGAAGTAAGCTGTACTGGCACAGTATGGAAAGAGCCGGATTTGAAGCCGACAAGGAGCGTCTTTTTGAAATGGACCTGGCCAGTGGAGAGAAACGTTACCTGACACCCGACTTTGATTATTCTCCTTTCGGCGAGACCTGGGCAGACGATGGTGAACACCTTTACTTCGTTTGCGCTGTAAACTCTGAACAACAGATATTCAAAATGAATGTATTGAGCACTGAGATTGAGGTCCTGACTAAAGGCATGTACGACTATCACAGTGCCGTTCCTGCCGGTGACAGGCTCATAACCACGCGGGTTGATATGACCAAGCCCCAGGAAATATACAGTGTGGATCCAACCACAGGCGAAGCCACCGAACTTAGCTTTGAGAACAAGCACCTCCTGGACCAGCTGACCATGCCAACTGTTGAAAAACGCTGGGTGACTACAGTAGACAAGAAGCAAATGCTTGTCTGGGCCATATATCCTCCACATTTCGATGAAAACCAGGAATACCCGGCTGTGATGTTCTGCACGGGCGGACCGCAGGGTGTACTGGGCCAGTTCTGGAGCTATCGCTGGAACATGAGCCAGATGGCCTCCAATGGGTATGTAATCATAGCCCCTGCCCGCAGGGGTGTAAGTTCCCACGGACAGCTTTGGACCGACCAGGTGAGTAAGGACAACGGCGGACTGGCTATGCAGGACCTGCTCAGCGCCATAGATGATATAAGTGCGGAACCTTTTGTGGATGAAGATCGCCTGGGTGCGGTAGGCGCCAGTTTTGGTGGATTTTCAATATACTGGCTGGCGGGCCATCATGACAAACGCTTTAAGGCCTTCATTTCCCATTGCGGGGTATTTAATGCCGAAATGATGTATTCCACTACCGAAGAAATGTTTTTTGACCACTGGGAAAAGGGTGGGGCTCCCTGGGAAACAGACAACCCGGTGGCTATGAAATCCTATGCCAGCTCGCCCCATCATTTTGTAAAGAACTGGGACACTCCCCTCATGGTTATCCAGGGCGAACACGACTACCGGATTCCCTATACCCAGGGAATGGCTGCATTTAATACGGCCCAGATGCTGGGCATTCCCAGCCGTATGCTCTTCTTTCCTTCCGAGACCCACTGGGTACTGAAACCCCAGAACGGAATCCTGTGGCAGAGGGAGTTTAAAGCGTGGTTGGATGAATGGTTAATGGAATAGGAAATGGTGAATGGTGAATGGTGAATGGTAAATAGTAAATAGTAAATAGTAAATGGGTAAATGGGTAAATAGGTGAATGGTGAATGGTAAATGGGTGAATGGTAAATGGGTGAATGGTAAATGGGTAAATGGGTAAATGGGTAAGTAAGTAAATGGTGAATGATTAAGCATATATTGTTAATTGGGACAGGAGGGTTTATCGGGAGCGTGGCCCGGTACCTGGTTTCAAGACTGAACACGCAGGTGGAATGGCTCTCCATTCCTTTGGGAACCCTGGCAGTAAATGTCCTGGGAAGTTTCCTTATTGGTTTCCTCATCGGCGTCTCCGAAAGGAGTCCGGTACTTACAGTGGAACTCAGGATGTTCCTGATGGTCGGACTCTGCGGGGGATTCACCACCTTCTCCTCCTTCTCCGGCGAGAACCTGATGCTTTTGCGAAATGGCCAGTTCCTCCCGCTATTCCTCTATACAGGGCTCAGCATCCTGCTGGGATTCACCGCAGTCTACCTGGGTTACATATCCACCCGGCTGCTGAACTGATTTAACACCTTTAAGCTGAACCGTCATGGATCATATTTCCCAGAGTATTCTCCGAATTCATGCAAGCACCACCGATCGTATTGGCAGCAAGTTGCTTTACGAATATATAGTTGAACTCGCCCAGGAATCAGGGATAAGCGGCGCGACGGTCTACCGGGGCATAATGGGCTACGGAGCCAGCAGTAAGATCCACAGCTCCAAATTCTGGGAGCTTACAGAAAAACTCCCTGTGGTCATCGAGCTGGTTGACAAAACCGAGATGCTGGAAGCCTTTTTCAAGGGCATCGAAGACGACTTATACGACATGCCCAAGGGCTGCCTGGCCACCATTGAACCGGTCCACATTATCATGCAAAAGAAAGGAAAGTAGCACTGTTATGATCCGTGTATTTCCGGTTTATCCCTTCCCTTTACAACTCATCCTGAAGATTTGACGCTTCGGTCATAATCATTTCCACGTGGCCCTGCCGGTCCGTAATTTTACAAAAGTTAAAGTTACGGACCATGAAGCAAGTCAACCTCATACTATTTTTAGTTCTGAGCACCGGTGCATGGGCACAGCAAACCATCTCCGGAACAATCACCGACCTTAAGGGACGGCCGGTCATCGGTGCCAACATCTATTTTGAAGGCTCCTACGAAGGCTGTTCATCCGATACCACAGGTCATTTTTCTCTCACCACCCAGCGATCCGGGAATCAGCTTTTCACTGCAAGCTTCATTGGTTTTGAAAGATACTCCAGGCTAATTGAGCTAAAAGGTGAGGATCTGGATATTGAAGTGGAAATGAAAGAAGAATTACGTGAAATTAACGAAGTTACAATCACCGCAGGAGTATTCAGCGCCAGTGACAAAAAAAAATCTGCCACCCTTAGCTCCATTGATATTGCAACCACCGCCAGTGCTGTAGGTGACATCTATGGTGCCTATGCCACCATGCCCGGATCCCAGAAAGTGGGCGAAGAGGGAATGCTTTTTGTGAGGGGTGGCGAGAGTTATGAAACCCAAACTTATATGGACGGGATGCTGGTGCAGTCGCCCTACTTCTCGAGCATGCCCAATGTGCCCACCCGGGGACGCTTCTCTCCCCTGCTCTTCTCTGAAACCTTCTTCAGCACGGGGGGCTACTCGGCCGAATTCGGACATGCCCTCTCCTCCATTGTGGATCTGACAACGACCGGACTGGAGACCGAGGATAAGGCCAGCGTGGCGGTGATGAGCGTGGGGGCCAATGCCTCATGGGCAAAACGATGGGAGAACAGCTCGCTGGCGGTAAGCGGACTTTATGCCAATAACCGGCTACATCATAAACTCTTCAGGCAGAATGTGGACTATACCAGCGATCCGGTGTTGAGCGACGGGATGATTATGTTTCGGCAGAAGATTGGGGAAAGCGGACTCCTGAAAAGCTATTGCTCGTTCAACAGCATGAACATGGAAATGAACTATGACAATTTTGAGGCCGGTACCATCGATCCGCTTGAAATGAGCAACCTCAACCTGTATGCAAACAGCAGCTATACCGACCAGCTGGCTGAAAAATGGCTGATCCGCACAGGCATTGCCTGCAGCCGGGACCATGAAAAAATTATATATGCTGGATTACCGGTGACAACTATAAATACAGGGGTGGCATATAAGCTGGCATTTACCCACCTCTCAGGTGAAAACATTAAGACCCGGTTCGGAGGGGATTTTCTCCGATCGGGCTACAGCAAATTATTTGCGGCTGATACCTGTGTTCTGTTAGAAACGGCCGACTTCCAACCCACAGTGTTTCTTGAAAGCGAATTGAAAATATCAAAAAAGCTGGCCCTCCGGACCGGGATCAGGATGGAGTACTCTACGCAATTTAAAGAGTTTGGGTTGCTGCCCAGGCTGGCTGCAGCCTATAAAACCGGGAACTTTAGCCAGGTCTCCGTTGCCTGGGGGAAATACAGGCAGAAGCCGGAAGAAGAGATCCTGCTGTTTGCTCCCTCCCTGGCATATGAAAAAGCTGATCATTACATTCTCAATTTCCAGTACCGCAAACCGGGAAGGACCTTCAGAATAGAAGGCTATGTAAAAGATTATACTCAACTTGTAAAATACAGTGCCCGATACAGTCAGGCAGCGTCGGACTACAGCAATGAAGGACAGGGAACAGCAAAGGGAATCGACATTTTCTGGCGAGACACGAAGAGTCTGAAAGGGTCCGACTACTGGGTCTCATACAGCTACCTGAATACATCCAGAAACTATAAAGATTACCCAAAAAGTGCCATGCCCCACTTTGCATCTGCCCATAACCTTTCGCTTGTATATAAGCGATTCTTCAGTCGAATCAGAACTTTTGGAAGTCTTTGCTATTCCTTCGCCAGCGGCAGACCCTACGACGATAAAAACACGCCCGAATTTATGGATGGCCGGACCAAAGCTTATAATGACATCAGCCTGAGTCTTACCCATATTACCTCTTTCCTGAACCGGGAGTGCATCATTCATCTGGGTTTTACCAACCTCCTGGGATTTGAGAATGTATTTGGATACCGCTACGCCGGAACCCCCAATGATAGCGGTGAATATCCCCGACAGGCCATTGTTCCCACAGTGGGAACCCAGGCCATACTAATGTTTATGCTTTCACTTTAAAAACCTATATAATGAAAACAATTGTGTCCACTATGATGATTGCCCTGTTCGCCTCCTGTCTTTATGCCCAGGAAGAACCGTACCAGGCTGCCATGAAAAAATCACTTGAGTTCATGGATCAGGCTTCAGGTCCCGAACAGCTTCTGGAGTGTTCCGGGTCTTTTGAACGCATCGCCACTGCCGAGAAAAGCAAATGGCTACCCTACTACTACGCCTCACATTGCCTTGTAATGCATAGCTTCAACGAAGCTGATGGAGAACAAAAAGACCGGGTGCTTGACCGGGCCCAGGAGATGCTCGACCAGGCCCTGGAACTGGAACCTGGTGAATCGGAACTCTACGTGCTGCAGGCCTTTTTATACCCCTCGAGGATCATGGTCGACCCGGTAAACCGGGGAGCAAGCTACATGGAACTTACCTTCTCAGCACTGGAGAAAGCCAAAAAACTGAACCCCGGTAATCCAAGGATCTATTTCCTGGAAGGGACCTATAAAATGAACATCCCTTCCACGATGGGGGGAGGAGCCGAAGTGGCCAAACCCATCCTTGAGGAAGCCATTTCCAGGTTCAAATCCTTCGATAATCCCACACCCTTCTGGCCTGCATGGGGAGAGGAAGCCACCCTGGCTGAATTGGAAAAGCTGCAGTAAATTCAATTCAAATAAGTACCTTGTCTATCTCTTGAAGCCAGCCTGATGAAACGAAAAAAACTTCGTAAAATCGTCCTGACCCTGATTGCTGAGATGCTCTTCCTCTCTATTCTTGGCAATCTTCTCGTCCTCATTACAGTTCCCCGGGATATCTGGTCGCTTAAAATTCTACTTTCCAATTGCGCCTTTTCAATTGGCATCGGCCTTCCTGCTTACAAAATCATGACCTGGTTCACCAGGACCCTCGACAGGCGGCTACCCTGGTTGGAATCGCCTATTAAGAGACTGATTTTCCAGGTTGTAGGACTGACTCTTTTTTCGTCTGTGATTATTTTCATTGGTTTCTCAATCTGGCAGTGGATCCTTGGATGGCATAGCCTCAGGACACTCCTTGAAAATACCCTGCCCACCCTGAAAGTGGTCTACACCTTTATGTTCCTCTCCGTGCTGCTTGGGAACACCCTGCTTTTCTTCGTAAACTGGAAAAAGGCAGTCGTTCAGCAGGAGGAACTCAAAAGGGCACATCTGGCACTACAGTATCAGTCACTGAAGGACCAGATCAGGCCGCACTTCCTCTTCAACAGCCTCAGTTCACTGGCCGCCCTGATCAACACTGATGCAGAAAAGGCAACCCTCTTTGTACATAAGCTATCGGATGTCTACCGCTATGTACTTGAACAGCGTGAAAACGAACTGGTGAACATCGGAGACGAGCTGAAATTCCTGGAAGATTACATCTACCTGCAGCAGATCAGGTTCGGAGAAAGCCTTCAGGTGAAATATAACATGGAGGTAGACCAAAACCGGATGGTGATCCCCCTCTCCCTGCAAATGCTGGTTGAAAATGCCATCAAGCATAACGAGATATCTATTGAGCGGCCATTAAGGATTGAAATCAAATCCAACAGGGAGAACCGTGTAATTGTAAGCAACAACCACCAGCATAAGGAAGTATCAGAACAATCATTGGGTATGGGGCTGGAAAACCTGAAGAAGCAGATTGCTTTTTTCTCCGATGAATCCCTGCTGGTTCAAAATGAAGCAGGAATATTTAGGGTATCAATCCCCACTTTCTCAATCTAAAACAAGGTAGCATGAACGTAGTTATTATTGAGGATGAACACCTGATTGCCCAAAGGATCACCGAGCTGCTGACCCGGATTGATCCCGGAATCGAGGTGCTATCTATAATCGATAGTGTGAAACGGGCAATTGAGTGGTTCAGTCAGCATGAAAAACCTGATCTTGTATTTATGGATATTCAGTTGGCAGACGGACTCTCCTTTGACATCTTTGACCGGGTGAAGGTCGAGGCACCGGTCATCTTCATTACCGCCTACCAGGAATATGCAATCAGGGCCTTTAAAGTCAACAGTGTAGACTACCTCCTGAAACCTATTGCGGAAGAAAATCTCCGGGCAGCCCTGAACAAGTACCGGCGCTACTTCAAACACGAAGACCATATCCAGGAGATCGGACCCGATCTGATCCGGAGTATCCGGGAGATGATCAGTAAGCCCTATAAGTCGCGCTTTTTGATCAAAGTGGGAGATCACATAAAGTCTGTGGATGTGGAGGATATTCTCTATTTCTACAGCCAGCAGAAAGGAACCTTTTTACACTGCACCGATAAGCGGAACTACGTCGTTGACTACACCCTGGACAAACTCACCGAAATACTTGACCCGGCCACTTTTCACAGGATCAACCGCCGGTATATCGTCAGTCACAATGCCATTGCCGAAATCAACACCCTCTCGGGAAGCAAGCTTAGAGCCCGTCTGTTTCATTCGGACGATGAAGAGATTTATATAAGCAGGGACCGCCTCTCCGCCTTCAAAGAGTGGCTCGATCAATAAACCCAAGCACCATATTAAACCCCGCATGAAAAACCTTTACCTCCTTGCCTGTTTTACGCTCATTATCTGTTTTACCTCAACTTCTTCCCAGTTAAATGCCCAGTACTCGGGTGGAGGGGAAGCCTTTCCCGGCCTGACAAGCCCTAAAGAATCCATGGCTGCTTTCCAGGATAAACGCTTCGGCATGTTTATTCACTGGGGCCCTGTTACCCTCCGGGGAGAGGAAATATCCTGGTCGAGAGGCAGGGAGATTCCCATCAACGAGTACGATAAACTTTATGAATCGTTTAACCCGGTACTTTTCTCTGCCGAGCAGTGGGTTACTGCGTCCAGGACTGCCGGAATGAAGTACATTGTGATTACCACCAGGCACCATGATGGTTTCAGCCTCTGGGACAGCAAATTTACCGACTACGACATGGCGTCTACCCCTTATGGAAAAGGAATTCTTAAAGAACTTTCCGAAGAATGCCAGAGGCAGGGAATTGCCTTTGGGACCTACTATTCTATCTGTGACTGGTACCGGCCCGACTACCCGGTGGTTTATCCCTACCAGGATTCCGAGGCTGCCCGCGCAGAAAAACCCATGGATGAGGCCATGCAGGAGCAAATGGACGGCTACATCACCTTCATGAAAAACCAGCTTGAGGAATTGATCGTCGATTATAACAGCTTCCTGATCTGGTTTGACGGTGAATGGGAATGGGCCTGGACCCATGAGATGGGGATGGATATGTATGCCTACCTGAGGGGACTAAAGCCTGATATTCTTATCAATAACCGGGTGGATAAGGGCAGGAATGGGATGGAAGACAGGGAGCGGAGCCCAGTTTTTGCCGGGGACTATGCCACTCCGGAGCAGCAAATTGGGACTTTTGACAATAAATTTGCCTGGGAAACCTGCATGACCATTGGAAATCAATGGGCCTGGAAACCAGAAGAGGAGTTAAAATCAACAAAAGAATGCATCCAAACACTGGCGAGGACTATTGGCGGAGACGGAAACCTGCTCTTCAATGTAGGCCCCATGCCCGATGGCCGGATCGAACAAAGGCAGCTTGACCGCCTTCAGGAGATGGGCGACTGGGTATCCCGAAACCAGGAAGCCATCTACGGAACCAGGGGTGGCCC
>CAZRPW010000106.1:0-16471 GCA_964601975.1 uncultured Bacteroides sp.
ATACGTCCATCTCTATCATTAGATCCCGAATTAGTTGCATCAGGATTTGCTCCAGTAGCATCGGTAAAGGGTCCACTCTCCTGCAGGTGATAAACCGCCACGTAGGCATCGGGATCCCAGGTGTCGGATGTAGAAAGGTCTACCGGGTCGGGAGTTGAAAAATAGACATAAATCGTATTACCGATGTCTGCATCCAGATCGGGAATTTGGACCCATGCCACAATATGTCCGGTTAAGGGATTATAGGATTCAACTTCGTGGTTGAGGGTATCTGTATGATTCTCAGAAAAAACAATATCCAACCCACTGGGGCTAACCACCAATCCGCCGTACACAATCCATCGGAGGTCATCGCCAGAAATATCAATCAGTACGGGGAAGTTGGTATGAGTTACGCCCGATGCTCCATATACACTGGAGGCTGGGATGGTGATTTCCTTCCTGAATCCAAAACCGGGCAGCCATTGTCCGCTCAGTTCGGGAAGAATCATGAGCAGCAGAAATACAAAAAGGAAGGATCTTGAGAATCGGGTTAAAAAGCGCTTAGAAAAAGAAAATAAAAATCCCGGGCCAGTGTTGACTGACAATGCAGATAGGGTTTTAGTATGGATCGCCTTCCTGATGGTGATCACCTTGCTATAAAAAGTTATATCCAGATACCCAAAGGTATCCGGATTATTAAATTAATACATCCTGCGCCTAAGACTCACAAGCTGAATGTTTCGTTGCTTATACGCATTATAATGGTGTATGTTACTCGAATCTAAGGATTTTAAACGGGAAAGTCGAATCACAAATTGTGAAATAATGTGTGCAGTACATCCAGGGAGCGAATCTCCCCCAGACCTTCCACCTGATTCCTGTAATATTTCACCAGTTGGTCCAACACCTTTTTCCGCTGATCACTGTTAAATTTTGGGCTGGCAGGTTCCTTGTAATCGAGCGCTAAATAACTACTCCACAGTTTACTAGTATTTTCGTCAAGTTGTTTTTCTGAATCTATGAAGGCGGGCTTGAAGCGCCCACTCACCAGGTCGAAAAAACGATGGGAGACATCAAAATTGTTTTGTGGATAAAAACCTAAATATCGGGAAAGATGAAACATGAAGATAATATGAAAATCGGGCATGGAATCCTCCAGTGCATCGAGGTAGGAGATGGAGCTGTTTAAAAATTGTGCAAGCACGGGGTTGGCCTCCTCCTCTCTTAAGACCCTGTAAAGAACCTCTGCCATGAAAATTGCCTGGGTGCTTTTGGTAATATCATAGGGGATTGTATTAATGGGTATGCCTCGTGAGACCTCCTTCACCAGGTGCATTGAACTGGTCTCTTTGTAATAGATTTCAAAATCCAGGATGAAGAGTGGCTGAAAAAGGTTGGAACGGTTGTTTCGGCGCGACTTCCTCACCCCTTTTGCCATGAGAGTTTGCCGGCCGAACTGCTCGGTATAGCAATGCACCACAAGGCTCGATTCGCCATACCGGGTAGTATGCAGCACAATACCCCTGGTTTTCCGGATCATTGCTAATGGATAAAAAGCAATTTCGTCACATGGGTGAGTATGCCATCCGAATCAGAGAGAAAAATCATATACACCCCGGTGGCAACCCGCTCTCCCCTGAAATTTTTCCCATCCCAGGTTGCCTGTCCGCCAAGCGATTCGGTTTCATATACCAGGTTACCTCCCATGTCCTGTATCTTAACTGTACTATTTGCAACCAGCCCTTTGATGGCGATAAGACCCTCATAAGTTTCACGCACCGGATTTGGGTAGACCACCACATTGTTATACCCATTGCTGCCGCTCATTGCATCGGCCTTATAAGATATAATTCCTTTATCGGTGGCAAAGTAAACCTCACCCGATTCACCGTCAACACAGATATCACTTATATTATCTGAAAGCAGAGGGCTGTTTAATTCATTAAACTGCTGGATCTGTTCCATTCCATCTTCCGATACAAGGTACACACCGCCTCCGGCGGTTCCCAGCCATTTTCTGTTGGCCCCATCCACCTCGATGGCAGTCACAACCTGTTCTCCAAGAAGCACATCTGCCGGAGTTGTCCCATCCTCATTGGGTTCTTCGTTACGGGGTACAAGAATTTCCTGCGCATAAACCGAACCGTCGGAAAAGAGACGGCCAGGACTGTAAATTACAAGGATTCCCTGGTTGGTTCCCAGCCATAAATTCCCGTTCAAATCTTCTGCAAGGGAGCGAACGTCATTGGTAATCACCTTTCCGTACTTATCCACAATACTCACTAGCTCATAGATATCATCCGAATCATCGTCAAGGGTGCCATTATCATCCATGGCAAAAAGCCCGTTCCCCCTGGGAATGATCCCCCATTTATGCCCCATACTTGTCACCAGAATCATTCCAAGGGACTGATAATCGCCAAGTTTCCCACCGGCCATGAAACTTGTCCAGGTACCATCTTTCTTAAGAACCGAAATGGGTTCGGACACATTAGAATTGGTCATCCACAGGTTACCGGATGGGTCGTACGCAAGTCCGCCTATCCGTACGTAATTCGATCCGGGAATAATGCTTTGCAGGGTGCTGTTTGTTTCTTTATATATTTCCACCTCTTCCCCGTTCAGGAATTCATGCAGGCCGTAGCCCCACGATCCGGCAAAGAGGTGCTGCGGATTTGCAGGATCAACTGCCAGGGTAAAAAGATCACGACTCTCCCCATTTTTCCTGTAATCCCAGGCCTCATCTCCAAAAATATCAAGCACAGCTACATTAAACTGGTTATTCCATGATCCGGTAACGCCCCCTGGAACAGTATAGAGGATATTCCCGGAAGCTGCCATTGTATGCGCAGTGGTGGAATAGGGTCCGTTGGGTATAATCTGCAAGCTCTCTCCTCCCTTTTTGGTTCGCAGTCCATTTCCATAATCAGCGGTCCACAGATCCCCTTCGGAGTCCAGTGTAGCCGATCGTGGAGAAGCTGTATTCAACTGATTAACAACCAGAAAGTCCCTGCTGATCTGGTTCACAAGAGATTCATCCACAAGGGTCAGGTAATCACCCTGGTCCAGGATTTCCCTGCATATTTTCCCGGTGAAATAAGGATAATTGATCCAGCCCGTCCCGGTATTATAGTATACCTCATCCTGCAAACCGGCCGCATCACTGTAGGATGCAAAAAAAGCATTGTTAAACCAGGCAATGCAAGAAAATATACCCCCTGCATTTGGAATGTCTGTGAGTGTCTCCCAGGCATTATAGTCAACCAGAAAAGGATCATCAAGCTTTCCCCTTCGGACTCCCTTATCTGTGGCAGCATAAATGTGAATCCCATCAATGCTCACCTGGTTCACCTTCAAATTATCTCCATTATCTCCGATATAATAGGTGTCCCTGATCTCGTCCTTCTCAAGGTTTATAACCACAATACCAAAGCCCGTAGAAAGGAAAGCATCCGATCCGTAAAAACAAATGTCATAAATGGATTTATCGCCCGGAATCTGTTTTTTCATAATATCGGGCAAATTTACAATGACCCCGTTCCTTATAATATCAATATTGGAACTCTGGTAGGCAAGTGCCAGGGTCTTCAGCTCTTCACTCCAGCGCATGGCTGACACCCCGTTATCGGATAGACCGTCAATTTTTGACAGTTTCTCCACCGAGTGATCCTCCAGGTTGTAGGTAAACAATCCCCCGGTGGCCGATCCAAAGACCTTTTCATCGGTTGCCTCAACCAGGTTGCAGTATTTATAGGGGAGATGTGTTCTCCACTGGCCAAGTTTGATTTGCCCATTCAGTGAAACAGAGAACCCCAATGCCAGGTATAATATCAGGTAAGTAAGATGCTTTCTCATAAAGGCAATACTTTCTATAAATACGAAATTTCCCCAAACATATTACATCTTATTGAGAAATTGAACCAGCGCCTCCACCGCCCTGGCCCTGTGACTGATTCTATTTTTCTCTTCGGGCTCCATCTCCGCAAAGGATAGCTCATAGCCATCCGGTATGAAGATCGGATCGTACCCAAATCCCTCGGACCCGGATGGCCTCTCGCTAATAAGGCCCTCACATATTCCTTCAAAGAGATGTTCTTTTCCGTCCAGAATCAGTGAAATAACAGTCCGGAACCAGGCCCTTCTGTCAGGAACCCCCTCCATTTCAAGGAGCAGCTTTTTAATGTTGCCTTCCACCGCATCCAGCTCCGGAAAAACCGGATTACCTATGCGCGAATACCTGGCAGAATATACCCCCGGGGCACCTCCCAGGGCTTCCACTTCCAGGCCCGTATCATCTGCAAAACAGCTTCTGCCGGTACGTTCATATATATACATGGCTTTCTGTGAGGCATTTTCCTCCAGGGTATCATGATCCTCCGGTATTTCTTCCATAATATTCAGATCACCCAGACCAAGGATCTTATACTTGTCGGAAAGCATGGCGCTGATTTCTTCCAGCTTATGCGGGTTGTTTGTTGCAAATACAATTTCCATAATAATATTAAAAAGCATTCCCTGCGATGAAAAAGAGGCTGATCCACCATAGGCGGAACAGCCTCTTAAAACTAGTAAAAAAGTAAATGCTATGCGCCTCCTGTCGCCCTGAATCCACCTGCAATTCTTGCCGGCTTCGGGTTCATACACATAACGGGTAAGCCTTCCGGATTTGCAATCAAATACTGCTCAGGAGCCCCCAGCATAAAATCAACCCATTTGATATCCCTTGTGGCCATCACAAGTATCAGGTCGGCTTCGTGGCTTTTAGCATAGGAGACAATTTCTTTTTTGAAACTCTGCTTCCCTTCCGTTGTGACAATTTCGTATGCCACATCATGGCCTTTCAGGAACGATTCAATATACTTGATGTTAGAAAGGGTCTTTCTGCGAAATCCTTTGTCTTTGGATTTGGACTTCAGGATCACGAATTTTGCCCCAAAATTTCTGGCCAGATAATAAATCCAGTTTGCCTTCTCCTTATTTTCAGTTTTGAAATCGATGGGCAGAAGAATGGTTTCGATTTTCTCCTTTGTCGGTTTATCCTGAACAATGACAAAGGGAATACGAGAACTCACTACCACCTTCAGCGCCTTACTCCCGAAAAGTTTCTGAGCACCCTTCATCCCGTGGGTCCCCATGATAATCATCTCGGCTTTTAGCTCCTTTGCTGTATTACCAATGGCATGAAAAATATTTCCATCAACCACCTCTGTATGTGGTTTTTTCCCATATTCCTTTCCCAGTTTTTCTGCAGCCTCCTCAAGCTCACTCTTTTTGGAATCAGCATCCTTAATGTCAGGAACAATGTGTAGTAGAAGAATATCCCTATTCAGGGATTTGGAAATATTTACAGCGTGCTGAAAAGCATTCTCAGCTACCTGCGAGAAATCCCACGGTACGATAACAGGCCTTTCTAACTTTTCCATAAATATCCTAATGTTTGGTTATCAATGACGGGTAAATATATTTTTATATTTTTGATAATACCTAATAACTGCGCAGAAGCTGAGTTCCCAAGTTATGAATTTATTCTTCAAGTCATATAAAATCTGCTTGATTTTTTTCATCCTCATGGCTTGTGAATCCTGCTTCATCTGGGGAATTGCGCAGGATCAGAGTTTATATACTCATCCCTGGATTCAGGAGGTAAATCTCCCGGATCATCTTGCAGATATTCCAAATAGCTCTTTCTATCTCGACCAGGAGGGGAATCTTTTTCTGGGCAAAGACAATGGGCTCAGCATCATCAGGGGAACAAATTACCAGCAACTTGATATGGAGGGCCCGGTTTTTATATCCGGCAATGGATCAGACACCATCTACTATGCCTGTAAGAACGACATGGGAATTCTGCTGAATGACAAATCGGGCAATTATACCCTTCAATCCCAGAAAGACAGGATCTCCAGGGCAAACCGGATTTTCACCCCTTCGGGACTAATCTATAAAGATGAAGCCGTTTTTCTGAATACCGAAAGAGGCATTTATCACTACCGCAAGGGACGATTTTCTTACTATCCTGAGTCGGGGGATCATGGCAAACTTCACCTGCATCATGGACGTCTGCTACTCGGAATAAAGCAGGCGGAAACGCAAGTCTGGGCGGGGGAAGGTTTTCGGAAGCTGAGCAGCCAGGAACTTGTCCGGGACCCCTCCCTTCAGATTCCGAACGAAATTGAAGGCCTTGAAGCCTATCAATTCTTCGATTATATATCAGAAGATGAAATCATTGCCACCTCACGGAAGCTGGGTCTGGTAATCCTCGATCTGTCGGGAAAGGTTCTTACTACCCTGGGAACCCGAAGTGATCTGCCCAATCAGGATATCAGGCAGATCTGTATGTGCGAAGAGGATGAATTATGGGTCCTCGGAGCCTATTCGCTTCATATAATTAATCACCCCTCAGCCATGAGGATCCTTGAACTGAATCAGGCAGATCTTGGAAAAATATATGCTTCAGAAGTGAGCAGTCACGGAGTAATCCTTGGCACCAGTCAGGGCCTCTTTATGGGTGAAGCCGCTGAAGATGGTAAGGGACCGTGGAACATAGGAAATATTTCAGGCGAAGAGCCCGAATCCTTTCGCCTGATGAGCAGGGCCGGGAACCGTGTTTTTGCTGCCGGATCAAAACACCTTGCTTCCTTCTGTGAGGGAAAGCTGGAAATCATATCATCCGGAACCTACACCGGCCTGAAGGCCATCAACCAGCATCTGCTGGTGGCATCAGGTGAAAAGGGCATCCTGAGTTTTCGAAAGGAACCTGAAGAATGGATTACCACCACTATCGACCCGGCCCTTACACACTCCTTCTCCTTTGTAGATTACAAAAACCTTATATTTTTACTAAGCAACAACAAAGTCCTCAGACTTTCTGAGGATCTGGGCAAGGCTATCAGGCTTCCTTTTCACAGGGAAGACCTGCTCCAGAAACTGGTCAAAGCCGACGGGCAGCTCTACCTGATTACCAATATCCAGGTTTATCGCTATGATGAAAATGAAGAAACCTTTCTTCCTGTTGAAAAAGATCACCAGGCTACCTTATTGTCTGCCTCTGACATTATCATTCCCGACGAAAATGGAGGTCACTGGACAGTTCGTCACCTGGGAGAATACAACTCACGTGTTTTACATCAGTTGCCCTGGGGTGAAGCTGAAACGGCAAGCCTGGCCTACCCTGTTCTGCAAAACCTTGGGGAGATTGTTAGTATAAACATACGGGACAGTGTGCTTTTCCTGACCGGGAAAGAAAAGCTAATGATGTTCGACCTGCGTTTACTAAACCAGACAAAAATCAGCTTCGCCCCCCGCATTGAAGCTGAAACCGCTCCCCAGCTAAACAGATCCGTAGTTTTTCATATCAGCGGGCTGCAGTTTCAGAGTATACCAGAACCTGAATTCAGGTTCCGGCTGATTTCTCTTAAAGAAGAATGGTCTGAATGGAGCACTGCAAATAGAATCGTATTCGATCGTCTGAAACCAGGTAATTACAAACTACAGGCCCAGGCTAAAGACCTTTATGGTCGCATTTCAAATCCGGCCGAAATAGATTTTGTAGTCAAAGCTCCCTTTTACGGATCCTGGTATGCTTATACTTTTTATGGAATTCTATTTCTTATTCTCCTGTTCCTGCTCAGAAAAATGAGCCTTCTAAGTTACCGACAGGCCGAATCACGGGTATCACAGCGCATGCAATCCAAACTGGATGTACTTACCCAGGAGAAAGAGAAGTCGGACAGGCTGGTGGCAGATATTTTGCCGGATCGCACTGCCCAGCAAATGAAATCGGTTGGAAAAGCAAAATGGGACAAGTATGATAGGGCCACGGTGCTGTTTTCTGACATCCAGGGCTTCACCAAAATTGCGGAGGAGATGAACCCGGAAGCCCTCATTGATGAATTGGACCAGTTCTTCTTCCATTTCGATTCTGTGGTTGAAAAGTACAATATCGAGAAGATAAAAACCATTGGCGATGCCTATATGGCAGCGGGAGGCATCCCTGAAAAAAACAGCACCAACCCTGTTGAAGTGGTGCTTGCTGCCCTGGAGATGCAGGCCTATATGCGCCAGTTAAAAACAACCAAAACCGACATCTGGGATTTGCGGATAGGCATTCACACAGGACCTGTCATCGCCGGAGTAGTGGGCCATAAGAAAGTATCCTATGACATCTGGGGAGATACGGTAAACACTGCCTCGCGGATGGAATCATCGGGAGTCCCCGGAAAAGTAAATATCTCGGGGATCACCTATGGGATGGTAAAAGATTATTTCATCTGTGAATACAGGGGTAAACTCCCGGTGAAGTACAAGGGAAACATCGACATGTACTTTGTAAATGGTCTCCGTCCCGAACTCGCAGTGGACCTGAAAGGAATCCCAAATAAAAGGTTCTATATAAAGCTGCAACTGCTCAGGCTCGGAGATCTGGAAGAGCGGGTATTCGAAAATATACTGTCAAACCTGCCTGAAAACCTCCATTTTCATCGCGAAGAATATGCCCGGAAAATTTACGACCAATCTTTTCTTTTGTGCCGGGCCGAAGAGGTTGAGCAGGAAGACCGCCTGCTGATAAGAACCGCAGCACTGATGCTCTTTACAGGACTTACCCAGGCGTATGCCAACTACGAAAACCGGTCTTCTGTTATCGCAAGGGAGATCCTCCCCGAATTCGCTTACTCCGAATCTCAGATCGACAAGATCTGTAACCTGATCATGGCCACCAAAGCTCCATTCCAGCCAAACAACCAGTTGGAAAAGATCCTTATCGATACAAAAATGGAATACATAGGACGGCCCGAGTACCCCGAACAGATTAAACTTCTTCACCAGGAGATGGTGGAATCGGGTATCAATATAAACGGACAGCAATTTAAAAAACAACAGCTGGAACTGCTCTACACCTTTGACTTCTTCACGATCGCTGCCCGGCGGCTCCGCGAAGTTTCAGGAGAAGAACAGCGAACTTCCCTTGAACAGGAAAGATGGATTTAAAACATCCTTTTATAACATGATTTCTGAATTGGTGCTGAGAGTTGGAATAACTACTTTTGATATCTGTTCACAAAATAATCTTTAGCAACATGGAACTAGACTGGAAAAACCTGGGATTTGGGATAACGAAGACTGACTTTAACGTGCGCTGTGTCTACCGTGACGGCAAATGGGGAGAACTTGAGATTTCAAGCGAGGAAACCATCCCAATTCACATTGGCGCCACCTGCCTTCATTATGGACAGGAGTCCTTCGAAGGTCTGAAGGCTTACACCGGAGCCGACGGAAAAATCAGACTTTTCCGTCACGACGAAAATGCCCGTAGGATGATCCGCTCGGCAAAAGGGGTACTGATGGCTGAAGTCCCCCAGGAATTGTTCATGGAAGCAGTTGAAAAAGTGGTAATGCTGAACAAGAAATTTGTGCCCCCATATGGCACGGGTGCCACATTGTATATCCGTCCCCTCCTGATCGGCACAGGTCCCGAGGTGGGGGTCAGACCTGCCAAAGAATATACCTTCCTGATTTTCGTAATGCCCGTGGGGCCCTATTTTAAAAGTGGCTTCAAACCTGTGGACATGATGATCTGCAGAAATGCAGACCGGGCAGCTCCCCTGGGAACCGGACACTTAAAAGTTGGAGGTAACTATGCCGCCAGTATGAACTCTATCGCCGATGCCCATGAAAAGGGATTCGCCTCAACCATGTACCTCGACGCTAAAGAAAAAAAATATATTGATGAGTGTGGACCGGCTAACTTTTTCGGTATCAGGGACAATACCTATATCACTCCAAAATCTCATTCCATCCTTCCATCCATTACCAATAAAAGCCTTCAGGAGCTAGCTAAAAGTTTTGGAATGAAGGTGGAAGAAAGGCCAATCCTGGTAGAGGAACTGTCTGATTTTGAGGAGGCAGGCGCATGTGGAACCGCTGCCGTTATCACCCCCATTCATAGTATTAGCGATATTGAAAAGGCTAAGACCTATACCTTCGGTGATAATGACAAACCAGGCCCGGTAATCACCCGTCTTTATGAAACCCTGGTTGGCATTCAGAACGGGGACCTTGAAGATCCCTTCGGATGGACCCGGATTCTTGATTAAATTCCTATCTTTGCAACGCCATTTTTCAGGCTATGTCAAAGAAGGAGAACAGAACATATTCCCGGCGGATCCGCAGTTCGACGATGACCTCAATCATCAGTATTTCACTCGTATTGCTGTTACTTGGGCTTGTAGGACTATTGCTGGTGAACGGACGAAACATCCGGAAACAGGTGATGGAGAGCATTGGATTCAATGTAATCCTCAAGGAAAATATAAAGGAAGCTGATATTTACCAGCTGCAAAAAATTCTTGATGCCCGGAAGTATATTCTCTCCACCGAATACATTACCAAAGAAGAAGCAGCGCTGGAGACAGAGCAGATGCTGGGTGAAGATTTCATCCACTTTCTGGGTTACAACCCTTTGCCTCCCTCCATCAGGGTAAGGCTGCACCAGCCCTGGGCCAACCCCGACTCGGTAATGATCATCGAACAAGATCTTCTGCAATACGACTCCATCGAAGAGGTCTATTACAAAAAATCGCTGCTCTATGCCATCCATGAGAATATCAGGCAGCTATCCCTTATAATTCTGGGATTTTCATTGCTTCTGACCCTGATATCAGTGACCCTGATCAATAATACGATCCGCTTATCCATCTACTCCAAACGATTTATAATAAACACCATGCAGCTGGTGGGAGCTACCCGGGGTTTTATTCGCAGGCCTTTCCTGTTTCGGGGAGCAGCCAGCGGTTTTAGCGCCAGTCTGATATCACTTGCCATTCTTTTTGGACTGGTCTACCTGCTTCAGGAGGAGTTTGAAGGAGTCATTTCACTAAAAGATTACGACCTTCTTGCAATTCTTGCACTGGGAGTAATCCTGATAGGAATGCTGATTAACATTATATCTACCTTTTTTGCGGTCAATAAATACCTGAACATTAAGACCGACAAGCTATATTAAACACAGCACGATATGAGTAAAAAAAGTAAAGGCAAAGAGAATTTTGCACTGGGAAAAGAGAACTACCTCCTCCTGGTGATCGGATTTGCCATCATTGTTTTAGGTTTTCTCCTGATGCTGGGCGGAAAATCAGAAGATCCAAATATCTTCAATGAGGAAGAGATCTTTAGTTTCAGACGTATCACCCTGGCCCCTATCGTGGTTCTGGCTGGATTCATATTTGAAATATGGGCCATCATGAAAAAGCCGAAATCCATAGAGAATGACCTGGATTGAAGCGCTGATTCTTGGTTTGATTCAGGGGCTGACAGAATTTCTACCCGTTAGTAGCAGCGGTCACCTCGAAATCGGGAAGGTTCTGCTGAATGTGGAAGTCAAGGAAGACATCACCTTTACCGTACTGGTCCACTTTGCTACAGTTCTGAGCACCATCACTGTATTCTTTGGAGAAATCAAAGGTCTGACGAAAGGCCTTTTTGCCTTCAAATGGAACAGTGAGACTAAATATGTAACCCGGATCCTGATCTCCATGATCCCGGTACTCATCGTAGGCGTTCTTTTCAAAGACGAGGTTGAATCCCTTTTTTCCGGAAACCTCCACCTGGTGGGAGTCGCACTTCTTGTAACAGCAGCCCTGCTTATTTCCACGCAACTGGTGAAAGCAGGTAATAAAAAGATTCCAATACCGGATGCCCTCTTAATGGGTATTGCCCAGGCCATTGCGGTCATTCCCGGAATCTCACGCTCGGGTGCAACCATTTCGACCGGACTCCTCCTCAAAAATGATCGCAGTGAAGTTGCTCGATTCTCATTCCTGATGGTACTGATTCCCATCATCGGTGCAGCCCTGCTGGACATCCTCTCCTTTTCATCCTCAGGAGGCGAACCGGCCATTTCTGCCAGCTCTCTGATCATTGGTTTTCTTGCTGCCTACATCTCCGGATTCATGGCTTGCACCTGGATGATCCGCCTTGTAAAAAAAGGCAATCTCTACTGGTTCGCAATTTATTGTGCGGTGATAGGAGTAATCTCAATAGTATTCGCCTGATTGAATGGATTTCAGCAAACCTGAAACATACCTGGAGGGCTGTGTCCTCTTTATCGATAAGCCACTGAACTGGACTTCCTTCGATGTGGTCAATAAAATCCGATGGACCTTGAAAACCCACCTGGGAATCAAAAAAATTAAGGTGGGCCACGCCGGCACCCTCGACCCACTGGCAAGCGGACTTGTAATTGTATGCACAGGAAGAGCAACCAAACAGATCATACAGTACCAGGATCTTGACAAAGCATACGATGCAAATATAAGATTGGGAGCAACCACCCCCTCCTTTGACCTCGAGACGGAAGTCGATCAAAACTACCCCTGGGAACACATCACCCGGGAGATGATTGAGGAAGCCCTACTTAAATTTACAGGGGAACAATTACAGATGCCCCCCATCTACTCGGCAAAAAGCGTCGATGGAAAAAGGGCCTATGACATGGCCCGTAAAGGTAAAAACATTGAATTGAGAAGACAGCTCATCACCATCAACAATCTGGAGCTACTATCCTTTGACCCTCCAGAACTCTCTGTTCACGTGGAATGTGGAAAAGGAACCTATATTCGGTCCCTTGCCCGGGACCTGGGTGAGGAGCTTAAATCGGGTGGACATCTATCAGGCCTGAGGCGAACCAGAATCGGTCCCCATAAGGTGTCAGATGCCATCTCCCTGGACACGTTTAAAGAAAATTTAAAACTTTTGTAACAAATTTGCGTTTCTTACGTATAACGAGGCTCGCAACTACACCATAATTTATTCCTGAATAATGAAGTTATCCCAGTACAAATTCGAATTACCCACCGAACTGGTTGCAAAACATCCCGCAAAAAACCGGGACGAATCCAGATTGATGGTTCTTGATCGTGCAACGCAAAAGATCGAACATAAAACATTTAAAGACATCATTAACTATTTTGACGACGAAGATGTGATGGTCTTCAACGACACCAAGGTATTTCCTGCCAGATTGTATGGAAATAAGGAAAAAACCGGTGCTGAAATTGAGGTTTTCCTGCTCAGGGAACTGAATCGTGAACAGAGGCTCTGGGATGTTCTTGTGGATCCGGCCAGAAAAATCAGGATCGGAAATAAACTCTACTTCGGAGAAGATGATGTCCTGGTTGCCGAGGTAATCGACAACACTACTTCCCGTGGAAGAACCCTTCGTTTCCTCTATGACGGAGAATATGACGATTTCAAAAAGACATTATTTGAACTGGGGGAAACTCCCCTCCCCAAATTTATCGAACGAAAGGTTGAACCGGAAGATAAAGATCGTTACCAGACCGTATACGCAAAGCACGAAGGTGCAGTGGCAGCACCCACCGCCGGGATGCACTTTAGCCGCGAATTATTGAAGCGCCTTGAAATTAAGGGCATTGATTTCGCGTATATTACCCTGCATGTGGGACTGGGGAATTTCAGAACTGTTGATGTGGAAGACCTGACCAAACATAAAATGGATTCCGAGCGGATCAAAATAACCCCGGAGGCCGTAAACCTGGTGAATGCTGCCAAGGAGAAGAAACGGAATGTATGTGCCGTTGGGACCACCGTGATGCGGACCCTGGAGAGTTCTGTGTCCACTGATGGTTTCCTGAAAGAGTTTGATGGCTGGACCAACAAATTCCTTTTTCCACCTTATGAATTCAGCGTTCCCAACAGAATGGTTTCTAATTTTCACCTGCCCTATTCAACCCTCCTGATGATGGTATCCGCATTTGCGGGATACAACTACCTCATGGATGCTTACCAGGTAGCTATCAAAGAGGGTTATAAGTTTGGTACTTACGGTGATGCTATGCTGATTCTGTAAATAAGAACATGCCCCTTCTTAATTCCATCATATCCTGGGTAAATGTAAAGAGACTTCATCAAATTGATCTATTCAAGAAGTATCCTTACGATGTTCAGCAGGAGGTTTTTGTCAATCTGATAGAGCAGGCTGCAAAAACCACCTGGGGAATTCAGTATGGATATGACTCTATTTACTCTGTTGAAGAATACCAGAACAGGGTCCCGATTAGCACCTATGATGATGTGAAACCATACATTCAAAGGCTCCGGGATGGGGAACAAAACCTGCTTTGGCCGACCGAAATCAAGTGGTTCGCCAAATCTTCAGGGACCACCTCTGACAAGAGTAAATTCATTCCGGTGAGTATTGAATCACTGGAGGATTGCCACTTCAGGGGAGGTAAGGATGTAATTGCCATCTATACAAAAGAACGCCCTGAAACGGGGGTCCTTAAGGGAAAGACCCTCACCCTGGGCGGAAGTGCAGAGGTGAATAATTTCAGCAACGCATCCTATTACGGCGATCTCTCAGCAGTGCTTATTGAAAACCTTCCCTTCTGGGCACAGTTCATAAGGACACCTGCAGCTGAAATTGCCTTGATTCCTGACTTTGAAGAGAAGCTGGATAAAATAACAAGGAGCACTGTTGGTGAAAATGTAACAAGCATCGCAGGGGTTCCCTCCTGGAACCTGATCCTGCTTCGGACTGTACTCGATTATACAGGGAAAAGCAATATCCTTGAGGTTTGGCCCAACCTGGAGCTCTTCACCCATGGAGGCATCAGCTTTACCCCTTACAGAGAACAGTTCAGGGAATTGATTCCATCGGATAAGATGAATTACCTCGAGACTTACAATGCCTCGGAGGGCTTTTTCGGAATCCAGGATGAACTTGGCCGAGACGACATGCTTCTGATGCTGGACCTGGGGATATTCTATGAATTCCTCACCATGGACCAGGTGCACGAAAAAAATCCAAAGGCCATCACCATCGGCGACGTTGAACTGGGAGTAAACTACGCCTTAGTCATCTCCACCAATGGTGGGTTATGGCGATATATGATTGGTGATACAGTGATATTCACTTCTCTCTACCCCCACAGGATCAAGATCTCGGGACGTACCAAGTATTACATCAATGCTTTTGGTGAGGAGGTGATCGAAGACAATGCTGAAAAGGCACTCATGAAAGCCTGCAGTGAAACGGGAGCTACCATCAAGGAGTATACAGCAGGTCCGCTTTACATGAGTTCCGATTCCAAGGGAGCCCACGAATGGATGATTGAATTTGATACTGCCCCCGGCAACATGGAGCGCTTTGCCAGGATACTCGATCTTACCCTTCAGGAAGTGAACTCGGACTACGAAGCCAAGCGGCACAAAAATCTTACCCTTGAAGCGCCCCATATTATCGCTGTGGAGCCAGGAACCTTTTATAAATGGATGCAAAAACGCGGAAAACTGGGCGGTCAAAATAAAATTCCACGACTGTCCAACAATCGAAAGTATTTAGATGAACTCAGGGATCTTCTAACCGGATAAAAGTTATTATCTTAGAGTCTCATTGACCAAAAACATCATTGAACCATGCATATAGCCGTTGCCGGGAATATCGGGTCCGGAAAGACCACCCTTACCAGTTTACTTGCCAAACATTATAACTGGGAGGCACAATATGAAGATGTTGACGATAACCCCTACCTCAATGACTTTTACCAGGATATGCAACGCTGGTCCTTCAACCTCCAAATATACTTCCTGAACAGCCGTTTCAGTCAGATCGTTAAGATTCGCCAATCGGGAAATAAAATCATCCAGGACAGGACCATCTACGAAGATGCTTACATCTTCGCTCCCAACCTTCACAGCATGGGTCTGATGAGCACCCGCGATTTCGAAAATTATTTTGCCCTGTTCAACCTCATGAGCTCACTCATTGAACCCCCCGATCTGCTCATTTATCTCCGCGCCTCCATACCGGTACTTGTGGAGCAGATTCAGCAAAGAGGCCGTAAATATGAGAACAACATCAGGCTCGACTACCTGAAGCACCTCAACGAACGCTATGAGGCCTGGGTGGAGACCTATAACCTGGGTAAGATGCTGATCGTGGATGTGGACAGCCACAATTTCCGAGACAAACCCGAAGACCTGGCCTCCATTATCGACGACATCAACGCTCAGATTCACGGGCTTTTCTAGCCTCTATTTCCAATTCGTCATTCTGGTAAAAAGAAACGGTCCCATACTGAAGTATGAGATGACTTCCTCGCTTAACCCCTTTGCAAGCAACCGAGCTTGCGAGCTCAGAGTATATTCTGACTAATCCAGATAATTATGCAGCGATTCCGCTTGCCGGGCGGCAATTCCTGAGTTGCGGGAATATAAAATATCTGAATACTAATAAAATATCATAATAAACGGATATTAAATATTGGTTTCAAATATATTATATCTGAATATTAGCAATATATCATAAGAAACGGATAATAAATATTGGCTTCAAATATATTCATGTCCAGTTCTTGAATCAGAAATAAGGGACGTCAGAAAATGACGCGAAGCGGAATCGCTAAATATATTCAGCGATTCCGCTTGGAATTTAGCGATCCAAAAGGCATCTGGGCAACGATGGCATCTG
>CAZRPW010000107.1:0-5521 GCA_964601975.1 uncultured Bacteroides sp.
CCATAATTTACCCTAGAATAATCAACCCAACCCCCGCGCCACGCTACGGCGGCTTTTGCTCCACCGTTCCGCAGCTAGAAAACAATTCGACCAAGATCGGGCAGTAGTAGCAACCATTTAAATTTAGTGCTCATCTTTATGATAACCATGAAACACTCAAACCTATGCATATTGGTTTTGCTTTCTTTACTTCTTTTCAGTTGTGATAGTAATGATTTGGATCCGGAGGAGGTTATCGCTTTCCAATTCGAGGCAACGGTTATCGGGCAAGGTTTGGATTGTGGGGATGTATATTTAGTTGATCTGAAAAACAACACTGGAGATCCGGCAATTACGGATGGCCGGTATTATGCAAATCATTTGTCTCTCGATTATAAATTGAATGGGCTGGAGATTAATTTGAACTGTAGATTCCCGAAAGACGATGAAATACCTCCTTGTACAATGATGGGCCCAAGCTATCCACATATTTACGTTCTGGAAGCACAAGCGAAAGAATAGAAATGCCGCAGCACTTAATCGTGCCTGCGGAATCAATAAAGGCATAAGACAATATTCATTTCAGGATACCTTACAAGCAGGTTAACCGAATGGCAGGAGAAGTTTCTCGACAGTAAACCAAGGTATGTTTCGTTTCTCGCATTAGGGTTTCTAATTCTACTCATGGCCATACCTGGACTCATATTTTTGATTTCCCGTTAGAGCGAACCAAGATCGCTAAATCCAGACTCCACCTGTAGTGGATACACTATCATGAAATACTTTATTTTATTCGGCCTAATTATTATACAGAACAATGATTCATTAAAGCCGACCTCGTTCCTCGTCGGCTTAGCTCCATCGTAGTATGGATAACAAAATATATAGTGGAGACCAGAGACCATTCCAAAAACGGGGCGATATCGAAAAGCCAAATGAGTAGACAAAAAACCTAATTGTATTAATATCATGAAAAAAATATCGATGCTTTTGTTGTTTTGGGTATTGACAGGACCAATTATGTATGCGCAGGCACTCTTTCACGGCACATTGAATTTAAACAAGAAAGGAGAATTGTTAACATTGGTATCAAATACAGACTCCATTCATGTTTCATTTGACAAAAAGACAATTAATTTCGATGAGCACAATGATTTTCAGCTGATTAAAACTAGAAACAAAGAATACAATCTAATATTTAAAGGTGATACAGTTAATTTAACTGAAAGCAGATCTAAGATTGAATATTCGAATGGATTAACATTTAATATTACCAAGAGAAAAGCCCATAAAATTATATTAACGGACAATGACGGTAATACAGTTCTTGAAGCTTTTTATAATTTAAAAGGGAATATAGCTGATTTTAATATTGAAATTAATTATAAGGAATTTGAGATAGAATTATTGGCTTTTGCAACTAAGTATTTATATGAGTTGAGCTTTAATGAAGTAAATATTGTACCTAATTATTTTTTTACTTACTGACAAATAAACCAGCCCATCACCCAGCGGTATAAACCATCTGGGGTGCAGTGGTCAAAAGTCAAATGAAAGAAATATTATATCCTTCCAGTCGAAGGTTTACATTTGATGTGGGCAAGATCGGACGTGAAAAACATCATGTAAGGGCATTTCTTGAAGTTGATGTAAGCGATGCGCGAAGTAAAATCAAACTAAATCGACGATCGGGTAATAAGGCATCTTTCGTCGCCTGGTTGATCAAGGTTATTGCAGATTGTGTCGCACTTCATCCTCCAATCAATGGAATCAATCGACCAAGGAATAATAAGGTAATAGTATTCAGTGAAGTAGATGTATCGCTGGTTATTGAAAAGGAGGTAAAAGGCAGCAGAGTTCCACTTCCCTATGTAATAAAAGCAGCCGATCAAAAAACAGTGTACCAGATTACCTCGGAGATTGAAACAGCAAAATCTCAGATATTTAAAGATGAAGGTGACTATGTGCTTGGCAAAAGGCAAAATCCTTCAGCGATGAAGCTGTTTACAATGCTTCCGCAATGGCTCCGATTGTTTATAATGCGGAAGTTTGTATTCAATAAACCTCAGCGTCTAAAGGATATGATGGGGACGGTAATGGTTACAACAGCCGGGATGGTAGGTCATACACGAGGATGGATTATGCCCTATAGTTTACATCCGCTCAGTTTAGCCTTTGGTTCCTTGAACGAACAAGCCGTAGTCAGCCGTGGAGAAATTAAGATTAGAGAGATTCTTCACCTGACTGTAAGTGTTGATCATGATGTGATTGATGGGGTGCCAGCTGCGAGATTTGTGGATGATTTAGTCATCAAAATTGAGAAAGCTTATGGTTTATAGCACCGAAGGAATATGTTTACGCCTTTAGTGAAGTTGGCACTTTTCTCCAGGGCCTGGGTTTTATAAAATAATTGTGTATTACAATGCACTTAGTACGCTAAAGCCGACCGCTGAAGCGTCAGTCTGAGAATTCAGGAGTATTACATATAAATAATATGAGTCTAAAACATAAAACTATGAAAAAGAGAAATTTTTTTTATGTGCTTTTAGCAGCTTTTCTAATGTCCTCTTGCATGTCAAATAAGCAAAAAGAAAATACAATTAATATTTCCGGGGCATGTGCGCTATATCCCATGGTAATAAAATGGTCTGAGGAATATAAAAAAGAGCATGAAGAGATTCAGTTCAATATCCTGGCAGGAGGATCAGGGCAAGGAATGGCAGATGCAATAGACGGCACAGTTGATTTAGGATTATTCTCTCGCGAAATTTTACAGGAGGAAAAAGATCAAGGTGTCTGGTGGGTCGGCTTGTGTGTAGATGCAGTTTTACCTACTATGTACAAAAATAATCCCCACCTGGAAAGATTGAAAGAACGTGGTTTAACAAAAGAAGAATTTACAGGTATTTTTATAGATGGTTCAATTACTGATTGGGGCAAGGTACTAAATCAGGATGAATCAGGACAAATAAAAGTTTACACGCGTTCCGATGCTTCAGGGGCAGCAAGTTCCTGGGCTAAATATCTGGGTGGCAAACAAGAAGACCTGAAGGGAATAGGTGTACAGGGCGATTCTGCTCTAATCGTTGCTGTTAGTAAAGATCCCGCCGGGATAACTTTTAATAATACCGCATATATATACAGTGCAAATACAGGAAAGAAACGGGACGTAGTTGAGGTAATTCCTATTGACATAAATGAGAATGGTATGATTGATCCCGATGAGGACTTCTATGATACATTTGATGATATTTTGGATGCTATTGCAAAAGGTATATACCCCTCTCCGCCTACTCGAGAACTTTATTTCGTAGCAAAAGGCAAGCCGGTAAAGCAAGCCACTCTTGATTTTATTAAATGGACGCTTTTAGACGGACAAAAATTTGTCAAAGAGGCAGGTTATGTACCTATAGATCAAGATAAAATCAACTATTATTTGAATAAATTGAAACAATAGATGACAATATTCGAAAATCTGAATGTGTCTACCTCTAACATCAGGTTTAATAATTCGACCTTCACAAATTATACTAAAAGGTAAATCCCCTAAAACCATTTGGCCATCTAACGATCACTAAAACTAGCAGATAAAAATAGTAAGGAGGTAACGATAATAAAAAGTTGTGTATCATTGAAGGAATTATTGAGATTGATTCATTGTCATTTCGATCTAACTAACATCTCTTCAATTACTATTATCAATTCTGATCAATGAAAAGCATGGTTCCTTTCTTAAAAATATTATCAGGCCTCTTTTTTATCGTAGTTTTCTCCTCTACTGCAGCTCAAACAAAATCCGATATTTTCCCGGCATGGCAGGAAGGTGAAATGGAAATCCACCACATATACACCGGCCGGGGCGAATGTGTTTTCTGCATTCTCCCTGATGGTACGAATATGTTGATTGATGCCGGAGATATCGGACCCTATAATGATCCACAAACATTGCATTGTTCCCCGGACGAATCAAGACAACCCGGTGAATGGATTGCCAGGTATATTTCCAGATTACTCTCTTACCGCGAAGAACAGAAAGTAGATTATGCATTTTTAACCCACTTTCATGCCGATCATATGGGAGGGGAATCTCCCACTTCACCGAAAACAAAAAAGGGTGGCGACTATCGCTTAATTGGTTTATCCGAAGTAGCGGAATATATCCCATTTAAAAAATTGATTGACAGAGACTGGCCAGCCTATCAAAATCCGCATCCTCCAAAGGAATTGTCTTTTGGAAACTATAAAAGCTTTGTCGATTGGAATGTAAAAAATTCAGGATTGCAGATGGAACGATTCGAGGTTGGCAGCAATACGCAATTTTCACTCCTTTATCAGCCTGAAAAATATCCAGGGTTTGAAGTAAGAAATATAATCGCTAATGGTATAATCTGGACCGGGGAGGAAAACAAAACAAAAAAGTTAATCCCTGAGGGCATGAAGGTTGACGAGAATAAATTAAGCTCCGGAATCCGCATTTCATATGGTGATTTTGATTATTTCAACGGAGGTGATATCAACGGAAGAATAACAAGGAGAACGGCTCAATGGTCTGAATGGCTGGATATTGAGACCCCTGTTGGTGAAGTACTTGGACCGACCGAGGTCATTGAAGCAAATCACCATGCCTTTTATGATGCAATGAACGAGTTCTTTATAATGAGCACTCAACCACAGGTTTTTATAATACAAGTTTTAAGCGTTTTCAACATTGATCGTACTACCATTCAAGCGATGTCTTCAAAACGTTTATATCCCGGCGAACGGCTAATAATTCCAACTCAAATTCCTGAGATTGCAAAGAACTATATTGGTGAATCAAACGTAAAGAAATTAACTGGCGATGGTGGTCATGTTGTGATTAAAGTCAACCCCGGTGGTGAAGATTACAGCGTTTATTTACTAACTGAACAAGATGAATCCATGCAAATCAAATCAGTTTATGGTCCCTTTGACTGTAAATAATTCAATCATATGCCTGAACCAGACTCATCATACAGATAATTATGAAAAAACTTATCCTGATCCTTCTACTCTCCTATTTTGGCTGTCTGATTCCAGGTTGTAGAAAAATCACATACACCTACAGGACCATTAAATCTGCACTCGTATTATTCTATTCTTTCAATGAACATGGTATTTTTCCATACACGGAATCCTATAACAAGAATGAGTTGGGCATAGGTGTCTTCGCTGATCCGGAAACCTATAAAGACGAGCTTGATATCGCTCAGTTCTCGCCCAACTATTCTACACTATGTGCTATGGAAAATCCCCATAAAATCATCTGGACGAATACAATTGATTCGATAAATGTGTATACAGTCTATGATTTCGATGAAAATCATCCTGCCGGGAGCAAGGTGAATGACATTCTGCTATGTATAAGCTCTATGGGAGAGACAAGTACTTGCATAATCAATGAACTATCAGACATATCACATTATTTCAAGTTTTCTGTGACTCCCACGGGCGACTCCCTGCAATTTGAAATAAGGGGCAGGATTACCGGGGAGCATAGTTTCGATCAGAAAACCGATTTAGT
>CAZRPW010000107.1:5621-14146 GCA_964601975.1 uncultured Bacteroides sp.
TTGTTTACTCAAACAACGCTCGAGGTGAATGGGCAATGGGTATTAAAACACCTCGACGAATCCTGTAACTCCTACAATGCTACAATCGAATTCGGGAACGACTCCGTAGGTTTTTTTATGAGCAGCAATTCAGTGATTCTGAAATCCGGGGATGCGGGTGAAACCTGGACATCGAAAGACCCCGGTATAGAGATCAACATCCGTGATTTCCAATTTATATCGGACTCAATTATTTATGCAGTGGGTGACTGCAGTCCCAATCCAACAATCAGCAAACTGATAAGGTCAACCGATTGCGGCAATACATGGGATTCTATCACAAGTTTTCGGGGGAAACAATTAAATAGCTTGCATTTCTTTAACAAGGATACCGGGATGCTGGCAGGTTACGATGGGATTTACCGTACAACAGATGCCTGTAATAGCTGGGATACGACATGGAGTGTTACTCAATTTGGATACAAATATGGAGAACTGAAGCAAATTTGCTTTCCGACTATCGAAAGCGCTTATGCAATCGGAAGCGCAAGAACATATGACAATGACGTTGATCTGTGGAATGAATTCCTTTTAAAAACAGACGATTCCGGCTTATCCTGGGACACCCTCATTACCTTCCCTTATAGCCTGGAATCAATATATTTTTTGAACAATGACACAGGTTTTATTGGAACCGGAAATAACAGGATGTTGAAGACGATGGATGGGGGTATTACCTGGCAGGAAACACTTGTTTCCGACAACTCCATCCATTCTATATACGCTATACATTTCACCTCACACATGAAGGGCTTTATTGCGGGACATCCTTCAGCTTACATTCTGGAAAGCCCGACTTCCTTTTTTGTTGCCTCCACTGATGATGGGGGCAATACCTGGGAATCTTATGATACAATTGGCATTCCTGTGCATTCAGTCTATTTCCTGAGCGACACTGTTGGATTTGTTGCGGGAGAAAGAGGGCTTATAATGAAATCAAACGGAAACATCAAAGGATGGCCTCCTGACTATCCATGGCATTTGTTTTCACATAATTACAGTAGCGATCCGGATGTGGAAGATACAGACATCAGGGCATTTCCAGTCCCGACAACGGGTTCATTAAGCATTAAACTGAGCAATAACCTTGCGCCTGCTGAACAGATAAAAATAATAGATTCCACGGGACGGGTTTTAAAAACGCTGAAACTGGATTCCGGGGACCGTTTGATCAGACTTGAATTAAGCGATTTTGCTGCTGGAATTTATTTTCTACAAGTTCACACATCAAACAAAATTGAGGTGCTGAAGGTTCTAAAAGAATAGAAACCTGCAATTAATAACAAATGCCCGAACCTCATTTAGCAAAAATAATGCCCTTTGAAACGTCGAAAGATTTCGGCCGGTGGCTCAGGGTGAATCACACCTCCGAAAGTGAGCTCTGGGTGAAGATATTCAAGAAAAAGACTGGAATTCCGAGTGTGACATGGGACGATGTCGTCATTGAATCACTGTGCTGGGGCTGGATCGACAGTGTCAAGAAGTCATTCGACGACCAGGCCTATTTGCAGCGCATTACTCCCAGGAAAGCGCGAAGCAACTGGTCAAAAAGAAACAGGGAGCATGCGGAACGCCTGATAAGCGAGGGCCGAATGACCGAGTCAGGGCTCGTTCATATTCGTGCGGCCAAAGCGGATGGCCGGTGGGAGAAAGCCTATACGGCAAGTGAAATAAAAATGCCCGCCGATTTTCTTGCAGCACTGGAGAGCAAACCGAAGGCGAAACAGTTTTTTGAAACGCTCAACAAAGCGAGTCGTTCTGCCATTGCGCACGAATTGACAAGTGCGAAGAAACCCGAAACCAGGCAACGCCGATTCGCAAAATATATGGACATGCTTGTCCGCGAAGAAAAGCCTGGCTACGGCTCCCAAAAGACGGAATAGGCGTCACTGTGCAGTATCAATTCCGCCTGGTTCACCCCTGCCGAATATGCAGTTGAAAGCATCTGTTGGACAGCAGCTTTATTGTAAATTAATAAGCTTTTTTTGTAACTTACTGTAAGAACCTGAATATTCATAACTAAGGGTGAACAACAAATGGATTACACGATATCAATTGCCGAAAATCGCAATTATATAATCATCAAATACCTTGTGCCCATAACCACGAAGGTTTCGCTAAAGTCTGGCCCTGAGTTAATGCGTCATGCTACCGAGAACAACATCAGAAGATTTTTATTCGATATGCGCGACTCGCCTAACATCCAGTCTGTTACAGATAATTACTACTTTGCTAACCAGGATATTCAGACTTTTAGTTTTCCAAGAGGTTCATATTCTGCATTCCTGATAGCGCCTTCCGATAATTCTCATGACTTTATTACGACCGCATTCATGAATGCTGGATATGTAGTTTCTAAGTTCGTAAATGAAGACGAAGCGGTTAAATGGCTGAATGCCAACCTGGAAAGTAAATTTTAAACTACCCATCTAACAAAAAAGCCGACCGCCTGGCGCTAGCATACTTCAAAGTTGAGAAGGGCTTGGGGGACCAAACTCAAATACGCATAATCTCCTTTTATTTCTAATGGCATTTCGCCCGAAAGAATTTATATTCTTCGTAATAACCTTTCTTCCAGGGTTCATTATCGGTTTAGCTGGTTTAACTGAAATTGAAATCTGGCCGCTGGCTGGATTAGCATAGTATTTGGGTTTTTTGGATTCCTTGAGATCAGAGTTATGTGTTCCCATTGCCCTCATTATGCCGAAGCTTTGGAAGTGGGGATTATTGGAAGTATTGTTGATTACTGGCTTTTGGGTAAACTTGGTATTAATCTTGGTTCAGCTGCTACAATCTGAAAAGCAATTCTGAAAACCGGCTAGCTCTATCATAACCATCAAGCATTGATTGAAATGACAATTGACCAGATAAAAGAAGCCTTTGAAAAAGGAAACAATCGTGAAAAACTAAAAGCATTAAAATTTGCTTCTCGCATTGGTTTTAAGGATGCTGAGCGTATAGAACCAATACTCACTCAACTGACAGGATTCTTGAAGTCCGATAATGAAGATATGGTTGAATATGCTTGCTGGACGGCAGGACAGGTCGGCATAAACCATCCCGATTATTATAAAAACTCAATTCCAGATATTGTAAAAAATCTTGAAAGTAAAAATGAGAAAATTAGAGCCAATGCTTTATTTGCCTTAGGTCGCATTGGCCGTTCTGATTTTACATTGATTAGTGATCATATAGATTTGATAATTGGTTTCTCGAATGATGAGTCTCCCCTTGTTAGATTGGGAATGATTTGGGCTTGTGAAAACATTGCGACTAATTCTCCTGAAGTTTTTATTGCGTATTTACACGTTTTTGACAAATTATTAGATGACCCAAATACTGAGAAGGTGCGAGGAGAGGCCCCCGAAATGTTCAGAGTATTAGGAAAAAGGATTCCCGAAGTGATTGAAAAATACATCCCTCGCTTAAAAGAGAAAACAAAGGACGATTGCAGAACAACCCGCATTCATTCCGAAGGAGCCATAAGGATCACTTTGAAATCATTGGAAAAGAAAAAAAAGCTGCCATCAGGTAATAGAAGAGTAGTTGTGGGGGGCAGTGAAATTAAGGGTTGATATGAACACCTGGCTCGGATAATATGTTGAGCAAAAAAGAACGTCATTGGTTCTGGGGGATTTCTTTCATTTTGCGGTCCAATAAATACTATTCTTAAGATGAGCACACACAAGCGTTTCACAAGGTATGCCCTCCTAATCATAGGGCTTATTGCATACACATTTGCCGGACTAAACTGGAATTTGGGGATCGCCGCATGGATCGCACCCATTTTTCTTTTGTATTTCACAAAGCATGTGAAATGGTCCGGATTCATCCTCTTCTTCCTGGGAATGGCGATTTCTGCAGCGATTTCAAAAACTGCTGAAAATCTGTCGGGACTTTTTTTAATATTCATTACAACCGGGTTAACTCACGGTATAATTAATAGTTTGCCTTACCTGCTTGAAAAACTCCTGGTAAGGAAAGGGGAAAAGTTTTACAGCACCTTGATTTTCCCCGCTGCTATCGTAATAATCGAGTATTTACTCTCTTTATATCTAGGCGTTTGGGGAAATGCATCGATTGCCCAGTACTACAATTTCAACCTGATTCAGATTACATCGGTATTTGGAATCTTTGGAATCTCATTCCTGGTGGCATGGTTTGCATCCATATTGAACTGGATTGCAAAAAATGGATTTGAAGCAAAAAACATGCGAAAAGGACTGCTTACATATGGAGTTATAATGGTTGCTGTATTGTTGTACGGAGGCATAAGAACATGCTTTTTCTCCCCCCAATGCGAAAGTGTAAAAGCCGCTACAATTGTTAGCGATACAGATATCCATCTTGTTTTCAGAGAATTGGAAGATGAAATCATTGAATTGTCGAAGGATTATGATCGCGAAATTCCTGACACCATCTTTTCTACCCCTTCAGCCATAGAATCGCAAATTGAAAAAACGAAGGAGGCTTTATCCAATGGAGCAAAAATAGTGGTGTGGAACGAACTATCCTTGATATTAAAACGGTCACAGGTAGACTCTTTGCTGCATCAGATTGAACCCCTGTGTGTCAAATACAATGCATACATATTACTGGCTTTCCTGGAAAAGAATACAAGTTCCTTACCCAAACCATTCAACAATAAAACAATACTTGTAAGCGCTGAAGGTGACATTGCCTGGGAATACATAAAATCGTTTCTAAATCCCATTGAAGCATTTATAATTAATAAGGGGAAGGGAGAAATTCCATTTATGGATACTGAGTATGGACGAATTTCTAATGCCATATGTTCCGATCTGGATCTTTCCGGGTATATATCTCAAGTCGGGAAGAATGCAGTGGATATTCTGTTGGTTCCGGGATTTGACTGGGAAGAAGTAACTCCTTATCATTCCAATATGGCTGCTTTTGCCGCCATTCAATATGGCGTTTCAATCATACGGTCAAACGGGAAAGGAATTGTTGCTTTCTATGATTATCGGGGGGAAACACTGGCAAAAACGAATACTTTCACATCAAACTCTAAAATCAATTATGCGGAGATTCCGACAAAATCGCCTACAACGATTTATTCAGTGATTGGGAATCTGTTTGTGTATGTATTAATACTGTTCCTATTAGTAATTGCAGGATTCAGAATATCAAAAAGAGGTTTTTAATGCTCGTGAACGGGAAGAGCTTGGGACACCTCTTCGGGGTGCGTCTTAAGATTTTTTATAAATGTACCCATGTATAAATTTGATATACCTTAGCCTTTTAACGATCATTAAAACTCAAAAAAATGGAAATCATCGTAATTCTTATCATTGGTGGAGCGGCTGGCTGGCTGGGCAGCATGATTTATACGGGAAGTGGCCTTGGTATCCTTGGGAATATTGTAGTGGGGATTATTGGAAGTATGGTTGGTTACTGGCTTTTAGGTAAGCTTGGTATTAGTCTTGGATCAGGGTGGATTGGAGCCATCCTCACAGGTACTGTTGGAGCAATCGTTATATTGCTGCTGTTTAATCTGATTTTTAAAAAGCGATAGTACTTCACTGGAAGAATCTGATAGATCCTTCCGGTATTATCGAATAAGCAATTCTGAAAGTTCCAATTCAGGCTGGCTAAAACAAAATGGTGAGCACAAATACAATGAGACTATTTGGAATAAAATATGTTCTTGGCATCCTGATTCTGAACATCGGAATTACGGATTACGTATTATCTCAACCCTATCCAGCCAGCACGATCATTGGGGTCAAATTTGACACCCTATCTTTTGAGCAATCAGCACCAGGGAGCGATAACTTTCAGCTAACATGGGCAGATAATAATCATCAATATGCTGCATGGGGGGATGGAGGTGGATTCGGAGGAACAAATTCGGAAGGTCGTGTTAAACTTGGTGTTGCCCGAATCGAGGGAGATAAGGACCATTATAGTGGGGTAAATGTTTGGGGAGGTTTTAATGCTGAAAACCCGGTTCAATTCGAAGGTAAAAGTTGGGGGATCATTTGTGTTGACAGCATTCTTTATATGTGGGTTACAACAGAAACACATCCTCACACAGGGGAAGTGACACTGGCTTATTCCAATGATCATGGCGCTCATTGGATAAAATCAGAAGTCATATTCTATAATCATGAAAATATGACCATCCCAACATTCTTGCAATTTGGGAAGAATTACACAGGTGCCAGAGATGAGTATGTATACAGTTATTTCATTCATTCTCTTCTTACTACCGAAGATTTTGGAATAAGCACCCCTGGAAAGATTTACCTGGCTCGAGTCTTGAAAGCTGATCTGCTAAATAGATCTAAATACGAGTATTTCTCAGGTATGAGCGGATCTTCTGCTGAATGGACAACTTCTCTGGACGAAAAACAGCCCGTTTTTAAGAATGTTTCAGATGGGGTTGGTTGGAACTTAAGTGTAAGCTATAATGCACCATTAAAAAGGTATTTCTTAATGACTGAGCACACGAAATCTCATGCAGGATTCCATGGAATGTTTGACGCCCCAAATCCTTGGGGACCATGGACCACCGTTGAATATGTGAGCGGAGATTGGCTAGGTCATGGTAGTACATTCTTTCGATGTTTTTCCAACAAATGGTTAAATGAAGACGGGGAGGATTTTGTAATGATTTTTACAGGCACAAACCAGAATGGGATGAATGATGCATGGAACTTTATCGAAGGGTCATTTATAATGGATTGATTCAGGAAAATATCCTCTCGGCTGGCCTATTGGCGGACTTAATAATTTTAACCCCATAAAGAATTAGCTATCCAGCAAAAACAAAAGAAGAAATGGGCTGTTGATTTCTAAAAATCTTTAAGTACTAAATATCGTTTTAGCAAGGTAATTAGGAAGGGAATAATTGCATAATCATCAAATAAATTTTGATGCTAAACATCCAGCAGGAAGTAATGTAAATTATATTTTATTTCACTCTACTTGATAGTATGGGAGATACGAAAGAAAATTGCACACAAATGAAGCCATCAATAAACAAAGGTAAAACGTACTATTTCAATTAATTTCTTTGACAGGCATGAATAATAATACAATGGAGTTGTCACCTGAACAACGCGAAAAACTGCTCATCATATTGAAGGATCGTTTTGAGAAAAATATGATCCGCCATAAAAACCTTAGTTGGGCTAAGATACAAGCAAGGCTGGAAGCCCATGATGAAAAACTTTGCTCACTTTATGAAATGGAAAAAACAGGAGGTGAACCGGATGTGGTCGTTTATGATAAAAAAACGGATGAATATGCTTTTTATGATTGTTCGCCAGAAAGCCCAAAAGGTCGCCGAAGCATCTGTTACGATCGTGAAGCTTTGGAATCCAGGAAAAATTATAAGCCAGAAAATAACTGCATTGATATGTCTGCAGCCATGGGCATTGAGCTATTAACTCAAGATCAATATTTTGAATTACAAGAACTTGGACCTTTTGATCTGAAGACTTCCAGCTGGCTGAGAACACCACCTGATATCAGGGCCCTTGGGGGTGCCATTTTTGGTGATTTTCGCTATGGAAAAGTCTTTATATATCATAACGGGGCTGATTCCTACTATGCCGCCAGGGGTTTTCGCGGTTCACTAAGAGTCTAAAAAAAGCACTTAAAAACTAAAATTCTAAATTATGGATGAACAAACAAGGTACCAAGAAGCAAAAAAGCGTGTAGAGGAGTTAAAGGGTTTCTATACCCACCTCATCACCTACTTTTTAGTCAACACAGTTCTTGTTGTCATTAACCTACTCACATCTCCTGAGTATTTTTGGTTCATATGGCCTATTATCGGATGGGGTGTTGGTCTTGCTATTCATGCTTTTTCCGTATTTAGTAACTTATGGGGAAAGTCCTGGGAAGAACGTAAGATCAAGGAGATTATGGAAAAGAATAAGTAAATGGAAATTCAACTTTTAAATGATCCGGATATAATTCCAACACAAGAAGTGCTGGAAAAGGTTCTGGGTAAAAGATACCCGGTATTTCGTGAGTTTATGAATACTGCAGAATCGGAAGAACTAAAACCTGAATGGCGTTATTATAAAGATGGGAAAGCATGGCTATGTAAAATTGCCTTCAAGAAGAAAACGGTGGTTTGGTTATCTGTGTGGTCTGATTGTTTTAAGCTTGGCCTGTATTTCACGGAAAAAAGTGGGGAAGGAATACCCACATTAAAGATTGATGATTCTATCATAGAATCTTATTTAAATAATAAAGCTATAGGGAAATTGAAACCCATTATTATTGAGGCAAGAAAAAAGGCCCAACTAGTTGACATTAATACCTTAATCAAATATAAGATCAGTCAATTATGACGGAAAGACTGACGGATATGTTTTTCTCAGACAAATTTTTAGCTGACCTGGGAGATGCTATTACAGGTGTATATCCCGAATTTGACAAGGCTGAGTTCAATCGTCTGATCTATACGAATGATTGGGAAACTAAAGAGCTCAAGCAGAAGATGCACC
>CAZRPW010000107.1:14246-16443 GCA_964601975.1 uncultured Bacteroides sp.
CGTCTGATCTATACGAATGATTGGGAAACTAAAGAGCTCAAGCAGAAGATGCACCTAGTTTTAAGGGTTTTGATGTGATGATTTTCCCCGACTTTGTGGAATGCAAAGGAATGGATTATTGGGAGCTGTCTCTTCCTGCATTAGCTTTCTTTACCACACTGTGTAGTTCTGAATTCGCTATCCGTCCTTTCTTGGCCAAGGACCCCGAGAGAGCTTTGCAATATTTGTATAAATGGGCCGAAGATGAGAACCATCACCTCCGCCGCCTGGCAAGTGAAGGTTGTCGTCCCAGACTTCCATGGGCAATGTCCTTGCCAGTGTTTAAGAAAGATCCCACTCCCCTGTTAGGGATACTGGAAACGCTGAAGGATGATCCGGAGTTATATGTGCGAAAGAGCGTGGCCAATAATCTGAATGACATTTCCAAGGATCATCCTGATGTGGTGCTGGATATTTGTGAGAGCTGGTATGGCCAGTCCACAAACACGGACTGGATAGTTAAAAGGGCTTGTCGCTCCATGTTAAAAAAGGGTAATACAAGAGCCTTGGTCCTTTTTGGATTTGGGGATCCTGGTCACATAGAGGTTGATGGTTTAGAATTTGACAAACAATCGCTTGTCATTGGTGATGAATTGTCTTTTTCCTTTGAGATCAAAATTATTGGTAAAGAAGCCCACCGGGTAAGGTTAGAATATGGAGTAGATTATGTCAAAACACGGAACAAGATTTCACGTAAGATATTTCAGATAAAGGAAGCTGATATTGAGCCAGGAAGCCATACAATTTCTAAGAAACATTCTTTCAAGGAGCTTTCAACACGAAAGCATTATCCAGGCCAACACACATTCACAATTATTATTAACGGCGTCGAGAAGGCCACAGGAACGATACACCTGGGATAGACTTCCAAGCGTTTTCGAAAACTCAGTAGTGAATTCAATTCTAAAAGAAGGAAAGATAAATGTACTATTTAAGTTGCCTTTAGAGAAAACAACATGAATGGAAAAGAAAGAATTCTTACAGCCCTTGAGGTAAAGGAGCCCGATTGCGTTCCTTTATATATCCATGGTATCAATGAGGGGCCCATTATCGGAATTGGCAAACACCTGACCGATAGCCTGCCCGAAGTCCGGGATTTCAGACTCATGAATGAAAGGGATCAATTCAAGCTTGTAGAAACCCTTTTTTTGATCCACGAATACTATGACATTGACGGGATCACGACCTTCGAAATCGGCCATGAAGAAAAAGTCGATGATCTCCATGTTAAAGATGGATTCGGAGTGGTTTATAAATTGTCCGAACACGGAATTCCTGTGCCTGTTGGCCACCCTGTCAAAAACCTTTCAGAATTAAAGAAATTCACCCCACCGGTTCCCAGGAGAGAAGATCTGAGTCTCTTAAACCTTGCAGTTCAACAGTTCAAAGGTCAAAAAGCAACATTCTGGCTCATGCGGGGTGTTTTTGTCCGTTCCTGGCGTTTGATCGGTTTGACAAACTACATGATGAATGTCTATGCGGATCCTGAATTTCTGCATCTGCTTGCAAAAATGATGCTGGAATTCAGTCTTGCTCAATTAGATCTTCTGGTTGAAGCGGGTCTGGATGTCCTGGTTATCGAAGATGATATTGCGATGAATAAGGGACCCATGATATCCCTGGAGCATTTCAATACTTATATAAATCACTATAACCGCCAGATCGTTGAAAAAGCACATCAAAAAGGGCTTAAGGTAGTAAGGCACTCAGACGGAAACCTCTGGCCTCTTTTGGACGTTCTTCTTGAAACCGGGTACGATGGACTCAACCCTTTGGAGCCCCAGGCTGGTATGGAAATGAAAAAGGTAAAAGCCTACTGCGGCGATAAAATCTGTCTGCTGGGGAACATTGATTGTGTGGATCTTCTTCCCAGGGGAACCACAAAGCAGGTTGAGCAGGCCGTCGTCCAAACTATTGAGGACGGAGCTGCTGGCGGAGGGTTGATCCTTTGCTCTTCAAACTCATTACACCAGGGGGTTAATCCTGAGAACTGCATAGCAATGTTTGAGGCCGGTCGCAAATACGGTCAGTATAAAAAGGCCGCATATATGGGTGCATAAACAATCTTTTCCTTGTAACATTGCAGGAGCTTAAAAAAATATAGAGTATGCCGGGAATTGTTGAATTAGACGAGTTGCTGAAATCCATGTCTCCCGAA
>CAZRPW010000108.1:0-15799 GCA_964601975.1 uncultured Bacteroides sp.
TGTTTTTCTATTATTGCATAAGTTTATATATCAGACATAAAGACATTAATACAAAAACATCGCAAAGTATGCTTACAGCTCAAATGTCTTCAATCAATAAGTCAACCCTGGTTGATGATGTTGAAAGGGCGGTTGTTAAATTCCTGGTAGATAACAACTTCAAGCCGGGAGATTCAATGCCGAAAGAAATCGAACTTGCCGAATCTCTGGGGGTTTCAAGGAGTGTAATTCGGGAGGCTCTTAGCAGGCTCAGGATGCTTGGGATTCTTAAATCCTTCAAAAGAAGGGGCCTGGAGGTGTCTTCCCCGGATGTCCTGATCGGACTTGACCGGGTGATTATTCCCCAGATTCTGGAGCAGAAGACCATGCAGGACCTTTTCGAATTAAGGCTTGTATTGGAACTGGGACTGGCCGAGATTCTTTTCCTTAGAAAAACGGATGCTGATATAAGCGAATTGAGAAAGATACTGAAGAAGGAAACCAGTTCAAAAAAAAGGGCCATCAGCATTGATTCTGAAGTGGAATTTCACGGAAAGCTTTATGAAATAGCAGGAAATCCAACCCTGAGCAGAATGCAGTCCATCCTCTGGCCCATCTTTGATTACCTGGAGAAATTGGAAGAAGAAAAAGGAGAAGATCCCCACCTGAGTGAGGTTTCACACAGCAACCTGGTGGATATCATTGAAACCGGGACTCCACACCATTACCAGGAAGCCATAAAAATGCACCTGAAGGTCCACCTGGACAGAATCAGGGATGAAGCAAATACGAAATAATTAGCAAAATCATATCTCTGGATCAATGAGAAACTTTATACTAATTGTAATTGGACTGGCAGTTTTTTCATTCAACCTAAAGGCCCAGCAGAATACGGTCACAGGTAAAGTGACGAGTGCCGACGATGGCTTGGAAGTGATAGGTGCCACCATTGTCATCAAAGGTAGATCAACTTCAGGTACCATCTCCGATTATGAAGGGAATTACCAGATTTCTGTTTCTCCCGAGGACACCCTGATTTTTAGTTTTGTCGGATTTGCCACATTGGAAATTCCAGTGAGAGAGAGGACCTCCATTGATGTTTCATTATCAGAAGATAATATCCTGATTGAGGAGGTTATGGTGACTGCCCTGGGGATGAAAAGAGAAGAAAAATCCCTTGGCTATTCAATTCAGAAGGTGAATGGCGAAGAAGTCGCCAAGGTGAAAGAGATCGATGTGATCAATGCGCTATCAGGCAAAGTTTCGGGTGTGAATATTATTCAGTCAGATGGTCAAATCGGCGGAGGAGGCTCTCGTATTGTAATCAGGGGTGAATCGTCCCTGGCCGGAAACAATGATCCCCTCTTCATTATTAATAACATCCCTGGTAATCCCAATGATATTGCACCTGATGACATTGAAAGCATCTCGGTATTGAAGGGCCCTGCGGCAGCTGCGCTCTATGGTTCAAAAGCAGGTGCCGGAGTGGTCCTGATTACCTCAAAGTCGGGCAGTGGATCCAATGGTCTCAGTGTGGAAATCAACTCGAATATAACTTTTCAAACCCCCCTGGTTCTTCCCGATTATCAGGATGAATTCGGGATGGGAGTAAGTGGAGAATACAGTTACATTGACGGTAATGGAAGTGGCCTCTTTGATGATACCCGATACAGCTGGGGACCAAGATATGATGGAGAGTTGCGCCCACAATTTACTGGCAATGATCCCTGGGTGGCTCATCCCGATAATGTAAAAGACTTTTATCAGACAGGCCATGTATTTATTAATAATTTTTCCATCTCCAATTCAAGCGACAAAAGCAGTGTAAGGTTCTCCTACACCAATACGGATCAAAAGGGAATTCTTCCCAATACCGGCCTTGGGAAAAATAATATAGGGCTGAATGCGAAAACCGGGATCGGAGACCGGATCACCATCACATCCAATATCAACTATATAAGAACAAACGGAGACAACAACAAGCAGGTGGATGTCAGGCTTATTCCAAGAAGCATTGACATCGCTGCGTTGCAGGACTATTGGGTTCCCGGACTGGAAGCCTATCAGCAAATGAATTACCGGAGAAGTGCAAACAATCCCTATTTCATTCAGTATGAAAATCCCTTTTCCTATGTGGATAGCAAAGTTATTGCCAATGTTAATGCGACCATCGAAGTAACAGACCACCTTCAGGTAGTTGGAAGATTCGGTACCAATTACACCAACAATGAATACTATGACAGGCACGCTTACAGCACATACAGTTCGGAGCCCAGGGATTTAAAAGGGTATTATAAAAGTGGCTTGTCAAATACATGGGATAGAAATGCGGAATTCCTGGTTTCCTATAACAGGGAATTTTTCTCTGCGCTTACAATGAACGCATCCTTCGGGGGAACCCACTACAGAAATGAATACAAGCTCCTGGAGGGTAGTGCATATGAGCTATCCTATGTTGATATATTTAACCTCAACAACCGGGACGGCCATATGTATCTTTCGGATTACATCTCCAAATATGAACGAAACAGTCTCTATGGATTTCTGAACCTTGATTATAAAGGAAAGGTATTTTTGGATGTAACACGGCGTGATGACTGGTCATCCACCCTGCATCCCGACAACAATCATTTCTCCTATCCCTCGGTATCACTTTCGGCATTGATGTCTAACATTTTCAGTCTCCCCGAATCAATTACCTTCTGGAAGATCCGAGGAAGCATTGCCCAGGTGGGAAATGATATCCCTGTTCCATACTATACAGTAGAAGATAAATACTCCTTCCAGACATCTTCATCGGGTTTAACCTACCTGGACGTGAGCGATATTCAAACCAATCCCTATTTGAAGCCGGAACTAACCACCGGGAAAGAGATTGGTACGGATATTCGTTTTTATAACAACAGGTTGGGACTGGATCTGACTTATTACAACAGCATCACCACAAATCAGATATTGACTACCATCAAGAGTATTACCGGCGGCGGGACAGAATATTTTACCACCAATGCCGGTGAGATAAAAAGTGAGGGTGTGGAGCTAACTATTAATGCTGTACCGGTGAAAACAAATGATCTCACATGGGATGTACAGCTCAATTGGTCCATGGATCGTTCATACCTGACTGAATTTAATGATACAATTGGTTCTAAAACGCAAAGGGTGAATGCCTTTCTGTATATTGAGGACCGTCCAGGGCAGCGCCGCGGAACCTTCTACGGTAAATCTTATGAACGCGCTCCCAATGGTGAAAGACTCTATAGCCTGTCGGGCGATACACGTTTAACAGATGAAACCCAGCTGGGTAATTATAATCCCGACTGGATGGCCTCGCTCCATAATTCCATTAGCTACAAAGACCTGAGTATCTCATTTTTACTTGATCTGCGGTATGGAGGACTGATCTATAATCAAACTGAACGCCTGCTTAATATGTATGGCCTGTCTGAAGCAACTTTGTTGAACAACCGGGAGGGAATTGTGCCCGATGGTATGGTGGAAAAGGATGGAGAATACGTCAAATTAACGCTACAGGATCTGGAGGATTATGGGAAAATTGGCGGTCAAACCGGACAGGAATACTGGGCCAACCAAATGGAGGAAGTAGTGCCCGAAAATGCTTTGATTAACGACACCTACCTGAAGCTGCGGGAAGTAAGAATTGCCTATACCCTGCCCAGGCAGCTGCTTCAGAAGACCTTCATAAAATCTGCTACTGTGGCGCTTGTGGGTCGCAATCTTTTAGTGTGGTCGAAAGTGAAACATGTTGATCCGGAAACCTTTGGAGTGGCTTCTGATAGAAATGATTTTGGTTTCAGCACGAAAGTGCCTGGATATGCCAACTCGAGTATGCCTTCAGTGAGAAGCTATGGTTTTACGCTGAATTGTAAATTCTAACAGTAAACATTATGAATAATATGAGGCTACTGAAGATATCATCTATTATACTAGGTCTGATGCTGGTCATGGGATGTGATACCTGGGAGGAAGACCTGAACATCAATCCAAACAGTCCTTCCACCGGGGGAGAGTCCACCGCTGATTACGAGTTCGAACCCAGTGAATTTATGCTGGATATGGTATTTAAAGTGATCGGCGGCTGGGATTATATTCACTGGAATGTGGCCTCTGCTGTTTGTGAGTATCATGGAAAAACCATTAGTCTGAGCCAGGGAAACCGCCACCAGGCCTGGCATGCTTTTGACGATGCGGATCGAGGCGGACCCTGGGTGGGTGGTTACTCTGCAGTCCGTTATATCAAAAAAATGCGAGATGCTGCAATAGCCAATGGAGATTTGAATTACCAGGCCCTGGCAACCATCTGGGAGTGTTATGACTTCTTTAACCTGACTTTGTTGTTCGGTGATATTCCATATTCAGAATCCATTGTGGATGATGCACCGCTGGATCCTGTGTATGACAAGCAGGAGGAGCTTTATCTCACACTGATATCCAAACTAAAATCGGCCGGGCAATCTATTGATCCATCTTCACAGGTCGATGCAGCATCAGATTTGATTTTTCAGGGCAATATGGAACTCTGGAAGAAATTTGCCAATACCCTGCTGATCCGGTATGCCATGTATATGTCGGATGCTGCACCCGATTCAGCACAGGCGCTCATAAATGAAATCTTATCCCTTCCGGAAACCTATCCGATCATGGAGTCCAATGGAGACAATGCCATGTTCCGCTATGACGGGGTTCAGTATAAATCCAGGATGTATACCCTGGCTGCATCAAAGATCGATGAAGCCCCCTTTAGTAATATATTCATTGAACGCTTAGTTTCACTGAAGGATCCTCGCTTACCAATTTATGCCCGCCCGGCAAAACTGGTCCATGACGATGCTTCAAAAAATGTTTTGCCATCCAATGCGGGTCCTGACAAATATGCCGGTCATATCTATGGGATTACCACAGACAACGCATATTCAACGTCCTGGAATGACGGTCCGAATTATGCATCCAAACTGGGAGATTATTTCAGGATTGAAGATGATAAGGGCACAGCCACCATCGAAAGCGCTACCGTCCCCATGGCCCTGGCAACTTACAACGAGATGTTATTCTTCCTGGCCGAAGCCACTGAAAAGGGGATGATCAATACCGGCATTTCTGCGAAACAGTATTATGAAGATGCAATCATGGCGGCCTTTGAACAGTATAATGCAAGCTTCACAAGTGAAAAATATACAAGGGCATTTGCTGACCAGGGATTCGGGTCTGCAAGTGAATATCTGGCGAGTCCCAATGTTGATTATGACGGGGGTCGTGACAAGCTAACGCTGATTGCAGAACAGAAATGGATCGCCAGTTTCCTGATGATGTTCGATCCCTATTTTGACCATCGGCGTACCATGCTTCCCCCCCTGAGGGCCTCCTCCGGATCGGTAGCTTTCCAGGCCACAGGAAGTGCCACCAAATTTCCTGCAAGGTCCGGATATCCCAACTCAGAATCGTCTACAAATAAGGTTAATGTTGACAATGCTAATGCCAATGCTTTTGATATCCCGGTAATCGACCAGGCTACCCGCAATCTGGCTCTCATGTGGTTAATGCAACCCAAGGGAAGTGATTGGCTGCAAATGCCTGTCTTTCAAGAGCCTAATTATAAAGCGGACTATCCCTTCAGAGACAATGATGTGGATTATGGGACCAATTTTGTGAATTGGTATCAGGAGAACTGGAATGCCATGTTCTGGTGGCAAAATAATGATGAATAATTTTTCATATTATGAGAAAGAATAGATTAAGAATACTGTTGTTTTTTATGCTTGTCCTGGGGCTTGTCTCCTGTGAGAATGTAGAAGACGGGTATCGAATAGATTATCCTGAATCAACTGCCGATTTTACGGTATCATTGGTTTCAACCGACCGGGGTGCAATCAGTGATACCATCTCTTATTTATTGGAGGCTACTTCCGATTATGATATTAATTCCCTGGTGGTTAAATCAAACGTATCCGGAGGTAATGGAACAGGATATGTGATCTATCCGGACATGGAGGATCCCCTCATTGATCATGTGTTTGGAACCATTCAATCCGGGACCCGCAATATCAATATGGTATACAATTACATCGTTTCTCAGGACACCATCGATGCAGATCTGACATTCACCCTGATCGACGATTTTGGGAAGAAAACAGTTGGGCAGACCATCATTACTGTGCCCTCCATTACTAAATATAAGCAGATAATCATGTATTCTCAGTCTGCTGAAAAAGCCGATGGCTTTTCATCAGTTGACGGCTTGGTATATCATGACCTGCAAAACTATGAGGAGCTAAATGTTGAGAACGAAGCCATCCAGCAATCCCTTGATTTAATCTTTGTGATTAGTGGTAGTGTAACTGATCTGGTGGCTCCATACAGTGGCCGGTTCTCAAGCAGCATGGCTATCCGGAACAAAACCCTTGTTAAACTGATGCCCGGAGTGAGCAATGAGGAATTTGACAAACTATCCTCTGCTTCTCTTTCGCTTTTCACCGAAGAGCATGAAATTAAAAATGGTACCACTTCCGTGCAAAATGTTAAAGTTGGAGATATTTTAGGTTTCAGGACCGACTTTGCTTCTTCAAATCCCTACCACTTTGGCATGCTGAGAATTAACGCCATTCATCCCACAAACATTGAATATTACGAAGGTGTCAGCTACCTGATCGAAGCAGACATTGTCACCCAAAAATAGCAGAAATGAAAAGAATTCTTCCAGCACTTCTCTTATGCACGATATTGTTTTCACCTGCGTATTCGCAGGATTATTCTGATTACACCAGCTGCGCATTACAGGACTCCCTGGCATTGGTGGCGTTCTATCATGCCACCGATGGTCCAAATTGGATTTCTAACATGGCTGAAGATTTCTCAACAGATTACCTTTCTGATGATGTACTCATTTATTATACCGTTGATTATCCCAATGCCGGTTTAAACCATTGGTTCGATGGTCCTGTAAAAGACTGGTTTGGAGTTACACTTGAAAAACAACAAGTTGGAAATACTTCCGATTCTGTCTGGCGTGTGATCCATTTACACCCCACACTTAGCCGCCGTTCTTCCGGAGAAAATAATTTGAAGGGATATGTTCCCAAAGAGGTAGGTTTCTTAACAGCTTTACGTTGGTTTAAAGTAAATGGTAATGTCGGATTAAAAAACACCGAATTGCCCGATGAGTTGTATCATTCCACTATTGATACATTGGATTTTGAGGGTGCTTTCTTTTCAGGAATTTTAAGTGACGCCATACGTAACTGTACTAATTTGAAGCATCTCAATTTCCGCGACAATAATTTCAACAGCATTCCCTTATTTGATTTTGTTACCGATCCCACAACGTCCTTGTGGGTTTACCGGAACCAGATTTCATGGGAAATTTTAGAACCAACTATCGATTTTTTTGTAAACATGGGTTATGGTTATGAAGCCCGCGACCAGCATGATGTGGGGGAAGCCCGGGAAGTTGTCGTGGAACCAGGAAGTAATGTTACACTGGAAAGTTCCGATGCCGGAGTGAACGGTACATATACCTGGTACAAGAATGGATTCAACTCCTATATTACTGGACCAATCCGCACTTTTGAAAATGTGAGTGCAGCTGATACAGGAAATTATACCGTATTGGTGGCCAACGAATATATTCGCTTAAATGATGGAAACGCAGATTACGTAAATACATTTACCAAGCCCATTCACCTGACCTTTATTCCTTCCACCCCGCTCAGAGAAGAAGTCTATACCTCCTATGACGGAAATTCTGTTTTTCTGTCTTTCAGTAAACCCATGGCCACCCCTTCCACTGCACAGGCAGGAGAATTTACAATCAAACGAAATGGTGAAGCTGTTGCATCCACCGGTATCAGTCTGACTGGCAGACTGAATAATATCCTGGCACTGGAGCTGAGCGAGTCCATCTTTATGGAAGATGCGGTATCTATTTCTTATGCAAGTGGCTCTGTTATGGATGAAAATGGCGGAATGGTGACTTCATTTTCAGAGGAAGCTGTCACAAATCTTGTCCGTAAAACCCCACAGCTTATTTCTGCCATCACACGGGTTGACGGAGGTGGGATCATTCTCGGGTTTGATCAATATATGGATGCTGATTCTTTCGATCCATCGGATTTTACCATTTCAGGTACAACAGCCTATACTGTCGTAGATATCAAATTGAACGAAGGGGATCTTGATGAGCATATCTCGACAAAGATCACACTGATTACGAATGATCTGTTATGGGATACAGACACAATATCCGTTTCCTATACCAAAGGTTCATTGGCTGCTTTGTATGGTGCCGCGGTACAATCTGTGGACAATTACCCCATTGAAAACGTTGTTGTTGCCGATCGGACTCTGGTGAATTTGAAAGTGATTGATGGCACTGAGAAGATGAAACAGCTGGTTGTTAATGGGGACATGAATAGCCTTCCGTTTGTGTTATTTGATGATGGTACAAATGGTGATGAAACAGCTGGTGATTTTACCTGGACTAAAGCCCTGCAGCTTACGGAAGGAGAATACGACTGGAAAGTATTTGAACGAAGAACAATTACCTCCTACGACACAGTGATTATAGAGGATGAATTTGGACAGATTATCATCACCTTGAGCCCAAAAGAGACTTATGTTGACTCGCTAATAAGTGGTTCAGCCATTCTTAATCTAGTGGTATCGGATAAGCTGGTATCTGGCGATTCTATTTTTAATTTCAGAACAAATAAAGTGACTTTTATTCTGGATCTGGAAGAATACCTTGCCGCCAATAATGTAACAGCCGAGCCATACCTGATGGGGATCAATGATGATTGGACCAAGGGATTCCTGATGGCTGATGTGGATGCCTTGAATCCGAATACAAGCTATTATATAATCCTATCGGGATATGCCCCGAATGATGTGATCAGTTTTGCTTTCAGGAATGGCGACATCTGGGAAACCACCTCCATCACAACCCGCATCCATACGGTGTCAGGAAACGATACTGTCTATGCCAACTTTGGAGTAATCACTACTGGCCTGGAAAACTCAAAACCGACACACCTTCGATCACTTCAGGTTTACCCGAATCCGGCAAATGATCACTTAAGTATACATCTGTCCACAGGTGAAGACCTGGTGTCAACCCGAATCTATAATCTCTATGGGCAGTGTGTGTTTGCTAGCCACCAAACCACTTCACTGATCGATATCTCTTCCTTACAGTCCGGGGCCTATATCGTTGTTTCCAACGATGAACCCGGGAATATTTACAGAAGTCAATTCATAAAAAAATAGGGTATGCTCAATGTTTAATTAAAACTTAACTATGATGAAGAAAACACTTTTACTTTTATTAGCAATGGCCCTGTTACCGGGCTTAACCAATCTGAATGCCCAGGTAATTGAGGCAGATTCTCTGGCATTGGTGGATATTTACACCGCTGCAGATGGCCCTAACTGGACTGGAGCTGACAATTGGCTTGTTGGTCAGGTAAGCTCATGGGAAGGGGTTACCATTGATACTTTAGCTGGTCGGGTTGTGGATTTGGGGATCAACCAGATGAACGTCGGAGGAAATGGCGGAACCCTATCTCCATCCATCGGAGACCTGACCGCTCTGACCAGGTTTGAAATCCAGGATGCACCCACCCTGACAGGTCCGATTCCCGCTGAATTATGGAATTGCATAAACATCGGTCGCCTGCAACTTAAATTTACCGGCTTAACAGGCGGTATCCCTGCTGGTATTGAGAGCATGGTGAACGCCTATGAACTTAATTTCCAGGGCACTAAGCTGGGTGGAGAGATTCCCTCGGAGTTATATGAGCTACCCGCTCTGACAAAACCTTACCTGCACCAGAGTGACTTTACAGGCACGGTTCCTTCCACTGTAACAAGTGCAATGGGCTTACAACGTTTCTATATACAAGAAAATAAGCTGGTTGGCCCCTTACCTCTTGTAAATCTGCCAGCCGGGCAGGCCAAGGTAAATATCATGGGTAACTTCTTCACCTTTGCTGACGTGAAACCATACCACGATGCGGCTGCTAATTTTGCAGCATTTACCGATGATTACCAATTGGCCGGCGAACCAACGGAGGTAGTTGTTGATAAGGAAGCTGAATATACAATGACCGGAACTGTAACAGACGGAGAATCCTATGCATGGTTTAAGGATGACGAGACTGTTCCGGTTGGTACATCTGAAACACTTGTTCTTTCAAACATAAGTCTGAATGATGAAGGCAGCTATGTTTGTAAAGCCCAATCCTCTATGGTTGCCAATTTTGATATCCGTACCATCTATGAATTGATGGTAAATGCGACAGACAGGGAACGTGACTCACTGGCATTGCTTGATATTTATAATGCAGCCGATGGAGCCAACTGGACCAATGCCGAACATTGGGGAACCGGTGTAATCAGCGACTGGGAAGGTGTTATCATTGACACCTTATCAGGTCGTGTTGTCGAACTGGGGATCAACCAGATGAATATGGGTGGAAATGGCGGAACCCTTTCTCCTTCCATCGGAGATCTGACTGCCCTCACCAGGTTTGAAATCCAGGATGCACCGAACCTGACTGGTTCGATTCCTGCTGAATTATGGAATTGCACAAACATTGGTCGCCTGCAACTTAAATTTACAGGCTTAACAGGCGGTATCCCTGCAGGTATTGAGAGCATGGTGAACGCCTATGAACTTAACTTCCAGGGCACCAGGCTGGGTGGAGAGATACCCCCGGAATTATTTGAGCTGCCCTCTCTTACCAAACCTTACCTGCATCAGAGTGATTTCACGGGTAGCGTTCCTTCAACCCTTGCAGGGGCAATGGGATTAGAACGTCTGTATCTGCATGAAAACAAACTGACCGGTTCTATTCCTTATGTTGATTTACCTGTTGGTCAGGCTAAGGTCAATTTGATGGGCAACTTCTTCACTTTTGCAGAAGTAAAACAATACCACGATTCTGCTGCAAATTTCGCATCGTTTACCGATGATTACCAGTTGGCTGGCGAACCCGTGGAGGCAGTTGTTGAAGAAGGCGATGAATATACAATGACAGGAACCGTAACAGATGGAGAATCCTATGCATGGTTTAAGGATGACGAGAGCGTTCCGGTGGGTACATCTGAAACACTTGTTGTTTCAAACATCAGTTTTGACGAGGAAGGCAGCTATGTATGTAAAGCACAATCTTCTATGGTTGCTAATTTTGATATCCGGACCATCTATGAAATAAAATTGAATTATTCAGACAGGGAGCGTGATTCAATGGCACTGGTGGAAATTTATAACGCAGCTGACGGAGCCAACTGGACCAATGCTGACAACTGGGGAACAGGTGTTATCAGTGACTGGGAAGGTGTGATTATTGATACCTTATCAGGCCGTGTTGTGGAGCTGGGGATCAACCAGATGAACGCAGGAGGAACCCTTTCTCCATCTATTGGTAAACTCACCGCACTGACAAGATTTGAAATTCAGGATGCACCCAATCTGACTGGTTCGATTCCTGCCGAATTATGGAACTGCACAAACATCGGTCGCCTGCAACTTAAGTTTACCGGCTTAACAGGCGGTATCCCTGCAGGTATTGAGAGCATGGTGAATGCCTATGAACTTAACTTCCAGGGTACCAAGCTGGGTGGAGAGATACCCCCGGAATTATTTGAGCTGCCCTCTCTTACCAAACCTTACCTGCATCAGAGTGATTTCACGGGTAGCGTTCCTTCAACCCTTGCAGGGGCAATGGGATTAGAACGTCTGTATCTGCATGAAAACAAACTGACCGGTTCTATTCCTTATGTTGATTTACCTGTTGGTCAGGCTAAGGTCAATTTGATGGGCAACTTCTTCACTTTTGCAGAAGTAAAACAATACCACGATTCTGCTGCAAATTTCGCATCATTTACCGATGATTTCCAGTATGCCCAGGAAGACCAGCACTTCAGCCTTTCTGAGGGTGATGCTGTTGATTTCACTCTCACTGTAGAAAACGGCGAAGCTTATACCTGGTTCTATAATGATGGAGATGTCCCGGTTTCAGCAGACCAAGCCTATGGACTGGCTTCAGCAGTTCCGACTGATACAGGAACCTATGTTTGTAAAGTTCAAAGCTCCATGGTAGCAAACTTTGATATCAGAGCCATTTTTGTTGTGGATACTGTGATAGCTTCAGTTTCTATTGATAAAGATCGTGCTGCTATCTCAACGATTTACCCAAATCCTTTTACCGAATATATTGAAATCACAAGTGCTTCTAATATTGAGGCTATTTCAATTTCAGACATTACAGGTAAAACCGTTTGGAAGCAAATCTCCAACTATGGGAACAAAGCTGTTTTACCATTGTCAGATCTTCATTCGGGCCTGTATTTAATCTCTGTTAAGACCGCTGAATCAAGCTCTGTTCAAAGGATTATCAAACAGTAGTAGTAGTAAGTCAAGTTGGAAAGAGATGCGATTGAATTCGCATCTCTTTTCTCTTTGGTTTCTGTTAATAACGAAATAGTTCGTCCAATTTGCTATGCTCGTTTCCCCATCCACCATGTTTCATTATTGTTATGGTAGCTATGCCATAGCTGCTGTCAATATTTGGTGCCTGGAGCAGGTTTATGCCCTGTTCCGTGCAGGGGAAAAATCCAATGCTCCGTTCATTTTACAAATGACTCCCGTGGCCATTAGGTATGGGGGACTAAAGGTGTTACTGGCGATGATTAATGCAGTGGCCTTGGACTATCCGGGAGCAGTCTATTCCATACACCTTGACCATGGAAGCAGAGAAGCAGCTCTGGAGTCCATCTCCAGCGGTGGATTTTCTTCGGTAATGATCGATGCTTCTCACGAGTCTTTTAAAAAAAACATAGCCATCACCCGGACTGTTGTTGAAAAGGCCCATGCGGCCGGTATGGAGGTTGAAGCGGAACTGGGGGTGCTTTCGGGGGTGGAAGATCATATGGAGGTTGATGCCGGTGATAGCCGGTTCACCCGGCCCGACGAGGTGGTGGATTTTGTTTCACGCACCGGATGCGATTCCCTTGCCATTGCCATTGGAACCAGTCACGGTGCCTATAAATTCAAAGGCGATCAGTCACTTCAGTTCCATATCCTGGAAGAGATTCAGAAGAAATTGCCCGGCTTTCCCCTGGTCCTACATGGAGGTTCGGCGGTGGATAGCAGAGAAGTGAAACGGATTAATGCCAGCGGCGGGAAACTTGAGGCAGGGGCCAGTGGCGTACCTGCCGGGGATATAAAAAAAGCCATCAGCAATGGCATTTGTAAGGTGAATATAGCTACGGATGCCAGAATCGTGTGGACCAGGGTTCACAGAGCGTATTTCCAGGAGCATCCTGAAAAATTTGATCCGCTTCCGCCGGGGAGGATCTATATGAATGAACTGGAGATCTTATACAGGGAAAAATTCGGAATGCTGGGTGCAATAAATAAAGCAAAAGAACATGATAAACAGGGATAAGAAGTATCCTTTGCTGGTAAAACCACTGGCAGAAGAAGGAGTCTATCAAAGAGTCCTCCAGGAGGATGCAGGATGGGAATTCCTCAATTTTGAGGCGCGCCTGATGAAAAAGGATGAAGTATGGAGCGGGAATACCGGGGACAATGAATATGCAATTATTCTCCTGGGAGGGAATTACAGCGTCAAAACAAACAGGGGAAGCTGGGAAACCATTAATGGAAGAAAAGATGTCTTCAGCGGGATTGCCCATACCCTTTATTTACCCAGGAATACATCTTTTACACTGACAGCCGAAAGTGAGCTGCTGGACCTGGGCTATGGCTGGTGCAAAACTGACCAGGACCATCCGGCGCGGTTCAAAAGACCGGAGGAAGCGGCCATTGAGATTCGGGGAGGAGACAATGCCACACGTCAGATCAATAGCCTCATTCAGCCTGGTTTTGATTGTCACAGGCTGGTCTCGGTGGAAGTCTATACGCCATCGGGGAACTGGTCTTCCTTTCCGGCCCATAAACACGACAGCAGGAAGGTGGATGTTGAGGGAAAGCTTGTAGAAGCCAGGTTAGAGGAAACTTATTTTTACAAAACCGATAAGCCCCAGGGTTTTGCCATTCAGCAGGTTTATACTGACGACAGGAGCCTGGATGAGATTGCAGTAGCAGGGAACAATGACCTGGTGATGGTGCCGAAAGGTTACCACCCGGTGGCGGCGGGACATGGATACAATGTCTACTACCTTAATTTCCTGACCGGTAGCGACCAGAGTCTCGCTAATACTGATGATCCTGATCACGAATGGATTTATGATTCCTGGAAGGGATTGGATCCCAGGATTCCCATGGTGAAAGCAGAAAAATAGAAGAGATGCAAGAGAAAAAATTTGATGTGATCAGTTACGGAAGATCTTCCATAGATCTTTATTCCCAGGAGCCGGGAGCGGCTTTCGAAGAAATTCCCGGGTTTCATGCCTTTGTGGGTGGCTCGCCCCTGAACATTGCTGTAGGATGCAGCCGGCTTGGTTTGAAAGCTGCACTTCTGACCGGTGTGGGTAAGGATAAGATTGGAGATTTTATACTCAATTTTCTGAAGAAAGAGGGTGTAGTTACAGAAAAGATCCCGGTTATAGAGGGAGCCCGGAGTTCTGCCGTGGTGCTGGGGATTGAGCCGCCTGACAGGTTTCCCCTGGTCTATTACCGTGACAACTGTGCCGATTCACAGATCAACATGGATCATGTGCTTGCGGCTGAAATAGAGAAGGCACGGCTTATTGAATTCTCCGGAACGGCATTGAATATTGAACCCACCCGCTCTGCCGCTTTCCTTGCCGCTGAGATTGCCGTGAAAAATGAGGTGCCTGTGATACTGGATCTTGATTTCCGGGCCGATCAATGGCATGATATAAGGGCTTTTGGGGTTACCGTGAGGGCCTTCATGAAAAATGCAAGCATTGTACTGGGTACAGAGGAGGAAGTCCTGGCGGCTTATATAAGCGATCATTCCCAGCTGAACATCACCCATCAGCAAATTTCCGCACCAGAAATCACCGGTAACCTGGATGAGGCTATTGAGGGAATTTTATCCCTGGGTGTGGAAGCGCTGATTATGAAAACAGGATCACGCGGAGCAAAAATTTATCTACCCGACGGAACTCAGCAGGAAGTGCCGGGTTTCCCGGTGGATGTGTTAAATATCCTGGGTGCCGGAGATGCCTTTGCCGCAGGTTTTATATACGGCTATTTGAAGGGATGGGACCTGAATAAAAGCTGCAGGATGGGGAATGCATGCGGAGCATTTGTGGTGACTCAACTGGGATGTGCCAACTTCAATCCCTATGAAAAAGAAATACTCGAATTCATCGAATCCAGGGGAGGATTCTAGGATTAATAATCAGATGATGAAAACAAAGAAACTTACAGTGGCCCAGGCGATACTGGCCTACTTAGAGAAGCAGTATACCGCACGGGATGGGAAAGAACAGGCGTTTTTTGCCGGTTGTGCGGGGATATTCGGTCATGGAAACCTGGCAGGTTTTGGACAGGCCCTTCACCAGAATCCCGATTTCCCCTACATCATGGTCCGAAACGAACAGGCTGCAGTTCATATGGCTGCCGGATATGCTAAAATGAAAAACAGGCTCTCTACCTATGCCTGCACTTCATCCATTGGTCCGGGTGCAACGAATATGATCAGCGGGGCTGCTGCTGCTACCATCAACAGGCTCCCGGTATTGCTCTTGCCCGGTGATATTTTCGGACAACGAACCGAAGCCCCGGTATTACAGCAACTGGAGTCCGGTTTTTCTCAGGACATTTCGGTGAACGACTGTTTCAAGCCGGTCTCCCGCTACTGGGACAGGA
>CAZRPW010000109.1:0-15483 GCA_964601975.1 uncultured Bacteroides sp.
AGACCAGCAGAAAAACAGGGGTAATCATCAGGGAGGAAGTCACCAGGGCTATCCAGGCTATGACTGAGTATATTTTCAAAGGCAGAAGCTTCATAGTTACCTATTAAACGTCGCAAATTACAAATTATGGTTTAACCCATATCCGTAAATTGAATCTTTTGGGTTAAAAAGTTACTTTTGTGTTCTGCATACCTTTTTATATAAGCGTTAATGTTTAAGACACCCCATTTCGCCATTATTATAATTCTTTCCTGTGTGTTAGCCGGATGTGTGGAGCGGTTTTATCCGGAAGAGGATGATCTGACTACCGGCGTTCTGGTTATAAATGCGCATATTACTGACAATCCAGGCGTTCAGAGCATAGAAATCAGTCGCTCGGGAGGCCTGAACTTTGAAGGAATTGATCTGGTTGCAGGTTGTTATGCTGTCCTGGTAAGAGAGGATGGCGAATCCAGGGACTTTTTTCAGGTCCGTCCGGGTTACTATTCAAGTGATCTGGATCGTGAATTCCTTCAAACCGGTATGTCCTACCAGGTACAGGTTATCACTCCAGATGCCGAGGAATATCATTCGGATTTTGACCTGCTCAGACCTGTTCCGGAAATCGATTCTCTTTACTATCAGGTTGAATCCATGCCTTTGCAGTCTTCTGACGAAGTCATCGAGGGAATCAGGTATTACCTGGACTTCACATTCGATGACCAGGCCTATGAATACATCCGCTGGGAGCTTATCGAAACCTATGAGTTTCATAACCCGGAAATGGAAGCCTATGTGGCGCTAAGCCGCTGGCGTACCATTCCTATGCCTGATTCCAGCAACTGGCGAATCTGTTATATCACAAAGAAAATACAGGATATTCATGCGATATCCATGCAGGATCTGGAACAGGGGGTTTATTTTAAAAAGCCTTTTTCATTCGTTCCCAACGATAACATTGAGCAAAAGCTGCTTTTTAAGTATAGTTTACTGGTCAGGCAATATTCAGTGGGACCTGAAGCCTACCACTACTGGAATGAGCTGAGGAATACATCCCAGAGCCAGGGCCAGATTTTTGGTATCCAGCCGGCTCTTCTGAAGTCGAACATCTGTAATATCAATGATGAATCAGAAAAGGTGCTGGGATTTTTCACTATGTCAGGTTTAAAGGAGAAAAGGGCAATGGCTGAGGATATTCCCGGTATAGACCACAGACCCTATAAATATTATTGCCTGCCCGCATTAAAGGGTCCCGGAGTTAGCATGGCATCAAATTACCCGGCCTATTATGCAAGGGCTACATACGATGGATCAACTATTTATGAGCTTGTGAATGAGCACTGTGTCGATTGCAGGGCCTATAAGGGGAGTACCCATATAAAGCCGGATTTCTGGTGAGATAAGCTGAATAATGACCAAGTCCCTGAAATACATATTTTTTTTGGTTTTGCTGATCATAGGCACTTCGTGCGTGGAGCGATTTTATCCCGATGAGGATGATTTGCGAACCGGCAGGTTGGTAATTAATGCCCATATGACAAGTCAGCCCGGAATTCAGATCATTGAGATTTCGAGATCCATGGGCCTGAGCAGCCCTTCCTTCAGTCCCGAATCGGGCTGTTATGTAGTGCTTATTCGGGAAGATGGAGAATTCAGGGAGTTTCCCGAAAACCGATCAGGATATTATGAAGCTGATCTGGATGAATCGTTTTTGCAAACCGGGATGTCGTATATGGTCCAGGTTTCCACCTCCGAAGGGAATCAATACGAATCAAGCATGGATAAATTGCGCCCTGTGCCTGCAATTGACTCCATTTATTACCAGGTGGAGAGCAGAAGCTATGCTTCAAAAAGCGATACGATAGGTGGGATCAGGTTCTATATTGATTTCACCTACGATGATGCTGCCTATGAGTACCTGCGTTGGGATCTGACCGAGACTTATGAGTTTCATAATCCAGACATGGAAGGATATGTCCTTGGTGATAATTTTAGAGTTATTGAACTTCCCGATACCAGTAATTACAGGATATGTTACCTTAGCAATCAGCTTTCTTCCATTCATAGCATGGCCACCTCTTATCTCGATTTTGGCATTTACATTAAAAAGCCATTCGATTTCATTGAAAATATTCAAATCGAACAGAAACTTCATCATAAATACAGCTTACTGGTGAAACAATATTCTCTTGGTAAAGAAGCTTTCCATTACTGGAATGAATTGAAGAAAACCTCCCAGGAGCAGGGCTGGTTGTTCGACAAGCAGCCTGCCTTGCTTAAATCGAATATCAGGAATGTCAACAGGGAAGACGAAATTGTATTGGGATATTTCAGTATGGCAGGAATGGTTGAAAAACGTGCCTTTGCCATCGAGCCCGAGGGGCTCGATTTGAGTGCGTATGAGTGGTATTGTTTCCCGGTATCCAGGGGCCCCGGTGGACCGCTGTCCGAGGAGGACTTACCCATATATTATGCCAGAGCCTGGATGGATGGAGCGGTATCCTTTGCCGAGGTGAACAAGCATTGTGTGGATTGCCGGGCATATAAGAACAGCAGCCATATCAAACCAGATTTCTGGTAGTTAGATGATTTTTATAAGTAGATTGATGCCATCGATGAATTTGAGAACGCTAATATTGACTTTAATAGCCCTCCTCCCGGGGTTGTCGGCACTGTATGCCCAGGACATTCAGATGAATGATTTCCTGGCCGAGTGCGAGAGAAAGTATGGAAAGGATGCTGACCTGATGAACGGGGAGAAATATTTTTATCCTTATGGCAAGTCCTCCGGAGATCCTTTCTTCTTCTCAGAGGCACGGGGTGCCAGCATCACTATTCATAACAAGCGATTTGAAGATCAGCTGCTCAGGTATGACATTTATAAGCAAAAATTAATACTGGATTATACAAGTATTTTTGGTGCCACCTCGAGTCTTGTGCTAAGAAATGAATGGGTAGAGGAATTTGCGTTCGAGAAGCACTTGTTCAGAAGGATGGCAGGTCCCGGGGGAAAGTTGGGTTTTTTCCAGGTAGTGACAGATGGCCCGATTACCTGTGTATATCGCTGGAGCAAGAATTTTTCGCTGAATCTGAACTCCGGGGTGCAAAATTATTACTTCACTGATCCGACAAAAGAATCCTACCTGATTATTGATGGTCAGTTTCATATGTACAGAAGCAATAGCCATTTCATAAAGGCCTTTGATCAGGAACTTCAGAAATCCATCAAGCAGTTTATGAGGCAGGCGAAAATAAAAGTTAATAAAGCTTCCGATTCACAAATGCGGCACCTGGTTGAATATTGTAACTCGCTCAGTCATGAAGATTAGTAAACTCCTTTTGATCCCCTTCTTATTAATTTCCGCCCTTGCTGTGGCACAGGAGGGAAGGGAGAGAATGAATATCCGGGTTTCCGGGGAGGGATTTGATATTTTTGTTCAACAGATTGAGAACCAGAGCAGCCTGCATATATTCTACAATCCGGTCTGGTTTTCTGAGCGTGCTTTTACCTTTCAGGCCGATTCGGTGGAGGCTGATGAGGCCTTATATCAGATTTTGAAAGGGACAGGGCTGTACTTCAGCAGGGTTGGGAGTCGGTATTATATTTTGCCTGAAAAACGACTCAGTATAAGGCTGCCTGTGCTTACTTCCACAGCCACCCATTTTAATGTGAGCGGGGAGAGCGGAGCCTTTATGGGGGTGAAGGACGACCAGTACCTGACCGGAACCCGCCCGGAACATATGGTCAAAACCATTGAAGTAGGAGAGAAGGGCAAGACAAGTTCAAGGGGTGTGGCCCGGATAAAGGGAAAGCTGATTAACCTGGCCACCGGGGAGCCTGTAATGGGAGCCACTATGGTGAACCTGGGATCGGGGAAAGGGGCTGTATCCGATCAGAATGGAAATGTGGTGATGGCTCTTCCTCCCGGAACCCACACCATGCGCTTCAGTTTTATCGGGATGGAAAGTGTTGATGTGAATATGGAAGTGTATTCAGATGGAGACTTCCGTGTGGAGATGCAAGCGGCAGTAATTGCCATTGATGAGGTTCAGATCATGGGGGAACTGTTCAGAGAAATAAATACAACGGATATGGGGGTGGAGCGTTTCAGTATGAACTCTCTCAAGCAGGTCCCGGTGTTCATGGGCGAAAGAGATGTCATTAAGATCTCCAAGTTACTTCCCGGGATTACCAGTGCCGGGGAGGCCTCGGTGGGGGTAAATGTCAGGGGTGGTAATGTGGACCAAAACATTTTTTATATAAACCGGCTTCCCGTATATAATACCTCACACCTGTTTGGCTTTTTTTCTGCCTTTAATTCGGACGTTATAAAAGATTTTTCTATTTACAAGGGAAATGTGCCGGTAAACTATGGAGGCCGGCTTTCGTCAGTATTCAATATTGTAACCCGCAAGGGGAATAATAAATCTTATACGGCCCATGCGGGGATCAGCCCGGTTTCTGCTCACGCAACAGTGGAGGGGCCCATCCGTAAGGACCATTCCTCCTTTCTTATAAGCGGACGTTCATCTTATTCGGACTGGATTCTGAATAAAATGGAGGATCCCCTGATTCGTGACAGTGAGGCCTTCTTCTATGATTTTGCCGGCTCGCTTAACTTCCAGCCAAATGAAAAGAATGCCTTTAATGTTTTTTATTATCAGAGCTATGATAAGTTCAGGTATAGCACTCTGAGTAACTATGAGTATGCAAACCGGGGCGCCTCGGCCAGTTGGGAAAAAAACATCTCTCCTGCACTTAGCTCCAAATTAACGGGGACCACTTCCACCTACATTTTTGCCAATATAGACCAGAGTGAGATTGCGAGGGCTTATTCGCATGAATACATGCTGAATCACAACGAGCTGCTGAGCGAATTCCAGTGGGTACCAGCCCTGAACCACAAGATTGATTTTGGGGGGAGCATCATATACTATCGTCTCGACCGTGGATCGGTGGAACCATTTGGGGAAGCTTCCATCAGAAACCCGGTGGACCTGGGTTTTGAGAAAGCCCTTGAAGGAGCTTTGTTTTTAAGTGATAAGATTGAGCTCACGCAATGGCTCAGTGCTTCTGCCGGATTGAGGTATAGTTTCTACTCCATGCTTGGACCTCAAGATGTAATGTTGTATGAGCAGGGGAGCGAAAAATCGTCAAACACCATTGTGGATTCACTTTCCTATGGAAAGAATGAACCTTTTGCTTTTGATTCCGGACCCGAATTCCGGGCTGCCATTAATCTTAAAACAGGGGCAAATACCTCTGTGAAGTTTTCATACAACCAGATGCGGCAGTACCTCTTTATGCTGAGTAATACGGTAACCATTTCTCCCACTGATCAGTGGAAATTATCAGACCATCATATCAGGCCACAGTCGGGATACCAGGCTACTGCAGGGGTTTATCATATCTTTCCCCGCGTGGGACTTTCATCATCGGCTGAGCTTTATTACAAGAATTCCAATAATGTTGTTGAGTATAAGGATGGGGCCGATTTCATTAGCTCTGCACACACCGAGACCTTGGTGCTCCAGGGCTTGCAGACTGCTTACGGACTGGAGTTCATGTTGCAGAAAAGTTCGGGAAGGCTGGATGGTTGGATTAGCTATACACTGTCCCGATCGGAGGTGCTGGTTCGGGGAGAGGAAGATTATGAATCGATTAATAACGGCAATCCCTATCCCTCCAATTTTGACAGACCACATGTCCTTAATGTTGTGGCCAACTACAGTCTGAACCGACGGTTTTCAATAAGCACCAACCTGGTTTATATGACAGGCCGTCCGGTCACCTACCCTACGTCTTTGTATTATATTGATAATGTGGCATATATCGACTATTATACCAGGAACGGATTCAGAATCCCGGATTATTTCAGGATAGATCTTTCTTTAAATATCGAGGGGAACCTGAAGGCGGATAAATTCATGCACTCCAGCTGGAGTTTTAATGTGTACAACCTGAATGGCCGGAATAATCCCCAGAGCATCTATTTCACTCCGCAAGAGTATTTCATTGAGGGTTACTCCTTTTCTGTGATCGGTGTTCCTGTATTTACAGTTTCCTGGAATGTGAAACTGGGTAATTATGAGAGCCAATAGATTGAAAGATATGAAATACAGATATATATGTACTGCTGTGATGCTTGGCTTAGGACTCCTGCTTGGAGCCCAAATCCGTCAGGAAGCGCCAATTCAGCAGGAAGGCTTGCTTTTACTCACCGACAGGGGTCATTATATAAGTGGTGAAAGTATCCATTTCAGGGCATATTACAGGAGCCCTGAAGGGAGCAGCCTCAATGAGTGGAGCAGAGTCCTCTATGTGGAACTAATCACCCCCAATGGTAATTCCCTTGCCCAATCCAAGGTAAGTATCAACAGAGCCGGGGCCAAAGGGGCAATAGCGATTCCCGAGGGGCTCTCTTCAGGCACCTACTATTTGAAGGCCTATACCCGGTGGATGCAGAATTGTGGTCCCCAAGCTTTTACCTATACCTCCTTAAGCATTTATGATCCCTATAATGATAAGGTACTTCCGGAGACAGCGGGGGAATGGGAACCCAAAGAGGCCAGGCAGTTGATCCGGGAGGTGGATCCGTATCCATCCGATTTGCTGGAGTGTGATCTGGACAAGTTTTCCTATGGCACGCGGGAACAGGTAGAAATGGAACTTACCTGGAGCGATATGGATATAGCGGCCGATTTCACCCTTAGTGTGGTACGAGCGGGGTTACATGGTGAGCAAACCTATTTCAACCCGGGCTGCTCCCTGTCCCTGGCAGAATCATCTGCCATTCTACCCGAAACCCAGGGAATATCGATGACAGGTCAGGCCATCAGTGGTGAAGCGGGCTTGCCAGCACCTTATGCCACTGTTTATGTATCTGTTTTGGGAGAGAAAAAGGAATTCTTTTGCAACTACTCTGATTCGGCCGGGAGGTTTTACTTTTCCTTCCCTGAATACAGAGGTGACCGGGACCTTTTTGTTTCAACTTACCATGCCGATTTTGATGATCTTGAATTACGCATCGACCGGGATTTCAGTCAGGATAAACTCATCCTGCCCTCTGAATCGGTGGAACTGGGGGATACGCTCTCTGAGTTAATCACTGAAATGTCTGTCAATGCCCAGATTTCTCAACAGTACTATCCGGCAAAAACAGCCGAAAGCCCTTCAGATACCACGGTTGAGGACAAAACCGGGCAGCTATTGTTTTACGGGCACCCCCTTTCGACTTTATATTTTGATGATTTTATCCGACTTCCGAAGCTGGAGGAATATTTTATTGAATTGATTCCACAGGTGGCAGTCAGGAAGAGCCGTGGAGCCACCAGGCTGGTGGTATTAGGTGAGCATCACGATCTGGCAGTTTTTCCCCCTTTATTGATGATTGATGGTGTGGCCATCTTTGATGTGGAAGCTGTTTTAGCTGTTTCACCCAGACTGATTGAAAAGGTGGAGATTGTGAATGCTCCCTACATCAGGGGGAATGTTACTTTTGGTGGGATTATCAGTCTTATTTCCAGGAACAAGGATCTGGGACATATTGACCTTCCTTCATCGGGCTTGCTGGTGAATTACAGGATGCTTGACCAGGATTCGGCCGATCCAATCCAGGCAGGTCCAGAGAATGCAAGGCTTCCCGATGTGAGAAATACCCTATACTGGAATCCGGGAATTGAACTGGATCCGGGGGGGAGTGAAAAAATTAATTTTCGCACTTCTGATGTAAAGGGCGACTATGATATCCTGATCAGGGGCAGCGATATTTCGGGGAAATATTTGGAGAAACGGATCAGGTTCACGGTCGAATAGTTAAAAAATCGAATGATTGCTTTTGCAGGTTTCTCTATCTTTATCGCTGGATGACTGCCGGAAATCGTGTTTTAAATAGAAGGGAAATGGATCAGGGCTCTTTCGAGGACCTGTTCAGGAAATATTTTCCGCCATTAATGGCTTTTGCAAGGAAGATCCTTGTGGATGAGGATGATGCACGTGAGATAGTCCACCAGGTGTTCATCACCATCTGGGAGAAGCGGCAGGAGATAGATCTTTCCCAATCCTTGAAATCTTACCTTTTTACTTCAGTTCATAACCGAAGTCTGAATATGATCCGGGATCGAAAGAAGTTCTCCTCATCGGAGGTTCCCGATGTGGCCGGCGAGTGGGATGTGAGTGCTGTTATTGAGTCCATGGAACTGGAGGAAAAGATCATGACAGTGATTGAGTCCCTTCCTGAAAAGTGCCGTGAGATATTTGAACTAAATCGATTTGAAGGGCTGATATACAGCGAGATAGCAAACAGGCTTGGTATCTCGGTAAAGACTGTCGAAAACCAGATGTCGAAGGCCCTTAAAATTTTAAGGGAGAAACTAATTAAATATATGAGCATTCTGTTGTGGCTTATCATTCAATCACTTAATTAAAAATATTTGTTTGAACATAGGGGTGAAGCCAGCTTGAAGTGTGTAAAAAGTGAAGATGTCAGGGAAGGATCCACATATGGTATTTAACAGCCTGGTTAGCAGGAGTCTTTCGGGAGAACTGTCTCCCACGGAACTGTCGCAGTTCCAGGAAGCGCTCAGGCAGGACCCGGACCTGGAGAATCGGCTGGAGGAGTTCAGAAAGGTATGGGATTCCATGGATGCCCTGGCCGGTCGGGTCGATTATGACATGGATGCCGAGTGGAATGCCTTGCGGGGTAAAATCCCGGATTTTGAGGAGCATGTTCATGGACCAGCAAAGCTTCGCTCTCTGCTCTATTATACCTATCGGATTGCAGCTGTGCTGGTGATCGGACTAGTCATCGCATTTGCATGGGTCTATGCTACCCAGTATGCAGGTACCGAGGTGCTTACAGCCGGGACTGAAGCACTTGAAATCAGACTTGGGGATGGAACCCATGTGCTGTTGAACCGGGATTCCAAAATCCGTTACAGGAAACCATTCAAGGGTGATTGCAGGGAAATTAGACTGGCCGGGGAAGCCTGGTTTGATGTGGCAAAGGATACTACCCGGCCATTCATTATTGATGCCGGAACAGCGATCGTACAAGTGCTGGGAACCAGCTTCAATGTAAATGCATACAGGGAGAACCCCATGATAGAGATAACTGTGGAAAGTGGTGTCGTTGCTGTGACAGCCAAAGAGGACAAGGATGAACTCATTGTGCTGAAGGCTGGTAATAGCGGCACCTATAACAGCTCAAGCAGGGAGCTGAAGCTGATACCGGTATCTAATCCCAACACCCTCGCCTGGCTCACAAAGAAACTTTATTTTGAAGACACACCCTTAAGGGAGGTGGCTGCCCTGATCGGGAAAGTCTACAATGTAAAATTTGTGATACCTGATCCCGGTATAGCAGACTGCCCCATTACCGTGAGCTTTAGCGACCAGAGCCTGGAGGCTGTGCTGAATGTTCTGGAACTTACCCTTGATCTTGAGATTTCCCGCAAAGACGGGGAGACCTATACCCTGAAGGGGACTGTTTGTGTTGAATAGAGACTATTATGCCGGGAAGTGTCCTGAAAATAAAGCTGGTCTTTTTTGTTTTGCTGGTGATCCTCTGCCCTGCCATGGGGCAGCAGCCGGGAATTGACACTCCGATCAGCCTGCATGCCGATGAACTTCCCCTTCGAGAGGTCTTAGACCAGCTTGAAGAGCAGACAGGCCTCAGTTTTTCTTATAGCTCGAGGCTGATTGAGGATGAAAAGATTGTAAGCATCCAGGTGGAAATGGCTGCACTAAAGCAGGTGCTTGATTTGCTGTTTTCTGAAATGAGCGTACGGTACGAGGTGGTGGAGCAACAGATTGTAATTAAACGTTCCAGGCGCCTGAAGATCGAGGTGGATTCTGCTATTGTCCCTGCAGAGATGGAAAAGATGCCTGTACGCTTTACAATCAGTGGCTATGTGAGGGATGCTCATAGTGGTGAGGTGTTGATAGGCGCTACAATCAGTATTCCCGGTGGATTGCAGGGGACCATAACCAATGAATACGGCTTTTACTCACTGACCCTGAAGCAGCAGGTTGAGGAGCTGATCTGTTCCTTTATGGGCTACAGGCAAAGCAGCCTCCCCGTGAGCGGTATCTCTAACCTGAACCTTCATTTCAATATGGAAAAGCAGCTGGCAAAGTTGAGTGAAGTTACCGTCTATGCAGGCTCAGATGTGGATATTGTAAGAACCACCAGGAGTTCCCAGGAGCGGATTAATCCCGAATCGATCAGGAAGATGCCTGCATTGTTCGGAGAGAAAGACGTTATTAAATCCCTGGCTGCAATCCCGGGAATCAAGTTTTTCGGCGATGGCTCTACCATTTTCTATGTGAGGGGAGGAGGAAGGGACCAGAATCTGATTACCATCGATGAGGCTCCTGTTTACAATCCCACCCACCTGCTGGGCTTTTTCAGTACCATTGTGCCCGATGCCATCAAGGATGTGAAGGTTTATAAGGGCGATTTTCCAGCCAACTACGGGGGGAGGCTTTCCAGCCTTATAGATATCCGCACCAAGGATGGAAATATGCATAATTTCGGCTTCGATGGCAGCATTGGACTACTCTCATCGCGCCTCTCCCTGGAAGGACCCATCTGGAAAGAGCACATTTCCTTTTTTGTTTCGGGCAGGCGCTCCTATATCACCAAACCGATACAGGCCTTTAACGAGCGCTTGAACGATTTACATTTCTCCGATTTTCATCTGAAGCTGAACTACAGGATCAACCCGAATAACCGCATCTTTTTCAGCATTTATAATGGGGTGGATAATTTTGAACAGCAGAATACAAGGCAGCAATCATCGGGCATCAACTGGCAGAACAGCACCTATACCCTGAGATGGAATCACCTCTATTCCGAAAGGCTTTTTTCGAACCTGAGCATCCTGGGTTCCCAGTACGATTATTATCTGAATACCCACATTGAGGAAAGGAATTACTGGAATTCACATGTGGATAATGTGAGCCTGAAATACGATTTCACCTGGTACATCTCTCCGGCCTCGACCCTCCGCTTTGGGGTGCTTTCTGCAGCCCACTTCCACAATCCGGGGAACTATTACCAGGGCGGGGTGGAGTTTGATCCCGGACTGGACCTGTCCACCAAACGGACCCGGGAACTGGCAGCCTATGTTTCTAACCAGTTTATTATCAGCGAGAATCTCTCCATCCGTGCCGGTCTGCGTCTCACCAGTTGGCAGAATGTGGGTCCGGCCACAGAATACGAATTTGTGAAGACTGGAGAAGGATATTTTGAGAGGGACAGCCTGGTTGTGAGCGAACACTATGCCGACAAGGTTTACCATACTTCCTTTTCGGCCGATCCAAGATTAAGTATGGTGTGGCAGCCTGGTAGCAGACATATATTGAAGGGGAGCTATAGCCGTACAAGTCAGTTTCAATACCTGATTACCAATTCAATAAGCCCTTTTACCTCCCTGGAAGTTTGGCTACCTTCAGGACCCAATGTCAAACCCCAGCTAGCCCATCAATTCACCCTTGGATATACCCACTTATTTGTATTGCAGGGCCTGAGTTTTGATATTGAAGGTTATTATAAGCTGATGAAGAACATCATTGACTACCAGGATCATGCGCGAATGCTCATGAATCCCCTGGTGGAGTATGAGCTTCGCACTGGCACCGGAAAGGCGTATGGCATTGAAATGATGCTTAACAAGGACGCCGGTCGACTGAAGGGCTGGATCTCCTATACCTGGTCCAGGGCAATCTACCAGGTTGAGGATGTGAATGGGGGCAATCCCTATCCGGCCTATTCCGACAGGCCCCACGATTTTTCTCTTTACCTGTCCTGGGCCCTTCATCCACGGATCACCCTCACGGGGAATTTTATTTATATGACAGGTGCTCCTTTTACAACACCTACCGGGTATTATTATTACAATCATCACCAGGTACCCATTTATGCCGAAAGGAACAACGACCGGCTTCCCGATTATCACCGGCTCGATGTGGCACTGAACTGGCACCTGGGCAAATCCGGGGGGAAATTTAAGCACGAAATTATATTTTCGGCCTTCAATCTGTATAACCGTAAAAATCCTGTGGCCCTTCATTTTAACAAGACCGAGGATGAAGGCGGGTCTTATGTGGTTCCTTACAACTTCTATGAGAACCCACAGCTGGAGGCTACTCAATATTATCTCTACGGTATCGTTCCCTCGATCTCATACCACTTTTCATTCTGATTTATGAAGCTGCTGAATTCCCATATTACTCAATTTCGCGGACTCCGGTTCTTGCCGCTATTCCTCCTGTTGTTACTGGGATCGTGCACGGAAAAGATCGATTGGGAGCTGGAGTACCAGGAAGTTGATGTGATGGTGGTGGAGGCAAAGATCACCAACGAAGCGAAGGCCCACGAGGTCCTTCTTACCTGGCCGGTATACGAAGTAAACAGTCTGCCTGAAGTGGTCACAGGTGCCGTTGTGGAAATCAATGATGGGAGGGAGCTCCATTCACTCACCGAGGATCGCGCCCGGCCTGGGGTTTACCTCACTGATCCGGATTTTGCCGGGGAAGTGAATAAAGGATACCAGTTGCGTATTCAATATGGCGACATGCGGGTCACCGCCATTGCATTTATGAGGGAGGTGCAGCCTTTTCCCGACATGTCGGTTTATCCGGTGCAGACTGATCCACCCCTTTACGAAGCCTATATAAGTGATCAGAATGGACCGTCTGTTATTCGTATGGAGCTGGACTGGGGCCATGTTCCGGGTTATGATACCCTGGCCCCGGAACTTACCCATGCCCTGATCTACCATTATACCCTGGGGTCGGTCGATGTAAACCACATTTTCGCCCCCGACCGGGAACACGTGCGGTTCCCCCCGGGGACCATCGTATTCAGGGAGAAGGAGTCGGTTTCCCGCGAATACGAGGAGTTTCTCAGGGGAATGCTCTCTGAAACCGATTGGCGGGGTGGGGTTTTTGATGTGCTTCCCGGCAATGCCAGCAGCAACCTGAAAGGGAATGCCATCGGTTACTTTACCGCCGCTGATGTGATCCGGGATACTGTAATAGTAAAATAGTCCGTAAAGTCTGTAAAGTCCGTAAAGTCCGTAAAGTCCGTAAAGTCATCAAGTCTGTAAAGTCTGTAAAGTTGAAAGGGATGAGAGAGAAAATTTTGTTTGTGTTGATGCTTGCGATGATGGTGACGGGGTGTGAGAAGGAATATGAGGTGCCAGAGGACCAGCCGGTGCTGTTTGAATACCGTTATGTAAATTATGCATGGGCGTATTCGGAGCATGGTTGGCTAATGGATGCGGAAGGGCTTGTGCATCGTTATGATTTTCCTGAAGATTTCAGGCTTCCCGACTCCTCGGGGTATATCAGCGCAGAAGATCTTGCGTACAATCTTTCCCAAAGCGATTCTGTTATCCACCGTGTCGAAGCCGAAGATCTTGATTATTATGTGGGCCTGATGGAAGGTGCGGCGGGAGGAGAGATCCTGAAATCGGAGAATGTGGCCGCCGATGCAGGTTCTTCGGTGCTTTCATGTTACCTCTATGAACCCGGCAAGGATATGTACCAGTATATTTTCCTGGCCCGATCGGGCGACTGGGAGCAATCCAACGATTCCAGGGAGGCAAAAACCCTGGTAAAATGGTTGAAGGAAATTGGGAATGTATTCTGGCTGGCGATCTAGGAATACTTTTTCAAGAGATGAAACCATCTGGTATTTCTTCTGGAAATTTACTGATACCCATCTTTACAAAGTCGGCCAGTTGAAGGATGGCCGGTATGGCTAACAGAATCCCCCGGTCTATCAGAAAAGATCAGGTGCCTTCACGGGCCTGTGGGTGCCCCCAAGAAGGTGAATGATGTGGTAAACTGGAAGGCTGAGATCCCGTATATGCGTTTTTTAGTCATCTCCAAAGATCAGAAATTCAATAACATACCAAAATACTGTAAAAAAATATTAAAAGTCAATAGGGGTAAGACGGTGGGGTCTGTGTGTTACTGGTGAACAACGAAAAATGGAAAACATAAACCATTTAATCATATTCACTAAAAACCAGTAATCATGAAAAAGTTATCATTCTATTCTTTCGCTACACTCCTGATCGGACTTTTGTTTTTCACTGCCTGTGAGAACACTTTTAATAACGGTTCTGAACAGCAGGATTCCATTCTACCCGACCAGCTTACCGTTGAAATTCCATCTGCGCTTTCTGCCGATGTTTCCATGTATAAAAGTGCCGCTGCGGTCGATACACTTAAAGGACGTGAAATTTACGGTCACCTGAGGTTTTTTATTCATGTGGGAGACCAGGCTGCTCATCTTACAAGGGATGTCATCACCGCCATCAGGGTATACAACATTGACATGGTGAAGACCATCACCTATGAGAGTGAAGATGATGGCCGTATCAAGAACCTTGTGGTGGTGGAAGCTCCCGAGTTCGAAGGTCGTACCTGGGAGTATGGTCTGACCATTACCGATGCCGAGTCGGAAGGAAATGAAGATGGTGGTAAGGGGATGCAGATCTTCTGGAACCATCAGTTTCCGGCAGAGGGAATTACAATCATTAATCCTTATAACCTGGATCGCAGCAATGATAATAGATGGGCCACAGCCATGTACCGAATCGATTACGATGGGAACAGTGAACTTGGCTATGACCGCCATATGATCGTCTCCATTGCCGGACTGCCCGAGATTGATCCGCTGCTGGCTCCTTTTTCAATAAATGGCATGAAAATGTTTGTGGGAAAAAAGGGAGAGCAGGTAGATGTTTTCGGGAACTCAAGTCATCCCAATGCCAAGTTCCTGACCGAGAAGGTGGGTTACAACTGGGCATTTGTGGCCTCCGCCTCAGAAAGCGACGATATTGCAGTGGTTGAGTTGGGACTCCCTCTCAGTACCATTGATTCCGATAGCAGGGAGGTTTTACTGAAGGAGAACAGCATATACAATGTGTTCTATAATGAGGTAAAAACCATCTGGCCCCACGCCAGTGATGAAATTCTGAATGCCTGGCTGGCCAATACCGGAGCCCCCGGATATTTTAATAATCAAGGATTCATCAAGGGTGGTGAAGCTCCCGGAGATGAGTTCCTCCCATTGGTGGACAGGATTGGCAGGCTCACACCCTACAACCCTGCCGACATAGCCGGTCTGGAAATTACTTTCAACTAGGCTTTCAAGAATATGATCATCCCTTCGCGGAGATCACAGAGGCTGTCTCAAAAGGGGCAGCCTCTTTTTAATTGCACACTGACCAGTCCTGAATAAGCGATACAGATTTATTGGACGATAATAACACTTCTAACTAACCGTGTCAAAGTTTGCCCTGTTGGATACCCAGTAATTCCCATTGGATTCTCTGGGTTGCGAGCCGGATCAGGAGTCTGTCAGGTCCAGAAGCCATAGTCGCCCAGATTCCTTTGTGATTGATGAATTTCTGGAAACACGGTAATATTATTTATCCGTTTCTTATGATATTTTCATAATATTCAGATATAATATATTTGAAATG
>CAZRPW010000110.1:0-13678 GCA_964601975.1 uncultured Bacteroides sp.
ATATTTTATATCTGAATATTAGTAAAATATCATAAGAAACGGATATTAAATATTTCCCTGTTTCCAGAAATTCATCAATCACAATGGTTTTTGGGCAACTACGACTTACCGACCTGATAAACTCCCTATCCTGCTTGCAGCTCTGTGAATCCGAAGGGAAATATTGGCTATGTCGAGCAGGGCAAACCTTGACACGCTTAGTTAAAGGTGTTATTATGTCCAATAAATCAGTATCTCCTATTCAGGACTAGTGTGGCTATTACAAATTCCATTCACTTATTTCAGCCCTCTTTTTCCTTTCTGCTTTGTTAAAGTTTTTCGCCGTAGCTACGGCTATGCCTGTAAACTTATGCCTTGCATAAAGTAAAAACAGAACCAAAATATTAGTAACCGGAATTTGTAATAGACACAATAGTCAGTGTGAAATAGAAAGAGGCTGTCAAAAAGGGGCAGCCTCCGTGAATCTCGCAATTCGACATACCGGAAAATTTTTATGCTAACGACCCCATAAACCACATCCTGAACAGAAACGCCGGGCAGTTTTATCCAATTCCTATTTATTTAACTTCCAGCGCTCCAAGGGAATACCACCCGTCTGAAGTGCGACCTTCAATGGCCAGATTGATTCTGGCTTCCCGGAGCATCGGGTCAAGAATTCCTATTTGTATTTCGTAGCTGCCTGGCTGGATATCAGCAGGGATAAATGCGGCATCTTCATAAACCACATCACCGGGAAGCCACTGTTTAATATCTGCATCGGTAGGCAGGATGAAGCTTTGATCCCCTTTGATGAGCCTGAGAGCCAGCCTGTAGTTTCCATAGCAGGGGGCCACACCCTTGTTTTCCCACCAGGTCTGAAAGTGAAATTTTCCATTGATGCTTGCTTCAGCCGGGTAGCTGAACTTCCTCAGGACAAAGCGGTAACCCATCTTTTTCAACCACTCATCAATCAAAGGCTGCCACTCTTCCGGAACCTGGGCCGACTTTCCGTTAAAAGATGATATATGCCACTTAAGGCTCTGATCAATTATATATTGTACCTCATCAATTCCATAGCCCTGGTCCTTTTTCCAACCGGGCATGGTACCACATATTTCGAAATTTATATGTGCCTTTTTCCATGCATCCCGCATGTTGTAGCCAGCAATGGTTTGGGGATAATAATCATACATATGGGTCCATCCGTTTTGCTCCTCTGCCCAGAATCCCAGATCACCCAGGCAATCCTGCCTCCAGCCAATTGTAGCTTTGGAGTTCATGTATTCAACTGCTTTTTTCCCACTTAAAAGTGCAATCAAAGGGGTACGCGTGAACGACTCCAGATAAGGGTCCACCAGATTGTGCATGGTTTCCTCACTGAGCAGGTTGGTACCGCCTCCTTCCCCGGCCCAGCCGACAAAGGAGATATCCACCGATTCAAGATCGGGATGACCGTCATATCGTTTTCCCAATTCGCGGATCATTTTGCCAAAATGTTTGGCATACAACGGATTCTCAGGATCTACGGGCCATTTTACATGTGCGAAATCTCTTTTTTCGCCCACCATAGCCCGGTACCAGGCAGGCACATCATCGATGGGTCTCCCCTTATAGGGCGAAATGCGCAGGGTCAGCATTTGTCCATGCTGGTGCGCCAACATTAATAATTCATCAATGTAGTCCCACTGATAGTCCCCCTCGTTGGGTTCAATCACACTCCAGAGAATCCTGAAATAGGCAAGGGAAGTAGGGGGATGGTTAATATTATGTAGATCTGAAGGGTTATTATGATACCGTTCCAGATCGGCCTCACGCAGCACATCCTGGTTGGCTTTGTGGTTATCCCCATTGAACATCTGGAAGGTGGTGAAGCCTATTCCCGGGTTCACAAGCACATCATCAATTTCATGGGGCCGGATGGTGGTGATCCCCTCAGGTATCTGTGCAAAGGAGTGTGCCGGTATGAAGAACTGTATAAGCAAACTGAAGAGAAAGAGATACAGTGAAAAAAATCTGGAAGGCAGAAGGTGTGGTATTCTGTTTTTTTTATCCATATGGCTCATGTATGAAGCTTGAACTAGCAGTTCAAGGCGTATGGGATTAATTTATATATTTGTTGTGCACAAGATTATAAAAATAATGATATGAAAGCAATTATTGTCCTTTTTAGCCTTGGAATTATAGCCTTTTCTTGCGAAAGCAAGCAATATTTAGTTACGGAAGCTGACAATCCGGTTTACAAACCCAACCTGGCATTTCAATCCTTTGAAGATCTCTCCAATCCGGGATTCAGCCATTTAAGAGAGAAATACCAGCTCGACACCATTTTTAATGGCGAAACTGACGAATTCAAAAGAATCCTCATGCTAAGACACTGGATTAAGTCAGTGATCGCGATTAATGATACCGGTGACCCTTACCCCGGTGGCGGTTATGCAGAAGGAATTCTGGATGAAGCCCTGAAGGGGCAAGGCTACCATTGCGGTCATTTTATGACGGTTCAGAACGCAGTCATGAATTCCTATGGTTATTTTACAAGAACACTGGGAGCCGGACCGGGTGTAAAGGGTGTGGAAGGACCCGATGGACACCACGGCATCAATGAAATATGGTCCAATCAATACAATAAATGGGTGCTGTCCGATGCCAAATACAATCATCATTTTGAAAAGGACGGTATTCCGCTTTCAGCACTGGAGGTAAGGGATGAGTATCTGAAGAACAAAGCTGCGGATGTACAACTGGCCCAGGGTCCGGACCGGAAGATCATTGAATATAATCCTGAAATTGGGCGTACAAAGGAACAGTTTGCCAGAACCTATACCTGGATCACATGGATGGAACATGGAGATTATTTTTGCGCCTGGCCCGATCACGGCGGGAAGTATATAATGTTTGAAGATGATTTCTATGTAGATAACATTTGGATCAGGGAAGGAAAGCCATGCTGGATCTATGAGAACATGGGAGAGATAAAGCTTATTCGGAACCGCGATGAGATTGAATGGACTCCCAATACGATTGAGTCAGAAGTAGAGATTGACGGGACTACTGCAAAAATATCCCTCACCTCTGATACGCCCAACCTGATGGAGTACCAGGTGATGGATCTTGCTTCGGGCAACTGGGAAAAAACAGATGAGAATATCAAGCTTGCGCTGGGTGCGCAAAAACATGAAATGGTTTTTCGTGCACTTAATCTTGCGGGTGTTTATGGACCTGAGCATAGAATTATCATTGAACGAAAATAGATGAAGAAGGCCCTTTTTCTTGTCCTCCTTTTTTGCACTATTGTTTTATCGGCCATAGGTGCTCCCGGCAGGGGTTTTGAACTCATCCAGCCGAATATCTACAGGTTGCAGGACGCCTGCAACGTCTATTTGATTAAGTCCGGCACTTCGGGCATCCTGGTTGACGCAGGATCTGAAGACCTGGACAAAGCCCTTGCGGGGGTGGGGGTGAACCAAATTGATTGGGTCTTGCATACCCACTTTCACCGGGACCAGTGTACAGGAACAGCAGCGCTCAGAAACAGTGGAGCTAAGGTTGGCATCGGTAAGCTGGAAGAAGCCTATTTACAGAACGAAAACTTTCATGTTCTGCATCCGGTAAACATTTCGGAGCGATACCTGCTCAGGGATGACCTTGTAAATCAGGGCAGGCGCATGGAGCCCTTTCAGAAGCCGGGTGTGGACAGGCTGTTAGCGGAAGGGGATATCATCCACTGGAATCAGTATAAAATCCGGACCCTCGATACGCCCGGACATACCAAAGGCAGTGTTTCATACGAGCTTGAAGCGGATGGGCAGGTCATTCTCTTTAGTGGCGATCTGATTATGCAGGGAGGATATGTACGTGACTTCTATAGTTTGCAGTGGATCTATCTTCAGAATCCCGGCATCGATTCCTCCATCGTTTCCATCGATAAAATAAGTGCTTTGAATCCCGGCCTGATGCTTCCTTCCCATGGCGCCAGCATCGAACAGCCCATGGATGATCTTCGTTTGCTAAAATCACGTTTATCGGGAGTCAAACAAAACCTCACTACGCAAAGGGCAGGTCGGTGGAACTGGTCAAACTTTGTACAGGTCTCGGAGCATGTCATCCAGGATTGTGGTACCACCTCCCAGCTTGTTATTTCCGAATCGGGCGAAGCGCTTCTCTATGATTGCGGAAAGGAGTTTACTGCAGAACGACTGGCTGAGGCCAAACAAAAATTTGGAATTACACGCATTGCTGTGATTATCCCCAGTCACTGGCACTATGATCACATTGATGGCATCCCGGCCCTGGCCGAAGCCGAAGGTGCCGAAATCTGGGTCTGGGAAAAACTAGTAGAACATGTGGAGTCTCCCGAAAACTTTTTAACTACTTGCTGGGGCAACACACAGTTTAAGGCTGACCGGGTTCTGTCTGAAGGAGAAAGCTTTGAGTGGGGCGGGTACACCTTCGGGGTTTTTCACAATCCAGCTCATATGGAGCAGCAGATGGGCTTATCGGCTGTGATTGACGGCATAAATTTCTATTTCGTAGCCGATGGAACTTCCATCAACCGGGAGGGGTATATGCGTTCATCCATCCATTGTTATAACGGGATATCAACCCATAGTGCATTTATAAATACGGCCCAGTCCTTCTACGATGCCAATCCCTACATATGTCTGCCTGCCCACAGCAATGTGTTTGCTATCCACGACGATGTCCGGGATGAATTTCGGGAGTGGGCCATGACTACCACCGACGCGATCAAAAACACCCTGCCACCCGGACAGTCAGAAACCGGGTTTAATCCCTACTGGGCTTCTTTTTACCCTGCGAAAATGACCGTGGCACCCGGCAAAGAAACTGAAATGGTACTTCGCATTGTCAACCGAAAGTCGCATCCGGTCTCCGGCACAATCTGGCTAAAAAGTTCAGAAGATATTATTTTTGCCAATCCAAGGGTCTCATATACAATTAGTCCCGGTGAGACCGGAAGTTTTGCTGTTGCCCTTTCAGTGAAGAGAAAGTACCGACCGGGTACTTACATTATTACGGCAGACCTGGAGTATGATCATGCGTTTTACGGGGAACTTCCCACCGGATACATCCAGATAGATGAATAGCCTGGTTGCACCCGACGATCACTGGGTCATCTGGACCTTCCTTGTTGGAATGGCCTTCCTGAGCCTGTTTCTTGAACAGAAGTATCAATTTTTCAAAAGAATCACTGGGGCAGCCACCGCCATCTGTGCGGGAATGCTGGTATCCAATATTGGATTGTTACCCTATGAATCTTCATCCTATGACATTGTCTGGGAATACCTGGTTCCCCTGGTTATTCCCCTGCTCTTACTGAAAACCGATGTCAGGAAAATCTTCAGGGAGACCGGTCGCTTTGCCGGCGCCTTTCATATAAGCGTCCTGGGAACCGTTTTTGGAAGTTTTGTGGCGGTGGCTTTGCTGCGCACCCTCATCGACGATCTTGAATTAATTGGTCCGGCCATGACCGCCAGCTACATTGGAGGCTCGGTCAATTTTGTGTCGGTTGTATCCATGTTCAACCCGCCCAGGGATCTTATAAATGCTACGCTGGTAGCCGACTCGGGAGTCATGATCATTTATTTTTTGTTTTTAATAACCCTGCCCGGATTATTCATTGTCAGGCGTTTCTTTCCTGTATCTGAAAGGTCCATTGAAATAGCCGGCACAAACAGTACCCGTGATACCGGTGAATACTGGAAACCCAAGCCCATTGGATTGCTGGACCTTGGGAGATCCCTGTTTATCGCATTTGCAATTGCATTGATATCTGTCAAAACCAGTAATTTTTTTAGTGCCCCGGGAATGCCGGTTGTTATTAAAATGTTTCTTGGACAACAATACCTTGTCCTCACAACCTTGTCTGTACTTTTCCCCATGCTGTTCCCGAAAACAGCCAAAAAAATTGTGGGCAATGAAGAACTGGGAACCTTCTTCATATTTATTTTCTTCGTGATGATCGGTCTGCCGGCGAGTATCTCCAAAGTGATCCATGAGGCCCCGGTAATGATCCTTTTCTGTGCGATTATCCTCTTCTTCAATTTCCTGTTTACATTTGGACTGGGCAAGCTCTTTAAATTTGAACTTGAAGAATTGGTTCAGGCTGCCATTGTGACTTCAGGGGGGCCCATGAACGGAGTGGCATCAGCCATTTCCATGAAGTGGAAGAACCTGATTTTCCCCTCCCTGATGTTGGGAATCTGGGGCTACGTGATCGGGAATTATATCGGATACCTGGTCGGGATTATATTACAATCAATAGGATGATTGCTGATCATAGTGATGATTTAACAAACCGCTGAATAATGAACACTCCTGTGATTGATAAAGTTGAAATCATTGAGCTGAATATCGCTTTAAAAGAGCCCATTACCATCTCCCTGGGAACCTTTTCTCTTGCAGAGAATATAATTATTAAAATTCATGCGAGCAATGGAATGGTCGGTATCGGGGAAGCCAGTCCGGAAAGAAACATAGTCGGCGAAACCAACCGTAGCGGGATTGAAGTGGCAAAGTTATTGGCGGCCAGTATTAAAGGAAAGGATCCCCTGGCCATTGAGGACAGGCTGACGGAAATGGATCAAAACATCCAGGGAAATTACACAATCAAGAGCGCCTTTGATATGGCCCTCTATGACCTCCTGGCCAAAGCAGCCGGGCTTCCCCTGTATAAGCTGCTTGGAGGCAGCAGGTCCAGGGCGATTTACACCGATATGACGGTCTACCTGGGATCTCCTGAAAAGATGGCACGACAGGCCCTTGAATATAAGAATGAAGGCTTTCCGACCATTAAAGTTAAGCTGGGAAGTACTTTCTCTGAAGATATTGAAAGAATTCGAGCCATCAGGGAGACCATAGGGATGGCGCTTCCCATGCGCGTTGATGCCAACCAGGGATGGGATACCGTCACAGCCATTAAAATACTGAAGGCGCTGGAAGCCTATAACATTGAATATTGCGAGGAACCCATTGCCCACTGGAACAATACTGATCTGGCCCGGGTAAGGGACCACAGTCCCATCCCGATCATGGCCGATGAATCTGTATTTGATCACCGCGACGCATTTCGCCTTGCAAGTATGGGTGCCTGTGACTATTTTAATATAAAATTAGCCAAGTCAGGCGGGATTCACAATGCCATTAAGATCAATGCCATTGCTGAGGCAGCCGGGAAAAAAACCCAGGTGGGATGCATGTCTGAGAGCAGGTTTGCCCTGACTGCCTTATGTCATTTTGTAGCAGCGAAAAACAATGTGGTCTATTTTGATATTGATTCCTCCCTTTCTCATGCGGAAGATCCGGTTACCGGAGGGATTCAGTATAAGGGAAAAGGAAAATGGGAGCTTCCCGATGTCCCCGGGATTGGGGCAGACTTCAATCCCGAATTTATTGATAAAATGAAGAAAGTAAGCATCTGATAAAACGGTAGTCATGAAAAAGATATCGAATTTGGGTATGAATAGGGGTTTGGCTTATGTGATAAGCTTCCTTTTAATAACAGCTTCAATAAGCGGCCTTGGGCAGGAGGTGTCTCAGGAGGTTTCCCGGGAGCAATCTGAAGCTACTTTCACGGTAAGGGAGGAGTTGGATGTGAAAGTGGTGATGCGTGATGGCGTCAGGCTTTCGACCAACATCTACCGACCGGATGCCGAAGGGAAGTTCCCGGTTTTGCTTATGAGAAGTCCATACGGGAACGGAAGTTCAGGCAACCGGGATGCGCATTATTTTGCCCAGAGAGGCTACGTGGTTGTGACCCAGGATACCCGTGGAATTTCCGAGTCTGAGGGTATGTTCGATGCTTTTCAATACGAGGGTGTCGATGGTTATGATACCCAGCAGTGGGCCGGGACGCAGGAATGGAGCAACGGAAAAATAGGCACCTACGGAGGATCTTACGTGGGTTTTACCCAGATGATTCCCACCGTAACATTCTCCGATTTTCACGATGTGGTATACCAGGATGGTGCTTTTCGGCTCGACCTGTTTACACCCTGGAGCATCGAAATGACCAGGCCTTTCAATGTGAGTAATGAAAGTATTTCGAAAAAAAGGGACAGTGTTTTAAAAACCCTGCCGCTTATGGAGCAGGACAGGGCCATGGGATGGAGGATCTCTTTTCTGAGAGACTGGTTGTCCCATCCCGAACATGACGGGTATTGGGACCGGACCAGCGTAGGGGATAGTTATTCGAAAATCGGGGCTTCGGTGTATAACATCGGAGGCTGGTATGATATTTTGCTGGAGGGTACAATTAACAATTACCTGAAAATGACAGCCCCGGAAATAGACCCCGAAATCAGGAGCAAGCAGAAACTGCTGATCGGACCCTGGGTACATAGCATGGGAAAACGAAAAGTGGGGGAGCTGGATTTTGGTGAGGAGGCAGTATTTAATAGTACCCCCTTCCGACTTCGTTGGTTTGACAGCCAGCTGAAGGGCATGGACAACGGGGTCATGGAGGAAGCTCCCGTAAAGATTTTTGTGATGGGGGTAAACCAGTGGCGCTTTGAAAATGAATGGCCCCTGTCCCGCACCGATTACCAGGATTTTTATCTTCACAGTACGGGGACTGCCAATTTCCCCGGTAAAGATCGCAAAGTCCCCGGTAAAGATCTCAAAGTCCCTGGTAAAGATCGCAAAGTCCCCGGTAGAGATCGCAAAGTCCCAAGTAGAGATCGCAAAGTCCCCGGTAGAGATCGCAGTACCCTCCATGGAAATGGGCTGATGAGCACTAAGCTGCCCGGAAAAGAATCTTCAGATCATTTCATCTATGACCCTGAAGATCCGGTTCCGACCATCGGGACCATGGGACCTTATGATATGCGCCAGGTGGAAGAGCGAGCCGATGTTCTGGTTTATACAACACCTCCCCTTAAAAAGGACCTGGAGGTAACCGGTCCGGTTAAGGCCGTTGTATTTGCCTCCAGTTCGGCAGTCAATACAGATTTTACAGCAAAGTTGGTGGATGTGTATCCCGACGGCAGGGCCATCCGCATTTGTGAGGGTATTATTAGGGCAGATCACCGCGATCCGGATCTGCCTCCTTCACCCATCGTTCCGGGCGAGGTTTATGAATATACAATCGATCTTTGGGCCACCTCAAATGTATTTCTGGAAGGCCACCAGCTGCGGGTCGAGATATCCAGCAGTAATTTTCCAAGATTCGACAGGAATCTGAATACAGGGAACTTTTTTGCAACGGATACATCTATCGTAAAGGCAGAACAAAGCATTTATTATGGTCCGGAGTATCCTTCCCGGATGATCCTTCCTGTAATCAAAAAATAGAACAACCTAAAAACAACCCTGTTTCAAATCCTAATAATTATTGAACTAACATTACCTTTGAGTAAATATATTTTAAATCCAATTCTGTCATGAAAAATATCATATGGGTACTTTCCTTGTTTGTATTTTCCCTTTCCATCCAGGCTCAGAGCGAGCCCCTGAATATCGTGGTCATCGGTGCACATCCCGATGATGCGGATGTAACTACAGGAGGTACAGCCATTAAGTTTGCCCAAATGGGGCATAATGTCCTGTTTGTCTCAGTAACCAATGGGGATGCAGGACACTTTTCCAATGGGGGTGGGGCTCTCGCAAAGATAAGGAGGAAGGAGGCAGAGGAAGCCGGACGAAGGTTCGGTGTCAAATACATTGTGCTTGACAATCATGATGGTGAACTGACCCCCGATCTGAATATAAGGCTGGACATTATCAGGCTGATCCGGGGATGGAACGCTGATGTGGTTATCGGGCACCGTTCCAATGATTATCACCCCGATCACAGGAATACGGCCATCCTGATCCAGGATGCTGCCTTCATGGTCATCGTTCCTAACATCGCACCCGATACGCCTGCCCTGACAAAGAACCCTGTCTTTCTCTTTATGCAGGACCGTTTTACAAAACCCTATCGCTTCATCCCTCATATATCGGTTGATATTTCAGACGTATACGAGCAGAAGATTTATGGGATTGCCGCCCATGAATCACAATTCTTTGAGTGGCTGCCATGGCTGAACGGAACACTGGACCAGCTCCCGCAGGATGAAGCCGCAAGGCTGACCTGGCTTGGTAAGCAAAGGAAAAAGCAAATTACTCCTGAAGCACGCGAAACACTTGTAAAATGGTACGGGGAGGAGCATGCCCAGAGCGTTACCGATGCCGAGTCTTTCGAGATTTGCGAATATGGCCGTATGCCCAATGATGATGAGATCAGGAGATTGTTCCCCATGCTTGGGAAATAGAGGACGCTGTAATCTGAAATGGATACATCAATAAACGTTCGTGATGAAATACCTGCTCTCATTATTCTTTGTTTTTTCAGTTTTTATGGTGATCCTGGGCCAGGCTGAAAACCCACAAAATAAGGTGGTGATAACCAGCAAAAAGGGAAAAACTCAGGTAACTACAAAGGGAAATGGAGAACTACATATAAATGTATCACCTAAGGACCTCTCTAAGTTTAAAACCCTTGGAGTGGTCCGCTATAGTGACTTTGGGGCCAAAGGTGATGGCAAAACCGATGATATAGACGCTATTGCTGCGGCCCACGCATTCGCAAATCAGCAAGGTCTCCTGGTGAAAGCCAATGAGGGGGCCACATACTATATTGGGGGAAAGGAACGTACAGTAATTGTTCAGACCGACACCGATTTCGGCACGGCGGCCTTCATGATTGATGATACAGAAGTTCAAAATAGAAATGCATCTGTCTTCAAGGTTACTTCCAGTCAGCAAGCATTCAAGCCGGAGGGGATCTTTTCACTAAAGAGAAATCAGGAGAAAATCAATGGGCCTTTTCCCGGAACCTGCCTTATCACAGTCACCGATTCTAACCTTCGACGCTATATTCGCTTTGGGCCGAACCAGAACAAGGGCTCTGCGCAAACAGATATTTTTGTTGTGGATATCGATGGAAATGTAGATATAAATGCTCCCATAATCTGGGATTTCGATCAAATCACAGAAATTACCGCTCTTCAATTGGACGAGAAAACATTGAGCATTACCGGAGGATGTTTTACAACGATTGCCAATAATGAAGAATCGAAGTATACCTATTATAGCCGCAACCTTGCAATCAGGCGTTCCAATGTGCTTGTTGATGGGCTGGAACACCGCGTCATCGGCGAAGGCGACCAGGGGGCGCCCTATGGCGGCTTTATCAATATACGTGACTGTGCTTATGTTACTGTCAGGAATACCATCCTGACCGGACACAAAACCTACCGTACCATAGGCTCCGCAGGGAGGCCGGTCTCTATGGGTTCCTACGACATTTCGGTAAACCGTGCAGTGAATGTATCATTTATAAACTGCAGCCAGACAAATGATATCAATGACCGCACCTACTGGGGGATTCTTGGTTCCAATTACTGCAAGAATCTTCTTTATGACAATTGTACCTTTTCCCGGTTCGACGCCCACATGGGAGTAGCCAATGCTACTATCCGCAGCTCAACCTTGGGACACATGGGAATCAATGCCATTGGTACTGGCACTTTAACTGTTGAGAACACCACCATTAACGGAAGGAGCCTTGTAAACCTGCGCTCCGATTACGGAAGTACATGGCAGGGAGATATCCTTATTAGAAACTGCATTTTTGTACCTACGGGCGAAGGGCTAAGCAGCGCCAACCTGATTAGTGGATCTTATTCTGGTCAGCATGATTTCGGCTATACCTGTTATATGCCAGAACGGATTACTATTGAAAATTTACAGATTGACGACTCCAGTCATCAAGCGCAGGCGGATTACAAGGGGCCTGCGATTTTCGCAGATTTTAATCCGCAAATGACCGACGCTTCCTACGTCGAGAAATTCCCCTATGTCATAACAAGGGAAGTCATATTGAGGAATGTGACCACCGCCAGTGGTAAGGTCCTGAGAATAAGTGAGAATCCTTTCATGTTCAAGGATGTGAAGGTAGACAGTGATGAATGAAAGATGCATGAGAGTTGTTTCCGGGCTATACACTGAAAGTTAAGGAGGCAAAACTATGTCCAATCGTGTTCGTGGAATAAAGCGTGCACTTGGCAAGGGCGTCTGTTCCAAATGCCTGTTATCACTAAAGCAATTATTTTGGCAGCTCAAGGAGTGCTTAGCGATGCAGGAATGTCAAAGCTTCAGCCTCCATTGACCCGAAAAACAACCCGGCTATATCCTGAAAAATCATAATATTATTTTGATCGCCAGAAAAGAACCAGAAAAGAGCCAGAAAAGAACCAGAAAAGAGCCAGCAATGCAATAATCCTTCGCTGAGAGCGGAATCACTGTCGCTGAGGATAATTTTCAGGGAAGTTCTGGCCGGAAGCTCAGCGGCCATGCAGAGTTCCTGATTGGTATAAAATGTATCCCGATCCAGGTAAAGTATATTCGTTCCGTAGATACTTGTCTGTTTGTAAGCCGATTTCATGGTAGCATTCTTATCCGGTACCGATAAACGCTGTTGTCAATTAATTGCCATACATATTTTTCTTAGCATAGGGATATAAATTATGTAGTTATTATCTAATAATGCTACTTTCTGCTAATTAATATATCTTCATGTATATAAACTAAGCAAACAGGCATCGAAAAAGCTAATAACTACATAGTTTATATCTATTATTGAATTCAGCGAAGCGGAATCGCTGGATTAAACACAAATTAATTTCCTTTATGTGGACCAATATATCCGGTAGATAAGATCACATCATCAAAAAGGATGCTGTCTGTATGATCTCCTGTTTCATCTGTCATATAGTAACTGAGCCAGAAGAAATTGATTTTCAGATCATCCGTCTTCCTCCACTGAAAGCCTTCAAATGCTGAGCTGTCGGGATGCGGGTAAAACCTGTCCTTGGCCCAGTAGCCGGAGGGGAATCCCTCTCCCATGTGAAGCACCTTCTCCCCGTTAATCCAGAATGCCTGTTCCCCATTGGAAGATTCAACAGGATCATTCATTTTCACCATAAATTCCACGCAGATCCATTCACCCTGCTTGATTTTAGCCCCTGGATCGGGATGAAATGTATTTCCCCAGTGATAGTTCGGGTCTCCGTATCCCCGCATAAACATCCAGTAGGTATAGAAATCCCACGACCACCGATCTCCAATGGGCTCAATACCGCTTATAAAGCGGTCGTCGCCGGAAGGTTTTATGCCTGCTCTCCCTGCGGGCCACGCGATGGGTGGATTGTTGCCTCCCAGCTTTACCAGGTGATGGACTTTCCTGTGGCCTTCCATAAACTTCACATAGAAGCGGGCATAAAGGGTCCTGTAGCCTTCCGGCAGCAGTTTAAAAAGATGACCGCCGCTGTTCTCGCCCGGCGTATAGGTCATCACAAGCGATTTTTTTCCCGGACTGCCTTTGGGCACGTCGCTGGAGAAGGACATGCCGGCTGTATTTTTAGTGTCATCCCAGTTTGCTGTCACTTCACTGAGCGACCCGGCCTCAAAGCCTTCCTCTAAAACAAGAACATCTTCCTTTGGCACCATGACATTTTCCTTTGGCACCATGACATTCTCCTTTGAAACCATGACGTCTTCCTTTGGCAACGTGACATCCTCCTGGCCGCTCACCTGTGTCGATAACAGAAAAAGGGATATATAGATTATATATTTCATGTCTTTAAAATTAAACTCAGGGTTTAAGCACCTTTCTAAATCAAAGCAGGGTTTAAGCACC
>CAZRPW010000110.1:13778-15431 GCA_964601975.1 uncultured Bacteroides sp.
CAGGGTTTAAGCACCTTTCTAAATCAAAGCAGGGTTTAAGCACCTTTCTAAATTAAACTCAGGGTGCTGCCACCGTTCTACATCAAAACCCCTGTACTGCCGCCCTTTTCAAGGGATATGTCCACCACCTGGTTGTGCTTCCATGAGCCGCGTGTAAAGTCGGGGACATCAATGGAATTGGAGCGATTGGCCACGGACCACTCACTCAAGGGTGCAATGGAGCTCCAAAGGGCTGCATCATAAACATCCTGATCCAGCGGCAGACCATTTCTGAGACAATCGATGGTACGCCAGTCCATGATGAAGTCCATTCCTCCATGACCACCCACCTCTTTGGCTAGTTCACCCACCCTTGCAATGATCTTTGGCTTATATTTTTCTTCAATCGCTTTAAATTCCTCATCCGTGAACCATTCATGTCCTGCTGATATCCTTGCTGGTTCGGGATACTTGCTGGCAACACCCCTGGTGCCACTTACAAGGTGAATCCTTGAGTAGGGGCGGGGAGAACTTACGTCGTGCTGAATGAGCATGGTTCTTCCCCTTCGGGTCCTGATGGTGGTGGAGTTCATATTGCCCCTGTAGGTTTTTCCTGCAAAAGGAGCGTAGAAATCATCGGAGGAAGCCAGCTTGTCGGCCATCTTTTCCATCGTCATATCGGCCGATGATACGGACACCAGATAATCCATTTTGTCGCCCCTGTTGATATCCATGATCTGGGCAATGGGTCCCAGTCCGTGTGTGGGATAAAGATTCCCCTTTCTTTGATTTTCCTTCAGCCTCCAGAGTTTGTAGTATTTATCCTTTGAAAAATTGCCTTCAAGCAGATCATGGATATAGGCTCCCTCAGCGTGGATGATGTCGCCGAAAAACCCCTGCCTGGCCATATTCAGGGTGAGCAGTTCGAAAAAATCATAGCAGCAATTCTCAAGCATCATGCAGTGTTTGCGCGTGCGTTCGGATGTTTCCACTAACTCCCAGCACTCATCAATGGTTTTGGCTGCCGGAACTTCCACGCAGACATGCTTTCCCTGGTTCATGGCATAGACGGCCATGGGGGCATGCAGGTGCCAGGGAGTGCAGATATACACCAGGTCCAGATCATCTCTTTCACATAGCTTCTTCCAGGCTTCCTCTTTCCCGGTATAGGTCACCGGATCGTGCTTTGTCTTTCCAAGCCGCTTTTTTGCATTATCAATTCGTTCGGGGCGAATATCGCAGAGGGCTTTTATTTCCACTCCTTCAATATGAGTCATCCTTTCCACTGCATTCGGTCCCCTGTTACCGAGTCCGATGATGCCTACCCTAATGGTTTCCAGTTTGGGGGCAGCATAACCAGACATGTTAAACTGCTGACCTGCCTTTACATGGTGTTGATTCAATGAAGCATCCGGCATTCCATCCAGTCCGGCTCCCTGAGCGTTTATGATTCCTGAACCGGCAAGGCCTGCGCCGGTTAATCCTGCTATTCTTAGAAAATTTCTGCGATTTGTTTTCATCCCTTTTTCTTTTCAGTCATTATTTATTTGAATACTCTTTTTGCAGGAGTTTGAATGTTTATATGGTCTCCTGCTTAGTGTAAAACGAAATCTCCTTGGGCTTTTTCTGTCATTTTGTTTCCCAAAGCATCCCTGGCTTCAATTTCAATATGGT
>CAZRPW010000111.1:0-3221 GCA_964601975.1 uncultured Bacteroides sp.
AAAAAGAAGTTGGGATTTGAAGTATTATAATCGAAGCGGTTATAATTGAAATTACCCTCGAAAAAAACAGGCGTCTCTGAAGGATAATCAAAGCGGAATCCCAGGTTCACACCATCGTAAAGTCTGCCAAACTGCAGGCTTGCCTCCAGGAGGGTACTCACTTCCTGTATTTCCCTGTAGCTCATGCCCAGGTAGGTTTGTGCCTGTCCACTCGTGGAGATAAACAATCCAAATCTTGCTTCCAGGGGAGCTTCAGGAACCACCCTCAGTTTAAAAGTATAAAGACTATCGGACTTATCATAAACAGCTGTCGGATAGAGATATGTAAGGCTCTGGTCATTCACCAGTTTCAAATACTCCCATTTGATAGACTCCAGTCCTAACACTGTATCCGATTTCCGAAAACTACGCTCCACGTAGGACGATTGTCGCTCATTCAGTCCGGTGATATCCACATGTCCAAACCTGAATTCCGGCCAGGTATCTATAAACTCTTTCCTTCGTTTGTTCAGGATGCTTGTGTCTTCTGCCAGCCTGCTTGTAAGCATGCGAATACTGTCAATTTTTGATAGGGTAGTATTGTAACCCAAATCTATAAACTCCTCCAGTTTATCGAAAGAAAGCAAGGATTGGGTGCCAAAATTCATATCCAGCATAATTCCCTTCCCTCCCGGGATTATGTAATCCGACGGATTCATCACGATGTTTTCGATTTGCTTCATTACATCAAATTCACCAGGTGGTTCATTACCCTTAGCTGCCTTACTCCCTATGATTACATCAGGATTAAAAACCTCCTTCATGCGATTCGCCGGGAAATTATTGTAGATGCCTCCGTCATACATTATATTTCCATCCATCAGAATGGGCCTGAAAACAAAAGGCACTGTCATTGAGGCCCTTACAGCCTGCGCAAGGTCACCCGTCCTGAATACCGTTTCCTTGCTATTACTGATATCTGCACCAATACAAAAGAAAGGAACAAAAAGGCTGTCGAAATTATAGTTGGCTGCAGCACTGGCCTGAGAGAAAATCTCCATGAAGGCAAAATCCATAAGATGATTGGGAATAATACTCAGGGGTAATATGGTTTTGGGAACCGTATCTTTCAAATCGATCCCGATACTTACAAGGTCAGGCCCCGGGTACTCCGCCTTAAAATAGTATTTATCTTTTTCCTTCAGCTCACCGGACATCCAGTAAGTAAAATCGTCTGAAGAAATAATGGCGATCATCTCATCTGTGGTATAGCCCATTGCATAAAGACTTCCCACAATGGCACCCATGGAGGTACCCCCAATGTAGTCGATGGGAATATGGTTCTCCTCCAATGCCTGTATTACACCAATATGAGCCAGACCTTTAGCTCCACCACCACTCAGAACCAGTCCGACCGACTGCCCCGAAACTCCAGTCAAGGTTAACAGAAGCATTATTGCGGTGACCCACTTTTTAAACATTCATCCTATCTTTGTATTAAAGTTACTCCAAATATGAAAAATAAAAGAAATATTTCCTGTCTACTTTTTGTAAGCATTCTCTTAGTGCTTACAGTATCTTCTGTTCAAAGCCAGTCTGCAGGAAGCGAACAACTCATTAAGATTGAAACGCTTCATGGAACCATGATTGCCAGGCTTTACAATGAGACCCCTGCTCACCGCGATAACATGATCAAACTCATTCAAGAAGGTTTTTTCGACGGACAGCTTTTCCACCGGGTTATTAAAGATTTTATGATCCAGGGGGGTGACCCGCACTCTGTGGATGCCGACAGGGGTCAACGCCTGGGTACAGGTGGGCCAGGCTACACAATTCCTGCCGAATTCAACGACTTACTGATTCACAAAAAGGGTGCGCTATCTGCCGCCCGCATGGGAGATCACGTAAATCCTGAAAAGGCCTCCTCCGGTTCACAATTTTACATTGTACAGGGCCAGGTATTCACCCCCGACATGCTTAAAATGCTTGAGAAAAACCGGGCAAGTGCCTTTTCTCCCGAAGCCATTGAGGCCTATACCACCATTGGCGGAACACCTCATCTTGATGGTGGATACACGGTATTCGGAGAGGTGATTGAAGGCCTGGATGTAATTGACAGGATTGCAGAAATGGCAACCGATTCGAACGACCGCCCACTGGAAGATGTGGTATATCATATTTCGCTGGTGAAATAAGCCCGGTTTTGTTACTTTTGTGCTCAAATTGAATAAGATATGCTTCAAAATATCGATAAAATCCTTGAGGAAGCCAGGCAATTCAAGGCCGAAACCCAGGAAGAGATCGAACAATTCAGAATTAAATACCTTGGGAAAAAGGGTGTGCTGACCGATCTGTTCAGTAGTTTTAAACAGGTACCTCTTGAACAAAAGAAAGAATTTGGTCAGAAAATAAACCAGCTGAAAAGTTTTGTGTCAGAGAAGATTGATACACTTAAGCAAGAGCTGGACAAGGAAGATGGTGATGGCGAAACAAAGGATCTCACACTTCCCGGGGAACCCACACAACTTGGCGCCAGGCACCCCATCAGTATCGTACGAAACCAGATTATTGAGGTTTTTGGCAGGCTGGGCTTTACCATTTCGGAAGGACCGGAAATTGAGGATGACTGGCATGTTTTTTCTGCACTAAATTTCCCACCCGAGCACCCGGCAAGGGATATGCAGGATACTTTCTTCATTGAAAAGGACCCTGATATCTTACTGCGTACCCACACCTCTTCTGTACAGGTCCGTGTAATGGAGAAAACTCAACCACCCATACGCACCATCTCTCCGGGACGTGTATTTCGAAATGAAGCTATTTCTGCCAGGGCGCACTGCATTTTTCACCAGGTAGAAGGATTATATATTGATGAAAATGTATCCTTTGCCGATTTGAAACAGACCCTCCTGTACTTTGCAAGAGAAATGTTCGGGCAGGAAGTTGAGATCAGACTGCGCCCCTCATTTTTCCCCTTCACTGAACCTTCGGCTGAAATGGATATCAGTTGTCAGATCTGTGGTGGAAAGGGATGCAATGTCTGCAAGTACACCGGTTGGCTGGAAATCCTTGGCTGTGGAATGGTAGATCCCAATGTACTGGAAAACAACCATATCGATTCAAACCAGTATACTGGTTTTGCCTTTGGTATGGGCGTTGAACGCATCGCCATGCTGAAGTACCAGGTAAAAGATTTGCGGCTTTACTTCGAAAACGATGTCCGTTTCCTGGAACAGTTTCGC
>CAZRPW010000111.1:3321-15340 GCA_964601975.1 uncultured Bacteroides sp.
GCTATTTAACCGAGCCTGCGAGCTCAGCGTAGCTAATCCCAGTTCACTCTCTAATACCCCTTTGTTAAACCCCATGCCTTATTCCTCGATGATGATTTCGTGCTCAATGGGAAAAGCCTTGATGTAGTTGGCCGACACACCGCAGTACCTTTCTTTTGAGAGATTCACCGCCTTTTCGACACTTTTAAGAGGAATGTCCTTGCCCTTAAGCCTGTAAATCACCTTCATTCCTTCAAACCTTTTAGGATGATCTTCCGTCAAATCGCCCTCTACATCCACAGTGAAGGATTCAAACTCTACCCTCATTTTTTTGAGAATGGATACCACATCCATTCCTGTACAGCCTGCTAAAGCAACGAGCATCATAGGTTTGGGCCTGGGACCCATATTTTTACCACCATGCTCAACAGAAGTATCCAGGTATATTTTATGTCCATCTACCTCTGTCTCAAACGAGAGGTCGTTTAACCAGGTTGCCGTAATTGATTCTTTCATCAGATTTTAAAGTTTTCGTTTATATTTACTATTGTATTTCAATGTCTTTCCTATGATCCTTGACCCTGGAAATAATTCCTGTGATTCCTGTGTAATCAGGACAAATCCTCTGTTTCGCCATCTCAATGATGCGCAGCACGAACAAATCTCTATAAACAAGATAACAGAAAGCTACAAAAGAGGTTCAATTATCTATCAGGAAGGAAACCGCATGAAGGGTTTCTACTGTGTTCAAAAAGGCATAACAAAGATATATAAAACCGGTTTTGACGGAAAAGAACAAATCATCCGCTTTGCCAAGCCCGGTGACATTATAGGCTACCGCTCTGTAATTAGCAATGAAGCCGCCTGCACTACCACCCAGGTGCTGGAGGATAGCATTCTTTGCCATATTCCTGCCGATATACTCCTGAATCTGGTTAAAACCAACGGGGAATTTGCCATAGAGCTCATGAAGCTCACCTGTAAGGAACTGGGAGAAGCGAACTCCTATATAACCGATATAGCGCAGAAAACAGTGAAAGGGCGATTAGCAGAAATTCTGATTCACCTCGATGAGGAGTTTGGTGCCAATCAGGATGAAGTCCTTAATATATCACTAACCAGGGAAGAACTATCCAATATTGTTGGAACAGCTACTGAATCCATAATCAGATTATTATCAGAATTTAAAACAAAGAAACTGATAGATCTCAGCGGAAGGAAAATAAAAATCCTGGACAAGCCAGGATTAAAATACATTGCGGGATTATAGAGAGATACTTACTCAACAAGCTTGCCTATCACTATATGAGCTACCAGGCCACCAATGATAAGCCCAAGACTTAATCCCATTAAAGAGTTGGTCTGAACCCCGCTAAATACGATGATTCCAAGAATAATTACTCCGATCAAAATGATCAGCAGTCCTGCATTTTTTAATAACTCTTTTAACATATCAGCTTGCGTGTAGATTCAATTCGCCACAAATATAATAAAATATCAGAATAAAGAGTTTTGCCTATCACGATATTTACCCAGATGATCATAGGCAATTTCTGTAACCTCACGGCCCCTGGGCGTACGCTTTATATATCCCTGTTTAATCAGAAAGGGTTCATACACCTCCTCGATGGTTCCAGCCTCTTCTCCCACTGCAGTAGAAATGGTGGTTAAACCCACAGGTCCGCCAGAAAATTTATCGATAATAGTCGCCAAAATCTTATTATCCATTTCATCCAGTCCCGAACGATCAATATTCAATGCATCAAGACCATATCGAGTAATTTCCATGTCAATAATTCCATTTCCCTTCACCTGTGCAAAATCCCTGATTCGTCTGAGTAGCGCATTTGCAATTCTCGGTGTTCCCCTGCTTCTGGAAGCAATTTCAAAAGCAGCATTTGCCTCAATCTTAACTTTCAAAATCGCTGAAGACCTTTTTACAATACCGGTAAGTATTTCGGTATCATAATATTCAAGTAAAGACTTTATTCCAAAACGTGCCCTGAGTGGACCCGTAAGTAGTCCTGAACGCGTAGTAGCACCGATCAGGGTAAAGGGTTCGAGTGTTAATTGCACAGAACGCGCCGAAGGACCCTTATCAATCATTATATCAATACAGTAGTCCTCCATTGCAGAATACAGATACTCTTCAACAATGGGTGAAAGTCGGTGTATTTCATCTATAAAAAGTACATCTCCTTCTTCCAGACCGGTAAGCAAACCCGCCAGATCTCCCGGTTTATCCAACACCGGACCTGAGGTAATTTTAATACCCACCGCCATTTCATTGGCAATGATATGGGCCAGTGTGGTCTTTCCCAATCCAGGAGGTCCATGCAGTAAAACATGATCCAGTGCCTCATCCCTTAATTTGGCAGCCTCCACAAAAACTTTCAGATTATCCACGATCTTCATCTGACCATCAAAATCCTTAAATTGGGCAGGTCTTAACCTGGCTTCTATCTCCAGATCTTTCTGTGATACATCATCACCCCTGATTTCAAATTCTTCTGCCATAAACGGGTCAGCGTATTAATGTAACATCACTTTCTGGTAGCTTGATACGTATACCATTAATCCTGTATTCAACATCATTTTTGTAGGTAATGGTCATCACTAAATTTCCCTCTTCATCATATTTTTTCCAGTTTTTTTCCCTGATACCCATGACATAAAACTGTTCTTCTTTCAACACCCCTGACTGATAGTAGTACTTGTGGCGTTTATCCGGATTTCCTTGTGAATAGCTTCCTTCGTATTTAAGCTGACCATCGCTGTAAAAATATTTCCATATTCCTTCCCTTAATCCAATCACATAAGATCCTCTCTCCTCGTGATCGCCCACCTGGTAAAACCATTCTCCATCTTTCTCTCCGCTTATATAATCCCCTTTCTCCAATATTTTTCCATCGCTGTCGTATTCAATGAATATTCCATCTTCCCTTCCATTGAAGTAACTTTCTTCCCTCCAGGTATTTCCATTTGGATAGAACCACATCCAGAGACCATGAAAGCGTCCACGTTCAAATCTTCCTTTCTGCTCAATACCCCCTGAAATAAAATAGTAAGTCCAGGCCCCCGATCGCTCATTATCCTTGTAATCACCCTCTGCTCTTTTCTCACCGGTGGGATAGAAATCAATCCAGGGACCCATCTTTCTACCCTGTTCATCAATAATACCTTCCCCAATTTTTTGTCCCAATTCATTGTAAAAAAATGAATTTTCAACCACTCCTGTAGTATCATAAAATCGGTGAATACCCACCGGAACACCCTCGATATATCCACCCGTAAAGACAAGTCTTCCATCCTGATCATAAGTACTTTTCATATCAAGTAACTCCCTGAGATCCTCATCGATCTCCTCCACAATCTCGCCCCTTTCATAGCGCATGGCTACGATCAGTTCGCCCTTTCCATCAAATTCACGATAATAGCCATGTAACTGGTTATCAAGAAAGTGTTCCTCTCTTTTCAATTTACCATTTTCATAATATTCTCTGTAGGTGCCCTGCTTCCTTCCCTGTTTATCGGTCCGGTTAATTCTTTCCCTGTTAATCAGGTAATTGTCATTATACTCCAGCACTGATATTAGAACACTATCGGGACTGAATTCCCGTGACATTCCATTTTTCTGATTATTCTTATAGTAAATAAGTTGTTTTAATTCTCCGGTCGGATAGTAGTAAAATGAATTTCCTTCCCTTTTTCCATTCACATACAATTCTTTAGAAAGGATGGTCGGCTGTCCTGGATTAAGGGGATTTTCATAATGATAGTGAATTGAAAATCCATTCTTATCACCAAGCTTGTAAGAAATGGTTTGTAAAAGCTCGCCCGACTGCTTGTAAAAATTCCATATACTATCGAGAAGAAAATTTGTCCTTCTGCCTTCCGATTTAATAACACCGGTAACATAGTAAGTTTTCCAGTAGCCATCGGGTAAGCCATTTTTCATGGTTCCTTCACTGGAAACCTGACCATTTGGATAATAAAACTGAACAAATGTACTGTCTATGTTTACATCCTGTGCAACAACAGAAAGCTGTATTACTGCACTGAACAGAACGAACAAGCAGACTTTGGCTTTACATTTGATTTTCATAAGCAATCTAAAGATTCAATTTACTTGAAATATCAAGCATTCTTACGATGGATCCCCTGGCTTTATCCATCAATTCCTGTTCCAAAGTTATCTCCGGAAGCTCATACTTCAAAGTATTGTAAATCTTTTTCAATGAAATGAGCTTCATATAGGCACAATCATTACAGGCACAGGTTGAATCTTTAGGTGGAGCCGCTATGAAATGCTTATCCGGACTCTCTTTTCTCATCTGGTGAAGAATACCGGATTCTGTAGCAACAATAAAAGTTTTTCCACTATCCCTGATTGTATAATTAAGCAGTGAAGTGGTTGATCCTATGTGATCTGCGACAAGCAGAATGGGTTTTTCACATTCGGGGTGTGCTATGATCTGTGCATCGGGATGTGCTTTCTTCAACTCCAGTATTCTTTCCAAACTAAATTCCTCATGAACATGACATGCCCCGTCCCATATGACCATTTCTCTGCCTGTTTCACTCCTTATGTAATTCCCCAGGTTTCTGTCAGGTGCAAAAATAATCTTTTCATCCTTTGGAAGACTTCTTACTATTTCCAGGGCGTTTGTGGAAGTACAGATAATATCGGTCATGGCCTTTATCTCTGCAGTAGTATTCACGTAGGATATTACGGTATGACCCGGATATTTCTCTTTGAAGGCAGCAAATGCAGCGGGTGGACAGGAATCAGCCAGGGAACAACCAGCTTGCAGATCAGGAATAAGGACCTTTTTATCGGGAGCAAGAATTTTGGCAGTTTCAGCCATGAAGTGAACACCTGCAAAAAGAATAATATCTGCATCTGTTTTAGCAGCCTGTTGAGATAAACCCAGACTATCCCCCACATAATCGGCAATGTCCTGTATTTCACCATCCTGGTAAAAGTGAGCAAGAATGACTGCATTCTTTTCCTTTCTCATTCGATTTATTTCGTCAGGCAAATTAAGGGATTTATCTACCTCCATGTCAATAAACCCCTTCTCTTCTATATTTAGATTATTAACATTAATCATAATTACATTTATATTATAAAACTTTAAATCTTAATCTTAAATGATGATGTTATCCGGTTTATACTGTTTTAAAAAAACAGATGATATCTTTGCATTTCTGACTATTCAAACAATAGTCACAATCTATTAACAATGTTTTGTTCTGTTAAGTTCTGAATGACCGTTTCTTAGAAAAACATTTAACAACTGTTAATAGCGTTTGTATTTTAAAAGTGTAATCTGTGTTCAAAGATAATGACTGTTGACAATCTGTTTATGAATAATGGCATTTATTAAAGAAATCGTGCGTTTTACAAGAAATTGTGGAAAAGGCAGGTTTTATTAAAAGGAATGAACAACAAATGAACGACCCTGTTGTTAAAAAGTGAATAAGAATGAAGACAAAAATAGCAATTGCTTCTGATCATGCAGGTTTCAATATGAAACAGCACATTAAAAATCACCTGGAAAAAAAAGGGTATGAATTGTGTGATTATGGAACCAATAGTGAGGAGAGTGTGGACTATCCCGATTACGGACATCCTCTGGCTGAGGCAGTTGAAAAAGGAAAGTGTAGTGTAGGTATCTCTCTCTGTGGCAGTGGGAATGGCATTAATATGGTTACCAATAAACACAAGGGTATTCGTGGAGCGCTCTGCTGGAACAGGGAGATAGCCGTCCTGGCAAGAAAACACAATGATGCAAACATCTGTTCAATTCCTGCCCGTTTTATAGATCTGGAACTGGCCGTGGATATTGTGGACCTTTTCCTGACAACGGATTATGAGGGTGGAAGGCACCAGAGCCGTGTCGATAAAATACCATTATAGACTTATGTTATCCAATACCAGTAAATATGCTATCAGGTCTGTGATTTATCTGGAACTTTATTCAAGCCCGGAGCAAAAGGTTGGTCTGAAAGAGATATCAGCAGCGCTGGGTATTCCAGCTCCTTTTCTTGGAAAAATACTGCAGATGCTGGCGCGACACCAGATTTTGGATTCTGCAAAGGGCCCCCATGGAGGTTTTTCACTGAAGAAACCAGCCATAGACATTACCCTGATGGAAATCATCGATGTGATTGATGGAGAAGACGCATTTAATCAGTGCCTTATAAGAACCTCGGCCTGCAGTGATGAATCTCCTTGCAGTTTGCATGATAAAGTGGCACCCTACCGCAAAGGTCTGAGATCTACCCTTATGACTGAATCCATTGCCGATCTGGCATCCGAATTCAGAAAGGGGAATGAGAAAATCATGATCTGAAACGACGGAAGAAGGAGTAGGCCAGCCATGCTGCCATGAGACCAAAAGCATTTGCTACCAGGTCGAGCCACTCCGCCGAACGTGTAGCTACAACCGTTGCCTGTAGTACCTCCATTAACAAGCTGAGGGCAAAAAGAGACAGGAGAAAAAGGAACTCTTTGAAGAAGCATTGCAGCTTACATCGTCTTTCAAGAAGGGCCACCAGTCCTAAAGAGCTGTACATACCTATATGGACAATCTTATCCAGATAGCCGATGGCAAAAAGGCGGGATTCTGGCATGCTGCTGCTGGGAATCAGGCTGAGAAACACAATAAATGCTGCCAGAAGAAGGGAAAATTTATATTGGATCAAGTACTTTAGCATGTGAAGCCTTCCTTAATAATCACAAATATGAAAAATATTTCCTTATGATTCTGAAAGAACTTCTTGCGCTTCTTGAAAAGGAGAAAATTGAAACCTGGTTCGACCTGGGTCTTTTCATGGATCGGTTTAAGGAAAACAGGGATTATCCACCGATTCTTTATCAGGGTGGATTTGAGGCGTATAAGGAAGAATTAAGAAAAGGCGGGGTGGCCTTTATAACCTTTCATTATATGGTGGACGGCGTAAGTGTGGAGATGAACAAGTACGCTTCCCTTTTTCGGAGGAATATCCCTGGAATTCCTGTTCACATGCTAGCAGGTGAGATTCATTCGAAGACGGCCGGATTAATAGATGCTGAGTTTATTCAGCATGAGATACCCGAATTGAAAGGCTTTGACCAGTGGGAGTTGTACAGGGATTTTTATTTTACGCGTCTTGAACGAGGAAGCGAAACATATAATCAGCTCATCGGGCGACTGTGGGAGCAAACCCTGCTTATTGTAAGGAAGCTTGGATTGGTTATAGAAGAGAACGGTATTAATCTGCTCTATCTTCTGAATGTTTGTTCCAATCCGGGAAATGTTTCACTTGCCCTGGCAACTGTATTATTATCGGAGTTTTTAAAGATCCCGGTGATCAACAATAATCATGATTTTTATTGGGAAGGGGGAATGGATCCTGTCAGCCGGAAACGTTCTGGAATAGCTGCCGGTTCGCGTGATTTCTTCTTTACCAATGCGCACCTGGGGGAGGTGTTTTCAATCATTGAAATGCTGTACCCATGGCAATCAAGGTCCTGGATGAATGTGAATATCAACAGCGACCAGTCAAAACATTTGATCCGGACCAAGGGACATAATCCCTCCAATGTCATGGAGATCGGAACAGCAGTGGATACGTCCCTTTACACAAAAAGAGATAAGAGAAAGAATATTAACACCTTTCTGCAGGTGGAGCGAATACTCTCCAGGTATACAGATAAACTGGTGAGTTATTCGGTCGATGATGTGCTCTCGGAAGGATTAGTGGCTGAAAACAACCCGGGCCCCATTCTTGTAGGGGCGCGAACAGCAGGGGTGGATCGCTTTATTGCAGAGAATATTATCCTGCTTCAACCCACCCGGATTATCTCAAGGAAAAGGATAGAAACCTCTTTCAACCTTCTCTTGAAAATCTTTGAACAGCCCGAGATGATTTTGCGTTTTAAGAAAACGGCGCATCTTAAGATTACCCTTCTGATTACCGGGCCCATCGCCGACGGGCATCATCAATATTTGAGAAGCCTTATAAAACGCTTCAGCGAATTACTGGAAGAGACCGGTGAATTGAAAAACAGAATTTACCTGGCTTTACTGTTTGGGGAATTGGATAAGGAGTCTTTTAAGGAGCGTTTTCCAGTGCCGGTGGGAATTGCTGAAATGTACAATATTGCTTCCCTGGTGCTCCTGCCCAGTAAAACAGAGGGGAGGGGTTTACCCATCATTGAGGCCACCGCCTGTGGCACGCCAATTTTTTGCAGGCGTTATGAACCAGAAACCGTTTATTCGGAGGTTATAGGGGAGCACCTGGAGGAGAAGAACAGGCTTAAAGTATTGGAATTCAAAGGAAAAAAAATTAGCGCTTCCATTGTTGAGAAAATTATTGACCGGGTCTTTTTTCCCCATCGCTATACCGATGAATTCAGGCACAACCGAAGGGTGGTGTATAAACGTTATAGTCTGGATGCCTTAAGTGAAAACATCCACGAGATTCTTGCAAGGCTTCATCTTCAGCTTGCCGGAAATGAGAAGGGTGCCCGGATTGTGGAGGAGATTATGGATGATTACAGGGAAATGATTATGTTCAGAAGTCCGGATCTTGATAAACTCCTGGATACCCGAAACAGGCATTACCTTCCCGGTTATGGACGTCTCTCCTTTATGCTGACTTTGAAATCCCTGATTGATCCCAGTCATTTCAGGGTCGAAGAGCAAGCCTTACGCGGCATGGCTTTTCATTTTGCCAGCTCCATTATTAAGAATGATCCGGATGTGGCCTTTGTGCCCGAAAAAATGATTAACAGGTTTTATAATGCTGTGGAGACGCTGTTTTTAATAAGGGAGGGAGAGATCAGCATTCAGCATGATCATTCCATGGCTTACCGGCACCGGAACAAAATTCATTATCCTTATCAGGACTATACCTACCAGGAGCTTACCGGACTCATCAACCTACTGTATATAAAGATTGTTCAACCATTACCCCTGAACAAGGTGGATCTCAGCCCACAGTTTTTTACAGACTGGAACCTGGCTCTTCTTCAACTTACCGGGAGCTCATATCCGGCTATTGATGATCGTAAACAATTAATAGACAGGCTAAAGTCCAATTTTCCAATTGCTTATTTTCCCGGGGCCTATATAATGTATGAGCTTGAATTTTTTGCGCTTCAGTCGATTCGTGCAAGGATGAATCTGCCCCTGGAACAGTCATTGACCCGCGAGTTACTGGAGGATAAAGCTGCTGCCATACATCCGGTCTATATATTTGCCCAGGAAAAAAACCTGGGAAAACAGTTAAATAAGGATGAGATCACGGAATATATAACCAGCGGTAACTCGGAGGAGATGAAGTTGTTATACGAATTTAAACTGGTGCAGATTGTCCGTACCAAGCAGGTTTGTGTGGGCATTCACTTTCCACAGCTGGGAGCCCGGGCACTGAAGGTACTTCGCAAGATCAGGGATCAGCAGGGATATATCCTTACCAACCGAAGCAATGCAGCCATGATGACCGATATGGTAGATATGGACCGCTTCCACATTGGCAAGGTGAATAGTCCCTTTACTGCCAGTATTATGGGTATTCCGGTGGATAGTGGCTATATTCAGTTTGTACCAGCCGGAGTTAGGACTACGCTTGCCTTTCCTTCTCCTGTTCAAACAGCCAGGGACTTTGACCGTGCATTAAAGAGTTCCCTGTTCAGGACATTGAAAAAGCAAATGGGAGAAGAGGCTGTACTGTCTGCCATCCGGGAAGATGCGCTTCATCGGGGAAGCCCGGTAATGCATGTTCTGGAATCGCTGCAATCAGGCGAAGGGAAGAAAGAAGAGGTCGATTATGAGTTTGTGAGCGGGCTTCATGAAGATGGAATGCCCTATAACGGGGCCCTGGCAAAAATCAATTTTACTCAGAAACGGTGGGATTTTGAAGCAGTTTCATCCGGATCCAGTCCGAAAACCGTACTCCAGTTTGTCAAATCCTTTAACAGGAAATCGCCAGTGAAGGCTCAGATAGCCTGGAATGGAGGGTATATTCTAAACCCCGAACTGGTAGGAAAACTGGGGTTGCCCGAAACTTATATCGGCTCACCCCTGGGTATGCTCATTTCAGGAGGTGAGATGCTTTGTCCACCCCTGTTCAATAAACCGGCCCTGCTGATCAAAAAAGATGGTTCAGTTGATATTGGCAGGGTTTCCTGTTCGGCCGGACTGGAGATAAGCATTGGAAAGCAGAAGATTCGTTTTTCGGCGGCAGACCGGAATCCGGAGAGTGTTACCCAAAAACAGGCCTTCTATGACCTGCTCTGGCCGGACGATCATATTGATGGGGGGGGGCGCATCATTGTTCGTCTGGCCGGGAACCGGGTGAAAGAGATTTACAATTCCTCGGAGGGAGAGCGGGTTTCTATGATTCCGGTTGGACTGACACTCGCATTTTCAAAGGAGGCTTTTCCTGCCAGTCTTCGTTTAGAAGACAGTCTTCAGATCACACTGCCTGCCTATGAAAATGTATTACACGCAGTGGAGGCCGGACCACTTCTGCTGGATCGGGGAGAAATTGCAATCGATATGGAGGAAGAGGGATGGCTTCGCTCGTTTTCCATTCGGACCCAGGCGGCCAGGATTGATTACACCGCCATGCGGGGCCCAAAAATTGCTGTGGGGCTTAATGCTGCCGGCGAGTTGATGGTATTAACAATTAATGGAAGGATTCGGGAATCGGTGGGGGCTACCCATGGCGACATGGCAGCTGTTCTTAGGAGACACGGAATGGAGAAAGCCATGGGGTTTGATCCGGGCGGGAGCAGTACGCTGGTAGTGGGGGAGAGGATTCTTAATATTTCTCCCTATAACAGTGACTACATGTCAGGCGACTATGCGCTTCCGCCCGAACCCAGGGCTGTTTCCAATGCCATCATCGGTTTTATAGCAGATTAAAACAATGGGAGGACTCTATATTCATATCCCGTTTTGTAAGCAGGCCTGCAGGTATTGCGACTTCTATTTCACCGTCAGTTCCCAATACCAGGATCCGTTTACAGAGGCACTTTTGAAAGAGCTTGAGCAAAGAGCTTCTGAACAGGAAAAAGGCAGCAGGCTGGAAACACTTTATCTGGGCGGGGGTACGCCTTCAATACTTCGCTCTGGTAATCTTGAAAGGATTATTGCCACAGTGAGAAGCCTCTACAGCTTCTCTGATACAGCCGAGATAAGCATTGAATGCAATCCCGACGACCTGGATGAAACGCTTATTAGCAAGCTTCGCGATCTTGGGTTTAACCGCATCAGTTTAGGGATTCAGTCATTTCGTGATGAAGACTTGCTTTTGATGCGACGCTCACACAGTGCAGCGCAGGCATCGCAGGCTGTTCACCAACTTGCTGCTGCCGGCTTTGATAATATCACCGTGGATCTTATCTATGGGATTCCGGGTCAGGATCTTAAGGCCTGGGGAGAGAATATCCAGAAAGCCCTGGAGCTTCCCGTGAACCATATCTCGGCCTATCATCTCACCTTCGAAGCGGGGACTGTATTTGATCATTGGAGAAAAAAGGGTAGAATTAGCCCGGTACCCGAAGAAAAAAGCGTGGATATGTATCGCTTGCTAAAGAGCAAACTCGCCGGGGCCGGGTATGAACATTACGAAATATCCAATTTTGCCAGGAAAGGATGGCGTTCACGACATAACCAGCTATACTGGTCGGGCCAACCCTACCTCGGTTTTGGTCCGTCGGCCCACTCCTTCAGCGGAAGCAGCCGTCACTGGAATGTATCTTCGCTTAAAAAGTATATGCAGGCACTGGAGGAAGGTTCCCCTGTGAGCGAAAAGGAAGAATTGACAGAAAAAGAGTGCTATCATGATTACCTGATTACTGCTCTTCGAACCAGCGAAGGAGCAGATCCCGCTTTCATTCTGGAGCGCTTCGGCGAATCAGTGATGAAGCATTTCAGCTCGAAGAGCAGCCTGTTTATAAGCTCGGGCAGAATGATAGAAAGAGGAAACAGGGTGGCTATTGAATCCGATAGCTGGTTGCTGGCCGATCACATTATGAGAG
>CAZRPW010000112.1:0-15295 GCA_964601975.1 uncultured Bacteroides sp.
ATACATCTTTGCCATCATCTTCTGGTGTGATGAATCCAAATCCTTTAGAATTATTGAAAAATTTTACTGTTCCGTTACCCATGATTAAAAAATTTATATTTATGCAAATGTAGGCTTTTATTATGATTGTACCCAATTGTTAGTGTAAACACTATAAAACTTGTTAGGCAATTTGTCTTTATCTGCATAGAAATAACAGGCAGAACGTGGTTTACAGCGAATTGTGCGACTTTTTAAATTAATTCAAAATACAGGAATTTATTTTCACTGATTATCACTAAGGCGGCTTCTTTCCTAAGGTTTTTATACTGCTAATCAACTCATAAGCGCATTTTTTTCAAGCTTTATAGCAAATAATTCATCTTTGGCTGTGTGTTTTATACAGGAAAGAAAGCATGACTGGTTAACTGTTTTATTATCAATTTTTTAATTCGTGATTACCTGGGAAAAATAGCGTACCTTTGCAGCTGGGTTAAACCATTTTTGATTTCAATTAGTCATTACTCCATTTTGCTGCCTTTATATTATAGTCTTCCTCTACAGCAAATAATTTCTCATTGAGTTACAGATTGTCGAGCCGACATTCATTTGTTATTTCACCTTATTAGAAGAGAAGAATATGAAAAAACTATCCTTAGGAGTGATTGGAACTTCAAGAAAAGAAGATGAAAAACGTGTCCCAATTCATCCTGATCATCTTTCACGTCTGCCAGAAGCCGTTCGGAAACAACTAATATTTGAAAAAGGATATGGTGCACCCTTTGGTTTAGATGATGATTATTTTGCATCACAAACCGGAGGGGTTGCTTCGCGTCATGAATTATTAGCAGAAATAGGCTCTGTTATTATTGCTAAACCCATGTTGGCCGATTTGCAGGAGATACGTGAGGGCGGGCTCATTTGGGGTTATCCTCATTGCGCTCAGCAAAGCGACATTACACAAACTGCTATAGATAGAAAATTAACACTGATTGCTTTTGAAGATATGTTTGTTTGGACGCCTGAGGGACAGGTAGGCAGACATACATTTTATAAGAATAATGAAATGGCAGGCTATTGTGCAGTCATCCATGCCTTACAATTAAGAGGAATTGATGGCCATTACGGGAATCAGCGTAAAGTAATTATATTTAGTTTCGGAGCTGTGAGCAGGGGAGCGATTTATGCGCTTAAAGCTCATGGATTCAGGGATATCACGATTTGTATACAGAGACCTGATCATGAAGTTCGCGAAGAAGTTTTAGATGTTGACTATGTTCGTATTCGTGAAGGGATTAATGGGGAGGCCAGAATGGTAACCATTGAACATGATGGAACAGTTAGTCCTTTATCCAATTTAATTAGTGAATCTGAAATTATTATTAATGGCACCTATCAGGATACAGACAACCCCATCCATTTTGTGACAGAAGATGAAAAAGGATCTTTAAAACCGGGAACCCTGATTATTGATGTAAGTTGCGACGAAGGCATGGGATTCTATTTTGCAAAGCCCACAAGTTTTAATGAACCACTACTGCATATTGATAATGTCGATTATTATGCTGTCGATCACACCCCAAGTTATCTATGGGAAAGTGCTTCCAGGTCAATATCAGCTGCATTGATTGTTTATTTATCAACGATTCTGGAAGGTCGTGATAGTTGGATGAAAAACAGCACCATCCAAAGGGCGATTAATATCTATGACGGTGTGGTTAAAAAAGAGTCTGTTTTAACTTTTCAGAATCGCTTGCCAGATTATCCGCATAATTATATTTAGCACAGTGCCAGGGTAATACTTGCATCAAAGGCTCTTACCTGTTTTATACCCAAGTTCAACTAAGCTTTCTTTGACTTGAGGATAGAGGCGCATGGCATTCTTATAGTATATCTTTTCAAGCACATCTTCAGGCAACTCAAGTCCTTTTATTTGGGGTCCTCCGAAGAAGCCTCCTTCTACATTTTCCCCTGTTTCCAAAATTTTAAAAGCCCTTATATATTGCTTGGCACGAAGTGCGGATTCCCCTTTATCCTTCCAGTTCCCAATATCGGTCCCGAATAAAATTCTATCCGCCCACTCAATCATAAAGGATCGCAAATTTTCCCGATTCACTAGATGATAGTATTGAAATGTAGCCGCCAAATCAATATGCAGGTTGGGAAAAGTAGCCAGCATGTTCCTAAGGTAATCTATCTGAGCATCCTGGCATAACAACCAATTACCATGGGCTACAACCACCTTAAGATCTGGATGTTTAACCAGTACGTTTCTCCAAGCGTTTATCTCACTCCAGAATTCAATGGGATCGGCAAGCCAGTTTGTTCTTTCTCCCCAGGGGCCATTAGGGTCTGCAATGTGAATAGAAGCTGCTAAAAAGCCAAGTCTTTCCATTTCAGTAAAAGTCTCCTCATGGACAGGATCATCTATATAGGGAAATCCATCTTCTTTGTTTTCAATTATTCGATACCAGGGTCCCGCCCAGATTTTATAACCAACAAAGCCTTGCTTTTGAAAATCTTCCAGGGCTGCCGGTGGATATTTAAGCCCATCATGGGCGGAATAATCTGATATTGCACAAAGAATACGGCCCTGTCCAGCCGACAAAACGGTTTCGAGATTCTCGGCAGACGTGTTTTCGTCACCCAGATTGATCCACATTGCAAGGTCTGTATCATGACTGTCCAGCAATATTTTCCGCATATCCAAATAATTGTCTATTCCCGTAAGATCATCAGCGACATGGGTATGAACATCAATCCTGGGAATATCTGGATAGCCAGATCTGAACTGACAAAAAACAGATATAGAGATGGTTAATAATAAGAAAAGCGATATGGATCTGATTTTAAAACGGTCTCGGCCCATATTTTTATTCATTGTGGTATGCTTTTTAATTTAAATCAAAATTGAATTCAGCCAGAACTGGAAAGTGATCGGATAAATAATAAGTATCCTTTTGATTCAATACTTTTGCATTTACACATTTTCCAGATAGAAAAGGTGACACCAAAATGTAATCTATTCGTCTAGAATTCTCAGGCCTTCCATTCCCTTTTTCAGTTTCCAGAACTTGAGTCGGACAGCTTACTCTTTCATCCCAACCTGAAGTGTATTTTTGAGTTACGTCAATTAAAGGATAAGCTAAAAGAGAGCCTATTACTCCATACTCAAGCTCACCATTTAATAAATTCCTTATATGACTGTGTTCTAATTCGGATGCTTTCAATGAACTTAAAAGCGTTTTTTTGTTTTTGTATAAATCTGCATCAAAGGGAGACACCGCATTAAAATCACCTAAAACAATGTACATATTTTGCTCTTTTGAAAGCTCAGATAATTTTCCCAAAATAATTTCAGATTCTTCATGCCTTTTCAGATAGCTAAATGGTGAAAAATGAATGATGAAAAAGTCAATGCCGGCAATCTCACAATGCAAAGCACCATGATGCATATTTTCAAATATTTTTTCTTTTACTTTAATGGGTTTGTTAGATGTTATCCCGACAGGGTAGCCGGATGTTTTTAAAATTTCAGCATAAGAATGGCCCCATTTTTTCGCATCTGCTAATAATCTTTCCTGGGTATAACCGCACAATTCCTGAAGTGCTAATATATCTGGATGCTGAGTATTCACCCATGTTATAAACTTCTCATTTCGATCAACATCTTCACCCCACTCAAACCCATTCCAAATATTATAGGTAATTACTTTTAAGTTTGTTTGTGACGCCTGCGAAAAGGCCATAGAATGAAAAGAACTCAAAATTATGAGGGATAGTAGGAATGCTATGTTCTTGCAGATGTTTCGATTCATTTTTTTATGGAGTTAATGCTTGTGCTAAATCTAATTGAACGTCTACCTGTTGACTACAATTTACGCTTTTCTAATAAGTTGAATGGCATCCATCCTCATCTGTGCACTATGAATGAGCAATGCCAGTGCTTTCTGTTCATGAAGCGCTGTTTGAATTTCTTCGGGTCTGATGTTAAGGTTTTTAAGCTGCAATGCTTTCAGTCTGCCTATTTCATGATCCAAAGAGAGGTTCATTCGTTTTAGTCCTTTTGCGATTTCTTTATCTGTCCGTTCTTTAGTAATTTTTGTAGCTGCTGATATCATGTTGGGCAGAATCGTTTCGACGATGGTATCATTGTCCAGCAAGCTGTCTATTTCTCCCGGGATTAGTTTTTTGTCGAATAATTCAGCAGAATACTGATCTGTCACCTCTTTACCTGCATGATCTACTACAATCCTCAGAGGTGTGCAGGGGAGAAAACGGTCGACATGCAGGTTTTGTCCGCCCGATGTTTCGAGAATAAAAAGCAATTCTAGCAAAAGCCCGGGGCTGTCGGTTCCTCGCAGCACCCCGAAGCTGGCACTTCCTGTTCCTGAACTTAGCACCATATCTATTGCTCCTGAAGTCATGGGATGATCCCAACTAAGGAAACTGATGTCTTCTCTTCTGAGAGCGTGTTTTCTGTCAAACGTAACACTTATACCTTCGCGCGGAATAGAAGGGAATACCTCGGAAATTATGGATGCAGGTTGCAGATGGTAGGTTCGGAACGAAAGGTCTTCCATCTCCACATCAAAATACCTGAAAACGCTCGTAAGGTATATCTCGAGTCGCTTATCCCGGTCTTCCTTTTGAATTTGCCCCACTAATTTGGTTGCGATTTTTGGACGAAACGAATTCATTTCTAACAATCTATCGCGTCCTTCAGCAAGCCTGGTCTGAAGCTCCTTTCGAAAGATTAAAGTTTCCCTGATTAATGCATCCAATTCTGATTCAAGCTCTGAGAAGGACTGAGACTTTGAAACGTTCAGCAGTCTCTTGCTGAATAATTTATAGATTTCATTTCCACCCTCAAGATTTTCCTCAAAAGCATTCAGGCCTTCATGAAACCACCTTACCAGGAAATGCTGTGGGCTTTGGGTAAGGAAGGGGATATAAATATGGATATCTTTGGTTTGACCAATCCTGTCGAGACGACCTATTCGCTGCTCCAATAACTCCGGATGAAGTGGTAAGTCAAATAGTATGAGGTGATGGGCGAATTGAAAATTACGGCCCTCGCTTCCAATTTCAGAACAAAGGAGTATTTGCGCTCCATCTGATTCTGAGAACCAGGCCGCATTTCTATCACGTTGTACAATCGTGAGATCTTCATGAAAAACACCCGCTCTCTGATGGGCACGCCTGGCGATTAATTCTTCTAATGCCAGAACTTTTTCCTTGCTCTTGCAGATAAGGAGCACCTTTGCAGGATAGATTTCCTTCATGGTAGTTAAAAGCCAACGAACGCGAGGGTCTTGATCAAACCAAAAGGCTTGTTTATTTGTTGTTTCCTGCGGCTCCATATCAGAGGCAAACTCATCGGCCACACGCTGAATCCACTGCAAATGGTCTTTCTTTGACTTTAAGGGAATAAGATGTGCTTTCCGCTTTGGAAATCCACTCATTGCAGACCGGGTATTTCGGAACAATACCCGTCCCGGGCCATGCTGGTCAAGTAAATCTTCAATAAGATTATCCTTAGCTAAAGTATCTTCTTTAGTGATCGATTGGATTCTATCTTTGGGGAAATATGATTCTAAGGTTTTTATATCCTTTGTATGCAGGTCCTTTCCCAGGTGCAGTTTTTCTACAATGTTGGCAATGTTTTCATGGTCAACAGACTCATTTATGAAATCATTGTAGTTCGCATATCGGACTGGATCTAGTAAGCGGAGTCGTGCAAAATGACTTTCTACGCCTAACTGTTCCGGGGTAGCCGTGAGAAGCAGCAGCCCTTTCGCTACTTTACTCAATCGTTCCACAAGCCCGTACTCCGGGCTCACTTTGTCGACAGACCATTCCAGGTTATGCGCTTCATCTACAACAAGCATATCCCAGCTGGCACTGATGGCTTGTTGAGTTCGTTTTGCTGAACCTGCCAGAAACTCAGTGCTGCAAATAATCAGTTGATTGTCCAGAAAAGGATTTCCTTCCGGAGCGCTGTCATCAAGTGAGGCACAGCGCAGTTCATCAAAAATATGAAACCACATATTGAACCGGCGAAGTACTTCAACAAACCACTGATATACTAAGGACTCGGGAACGAGAATGAGCACTCTCGAAATCCGACCACTCAGCAATAAGCGATGCAGGATTAAGCATGCTTCAATGGTTTTACCAAGTCCTACCTGATCTGAAAGCAAGACACGAGGAGCATAACGCCTGCTCACCTCATGGGCAATATATAATTGGTGAGGAATAAGATCTATTCGGCCACCAACAAACCCATAGACAGGCGATAATCTCCGTCTATAATCGTGTTCTTGCGTTGCTCTGCGTAAAGCAAATGCTTGTGGAGTGTCAACATCACCCATAAAGAGTCTGTCATCCACCCCATGCTTTACATGCACCTCGCCGAGTTCGGCCTCAGACAATTTTCTGTCTACTCCGTAATAAACATATAGTTCATCCTCAAGTTCAACTTTTGTTATAAGCAATGCCTGGCCTTTTGTATCCATTATCGTATCGCCTGGTTTAAAAACCACTCGTTGTAAAGGCGCACTTTCCAATGCATACAATCGCGTTTCTTTTGATATCGGAAAATATAACTGAACCTTTCCTTTACGGGTTTCTGTTATCACACCCACACCCAGTTCGGGCTCACCCTTACTTGAATATCTTTGCTTAGGAAAAAAGGGTCCCATATTTAATTCTGTATTTTTAATTTGCTGCTAATATGGGAATCTGCGAAAAACCTGATCATCCAGAATTAATTTGTTAAGTCTATTTGAGATGAAATATATTTCGTGATATTATAAAAGTTGTCTACCCAATAATCCTGTTCATGGCTTTTAAGATAAATTAATAACTCCTGCAATGATTCAGTGGATACGTTTAGGTAACCCCCTCCAACACTATGAAACATAAATGTAGCTATAGTCCCATGGTTTTCGGCCTCCTTTACATAATCAATGAGCTCCTTACCAGTTGGATCGTCCACACACCAACTTGGCATATAATGAACGTCAATGTTTTCCATAGTGGTGGGTATGGGGCCATCGGATCTTGCACCCGAAAAAAGTTCCTTTACTACATCTATGAATGAAGTATCGCCCTGCACCTTATAGTTTGAGCATGTATACCCATAAGTTCTATGGATGTTCCCATCCATCGCCTTCAGCAATGTGTTGGCTGTATATAATTCCGCTCTTATTTGGTCTTTCGTGTAGGTGTTTAAATCATATTCAGGTCGCACCCAGCTATGTAGGCTTCCATCACATGGATGAAATAGCGAATGATTGCCAAGTTCATGTCCCATATTAACAATCCCTTTCCATTCAGATGTGCGATTATGTAAAGATTCTGAATTCCCGTTACAATAAAATGTTGCTCTTACATTAAATGAGTTAAGCAAGGGTATCGCTTTATCCAGGTGAGAGTCCTGGCCATCGTCAAATGTTAAACAGACGGCCGCTTTTTTATTCTCAGGCCATTTAAAGTTCCTGTTTGAATCTTGAGCATATGAAAATCCGGCAGTCACCATTGTAACTATAACATAAATCAATATTTTTTTCATAGGGAGGTTTTATGATCCATAGTACAAATCTATTTATTCCAGAGTGCTTATTCTATTCCATGCGCCTTTTTAATCTTTCTGAATTTTGGGATGGTTAATTTCATCCTCTCTGAGGACTCCGGAAAACTCTTCTATTTCAATATCTTCAAGATTTATCCAATAATCGGATGAGATTATTCTGTAAGTATTTTCACCAACAAGTTTTAATTCCCACAGGATATTATCCGCATCTTTCAATTCCGCGCTGGAATCAAGTTGTTGGTTAAATAGTCTTTTCAATAAACTTTTTTCTGATAGTAAATCGCTCAAGCATCGTATAATTATTTCTTTCGTCACATGAATTTTCCCCTTAAAAGATAACTCTATTTCAATTTCAGAGGCAAGTGTCCTGGGGAATTTACCATTATAGCAGTCATACAACAATTGATTAATGTTAAACAGGGGAAAATGAAAGGCAATATCCGGATATTCCTCAGCAACTTTATCATCCAGCATTTCATGAGAAAGGTTTTCTATTTGTCCGCTTTTCAACTTGTCACCCAGTTTGTAATGAAGGACAATTTTAGCGGCTTCATCAGCTTCAAAGTCCGACATGGCCATTGCAAGCATATCAAACAAGTCGGATTCAGGAATGCTTTTAGCATCGGGGTATTCAAAAAGCTCAAGTAAATTGATGTAATCTTCAATTGTCCACGCTTCTTCAATCTTACTGATTGATTTAATTTTATTAAGTCTGATCGTGAAATTCATTTCCTTTTAGTATAAAATTTTTATAGTGTTTATCTTAATGATGATGATCTCTTCCAGGATATTTATTTGCATTTCATTCAGGGCCGTAGCATATAGACCGGAATATGGAATGATTTTGTTTTCTTCGAACGACGCGGCCTGATTGTAGTTGTAATCCTTTCTTTTGAATAAAGGGGCTGTTTCTCGCTGCTCATCTCCGAATGACTTGTAATTAACTGATCTCCATAACATGATTGAATGGGGTATATCCGGTAATGTAAACACTTTTTCCATCTTGTTTATCGAGCATGCCTCGCATCTGCGCCCACTTGTGGCTTACGATACCAGGGCCGAATTTTATGATATCATCTCCATGTTTGTATTCTCCCATTTCGCTTCCAAGGAAATAAGAATCCTCCATATTTTCATCCTTTAATACACCTGATAGTTCACCTCCCGTCCTGAAACTCATTTCGCACGACACTGGGATATTCTCAGTACCATCAATTTGTAACTCGACACATAATTTACCGCCGGATTCCGTAATTGCCACCTTAACCTGTAGGGTCTGAGCTTCGCTTAGTTCCCTCTGCTCCCTGGGCATTTTATGCCAGTTTCCATCTTCAGGTCTGTACGCTTCAGGAAAAGGTTGAAAATATCCGTGTTTCGTGTAGCTGGAAAGTACTACGCTACTTTCATCGAAAACTGTTTTCTCAGAAATAAATTGTCCCTTGCTTCCAAAAAATGCAGCTGCCAGGCGCATGGACTGTAAAACAGCTTTGCCTTTCATAAAGGAGAGGAAGGTAGGATTATTCTCGATTATGGAAATATCACTGTTACCCCTCCTAATTCGGAATACTCCCGAATGTACAAATCGTTTGAAGTAGTTGTCCGGTATTTTTGATGGAGATACCAATTCCTTCTCAAAAACAGGGTCTTCCAACAGTTCTGGCAGCTGGTCTGTGATAGAGGCAGGCATTTGTGTTTCTATTAAATTACATACTGCGGAAAACACTGGATTGCTATCTTTTATGGCAAAGTATCTGTATGAATAATAGTAGCCATTTACATAGCCTGTACGAGCAGCATCCTGTCTTCCCGACGCATCAGTTAAAACCTCTCCTCCGGGTTGGATATAGTATAGTGTCATCTCCAGGTTTTTTCTGACCACATCATGCAGGTCCGGTCTGTTTAGCAGTCGCCCAATAGTCAGAAACATATTGTTGCAAACCGGAGAATAGATACTCACACTCTGCTCTGTATACTGACCATCAGGGTCCATATCAATGCCTTCGCTTAACCACTCATCTATCCTGTCGACATACTTCTGTGACGGGTAAAATGAGTTCAATCTTGCCAACGCGGAACATACGACCCATCGATGATTCGGTGTATGTATTCCTCCAACAAGAAAACATTTACCTGCATTAAAAAAAAAGCTGCTCATTTTATCCAGTAAACTCTCCAGGCCCGGACGTTCAAGACATTTTAGTATCACGCTTACCGGACTGAGAAAATTTACGATAAATGCAGTATCCGGTGTTGAGTGAAAGTTTGTGGTGTGCAGGTCAATGGTCCCGTCGCTATATTGCACATTCAGCAAACAGCTTATGGCTCTTTCCATTGGTTTCTCCAATGACTCAGAAAGGTAGAATCTGGAGAATGGAGAAGCGTATGATGCACCAAGGACCTCCAGGAAATTACTGGTAGAATGCACATTTGGTATTTCATACGCATTCCTTAGGCCCCCGTCCCATCGATCGCCCGGTTTATCTAACTGATTTGAAAGAAGCCCTGCAATCTTTTCATCATTTAACTCTGAAAGTTCTTTAATGATCCGGTCTGCTCCGCTATTTTTAATCCTTGGAAATGTAATGGCCGGATTTATGGATAAGGCAGTTGTTGTTAATACTGTTTGTTTAATAAATCTTCTTCTTGGTTTATTCATTGCTTAGTTAGCTAAAGTTTGAATGCCTTTCATCTGTTTTTTTGTCATATTCATTCAGAATGTTCCATCTTTTTTGAATCGCTCATAACAGTTTATGCAAAGTATTGGCAGTAGTTGTTGTTTTACATCTGCTATTCAAAAATTCTTTAACGTCTTTCCTATAGCTTCTGCCAATATTTAGTCTGGTATCACCCACTAAAACCCCATCCAATGTGTGCTCTTTGATTTTCTCTGTGTTAATAATAAATGAACGGTGAATTCTTAAAAAAATACCAGGTAATCTTTCAGCTAGTCGACTTATTTTTTCTTTGCTTACAATTTCTCCATTAATAGTAATTACCTTAATATAATCGGATAAACTCTCGATGTAAATAATTTCATTGTAAGGTATTTTAACCATCCTTCGGTTTGACATAATTTCAAGAAAGGATTTCTTCAATTTCTCTTTTTCATCAATAAGTTGTTGTATCAATTGTCTGTTTTCTATTATCTGCCTCATCATTAATAAGAATGACCCAATAAATACCAGTAAATACAATACAACCGCTAAAAGAGTAAGTTGTGCTGCATTTGGACTCAAGTTTTGATAATTCACATTAACCAGGTAGACGTAAGAAAAAACTAAAACTAACATTTCGAGGTATACCGATATAACTGCGGTGCATAAAGCATAGAATGCAAATCGTTTATACCTTTTTGTGAGATAATATTTAGGAACAAGTACATAGTTAAAAAAATAAGAGGTTCCAATAACAATTGGAAGAAGCATACTTACGAAGAAAAAGGCCGCAGTTTTATTTCCCCATGAAAAACCAAATGTTCGACTTAAAACGAGTAATACAAAAATCCAATAGGCGATGTGATAGTAAGGATTTTTTGATTGTTTGTTCATTCTGTTCTGTTTTTTTTAGCTTTTTTATTAAAGTTATAACAATTACAATTTAGAGTCGGCAAACTACCCGATAAGAACTGGATTCGACCTTGATCAATTTCGCTATCTAATATACTTTGGCAGAAGAATTAATTACTAAATTTATTATTTATGAAGGATTTGTTTTATATGGGAGGAACCCATTTTATGAGTGTCCTCACAATTTTATTAATTATTACAACGACCTGGATTATTTACCATTTTATTTTTGCTTATACTGCCAGACCGACAGCACCCAAAAAAATATTACGTAAGCTGAGTTACGGAAAAACTATGGGCTTATTTACAATGATAGTTGGTATTACGGGTCAGATGAATGGTTTATACGCCATGTTTACAGTAATTGAAACTAGAACCAAGCAAGGATTAGAAATTAGACCGGAAATCGTATTTGGAGGAATAAAAGTTACAATGATTGTAACCATTTATGGGATACTAATTTATCTATTCTCACTTGTATTATGGTTTGTAGCAACGATTTTGATTGAGAAAAAGCAAGCTAAGCAGGGTTGAGTTTAAATTCCATTTTCATTTTTCATGTATTTAAATTGCTCAAACCAGGTAGCTTAGTCCCCTATGTTCCGTTGGGAAAAAAGTACTCTCAAATTCCGGGAGGCAGGGGTTGACTAGAGTTCTAATTTTCACTTGGTATCGTATAGGAACCTGACCAATACGATATACCTCTATAGCTTTGTCCGAGGTCCTGCTATCAGTAAAATGGCAATTGTGGTTTGCGAATTGTGAAAAATTAAATTTCGATCTATTTCTGTATAGAGAACTTTATCTTTGCTGAATGCAAGCCAAAATCTTATTAGTTACACCACCGTTTACACAGTTGAACTCGGCTTATCCGGCAACTTCTTATCTCAAAGGATTTTTGGAAGAAAAGAAGGTGTCTGTTTCGCATTGCGATTTAAGTATTGAGTTATTCACCTCAATATTTAAAAGTGATTTTCTGCGTTCTGTTTTCCAAGAATCTCTTGACCTGGAAAACAATCATTACCCTCTAATTCGAGAAGAAAAAGAGTTGTACATCTCAAGAGTTGAAACTGTAATTCGATTTCTGCAAAAGCAGGATATTGAAACAGCAAAAAAAATCCTGGAAGCTGACTTTTTACCATTTGGACATCGAGTGAAGAATGTCAATTCTGAAATAACATGGGAAGCTGGGGAGCCAGGAGTGATAGATAAAGCAAAGCATTTTGCCACATTATTTATTGAAGAAATAGGAGATTTTATTCAGGCAAATGTGGATGAGTTTTTTTCATTTACCAGATATGCCGAACAAATTGCCACTTCAGCTAGTAGTTTTAATCAATTGCAAGAGTTATTGCAATATCAACCCACACTGATTGAAGATAAAATGTTGACTATTTTGGAAGAGAGAATTAAGAAACACGATCCTGATCTAGTCTGCTTTACGATTCCTTTTCCTGGAAATTTGTTTGCAGCTTTGCGCAGTTCTCAATTTTTAAAACAGTTTTTTCCTGAAATTCAAATAGCTTTTGGAGGTGGATACTGCAATACTGAGTTGCGATCACTGGAGGATCCAAGGATTTTTGAGTTTGTTGATTTCATTTCATTGGATGATGGAGAAGGACCTTTGCTCAAAATAGTGAAGTATATTGAAGGTGAAGTTGACATAAATGACCTGGAAAGAACCTTTGTACTTGAAAATAATCGAGTTGCCTACAAGAATAAAATTCCAAACACTATTTACCATCATAAAAACTTGCCTGCCCCTAATTATTCGGGATTACCTTTTGATAAATATTTGTCTTTTTTGGATGTAGTAAACCCTATGCACCGAATGTGGACTGATAAAAGATGGAATAAATTGTCTATTTCTCATGGATGCTATTGGAGTCAATGTTCGTTTTGTGATGTCAGCCTGGATTACATCGGAAATTTCCAAAATTCAACGGCAGATGCTTTGGTCGGGAAAATTGAGAAAATAATGATGGATACTAATATTACTGGTTTTCATTTTGTTGATGAGGCTGCTCCACCTAAAATGTTAAGGGCTTTATCGAAGAAATTATTAGAAAGAAATGTAAGTATTTCTTGGTGGACGAATATCCGATTTGAAAAAACATTTGACTTCGAACTTTGTGAATTAATGGCAAAATCAGGGTGTGTTGCCGTAACTGGTGGCTTAGAAGTAGCCTCGGACAGGTTATTGGCTAAGATGAAAAAGGGAGTTGATATTTCACAAGTGAGCAGGGTTGCTCATGCTTTTTCTGAGCAGGGTATATTGGTTCATGCTTACCTCATGTATGGATTTCCCTCCGAAACAGAGCAGGAAACGATAGACTCACTGGAAGTTGTGAGGCAATTATTTGAGAAGAATTGTATTCAGTCCGCATTTTGGCACCAGTTTACAACTACTGTTCACAGTCCAATTGGTCAAAACCCTCAAGATTTTGGAATAGTAATAACTGGGCCAGTTTTTGAAGGATTTGCTCAAAATGATTTATACCATATTGACCCTCTTGGAGCAGATCATTCTATATACACAAAAGGATTAAACCTTGCCTTGGACTCTTACATGAATAAGCTAGGGTTTGAAAAGGAATTGCAACATTGGTTTGATTTCCCAGTTCTTCCAACCAGCCATTCTAAGAAACTAATAGAAATATTTTTATCTAAATTTGATACTCTAGAGGATACTCCAACACAACAAGAGTAGCATTTAATGGAAGTTTTCCAATGTTAGTTATGGCAGAAATGGTTCCTATAACGGTTAGTGTTAGCCATGAATTGTAGGATCCGGATTTACTTAAATGATCTGATTTTGTGTTACTTCCATTCTTCAAGATTTTCTTAATCGAATACATCACCAAAAAGAAGTTGATCATCTCCCTGCGTGCGCATTTTCCTAAACTGTTTACCCCATCCTTTTCCTCATAATAACCCTGTTTTTTTGAAAGCCTTTTGGACTCAGGCCTTCCTTAAAGATCCTGAATGCAAAATTAAAAGTATTCTGTTCGCGGGATTTCGTTATATACTTAATAAACAGATTATTACCTCCTGTGAAAAAGTCAGTTATTAGTTATTGTTTAATAGTGGTTTGTTAATTACAATTTCACACCTTATAAAGTTAGCCCGGTATCCATTTTAGGCGTCATTTCTTCTAATTTATATACCAGGGCTTATTCTTAAACAAGCACTGGTGCACCTAATATATTTTTATAATCTTTGATACTCAATACGGTTGCTTTTTGTCCCATTTCAATTAATTCATCAGCTTTACCTATTCAAATTATAGTTTCTTAACGTCAATTTTAAATAGTTGGGAGGCGTTTTTCCATAGAATTAATTCCTTTTTTTCATCGGGTAATTCTAATTGGTCCATAAATTTCAAGTAAGATTTCATACTTGATATTGGCCAATCCGTACCGTAAAGTAAATACTTTGGGTCACCAGCATAGGTAATCATATCTTCAATTTCGTTTTTCATATACCTTTCAAATTTATCTTCAAAATCGCCAAGGACTAAGCCGGAAATATCTGCATATACGTTATTGTTTTTATACACGATTTCCATACAGTCTTTGATCCAAGGGTTGCCAATGTGGCATATCACTATTTTTAAATCAGGATAGTCTACCGCCAGATCATCGATATGTAAAGGGTGAGAATATTTAACCTTTCCTGTAGGGGCATAAGTATCACCGGAATGAAACATAACAGGAACATCATATTCAATAGCCATTTCGTAAATAAGTTTAAGTCGGCTATCGTTTGGGTAAAATGGCTCATAACCTGGATAAAGTTTTAAACCTTTTATGAATCCATGTTCAAGATACTCGCCAATTTCTCGCACATCCCTGTGATCGTAATGTAAAAAGCTAATACCAGAAACTACACCCAAATTCTCTCTCCCTTTTATGGCTTCTACCACTTGTTGTGTGCTTGGCCTGTGTTGATTAACCTTATAAGATGTTAACACGAAAGCATAATCAACATTATTCTCTGACATATTGTATGTTAGGTTATTCAGGCTGTCTTCCAGCGAAATAACTCTGTCTTCGTGGTAATTGTTAATGTGGGTATGTACGTCTATTATCATATTTTATTATTTTACTTGCAGCTAACAGAAGCGGTAAGAAATATTGCGCATTTTGAAATG
>CAZRPW010000113.1:0-7384 GCA_964601975.1 uncultured Bacteroides sp.
TGGAGATTCAATAGGCTATGATAGCGAAACCGAGCGGGTTATATTCAATAAAACGGTCAATAAGGACGATTACTACACAAAACTGGATGTAGCCTGGGACCATTCCTCCGATTCTGCAGGCTCTTTGAAATTCTGGCTGGACCCTGCCGCATCAGGTCAGCGATCGCTTGATGGCCTTTATCCGAACTCGGTTCGGGAAGGACCGGTCAGGAAGGATTGTATTTTCAGCCTCTATCCAAATCCCGCAGGGAGCATTCTCTGGTTGTCAACCCTTACTCCCAGGCAGGGAAGCGTTTCCTATACAGTCTATGATCTCCGTGGAGCAATGATCCTGCAGGGAGAAGGGGACCTTTCCACTCCCCTGCAGCTGGATGTCGGAGCACTTCAGAGTGGGCTTTACCTGCTCGTTATTGATTTTGAACGGGAAAGAGAAGTCCTCAAATTCGTAAAAAGTCCATGAAATTCCACATTGCTGTTTTAATACTCGCAATACTGCTCATAGGCTGCCAGAGAACTGCAGACCGCGCAGACAATAATATCAGTGAGCATTCGTCTTTTACACGGTATGCCAGCAGGTTTGATGTTCATATAGAGGACGATTATACAATTCTGATAGTAAGGAATCCCTGGCAGAACAGCAGCGGGCTAAGCTATACCTATGTTCTGGGTAAGGATGAGAAGCTGCTGCCCGATTCTCTCTCAGCCTTTCCTTTTATTCAAACCCCGGTAAAGCGGGTAATCGCGATGTCTACCACCCATGTGGCAATGATTGGAAGTCTGGGCGAGCTTGCTACCATTGTGGGGGCTTCCGGAACGGACTACATCTACAACCCGGAGATCAGGGAAAGGTGTGCTTTTGGTTTACTCAGTGAAGTGGGATACGGACAGGGGCTTAACTACGAAATGCTTGTGGAACTGCAGCCCGACTTGATCTTTCTATACGGCGTAGAGGGAAATGTAACTACCACAGCCCGAAAGCTTGAGGAACTGGGAATTCAAACGGTCTATTGTGCCGAATACCTGGAGTCCGATCCCCTGGGGAAGGCCGAGTGGATCCGCTTTTTTGCGCAATTTTACGGGAAGGAGCGTGAGGCTGACAGTTTTTTTGACAGCATTGATTATTCCTACCGAATCCTGAAGGAGCTTTGCCGTGAGGTGGATGAAAGGCCTGAGGTGATGACCGGACTCCCCTGGAAGGATTCCTGGTTTGTGGCAGGGGGCAGGAGTTTTGCTGCCAGGTTGATAGCCGATGCCGGTGGAAATTATATGTGGAGAGACATTCAATCCTCAGAAGCGATGCCCCTCGACCTGGAATCTGTGTTTTCAAGGGCTGTATCTGCAGATATCTGGATTAATCCGGGGGTGGCCTCCTCCATCGAAGAACTCATTGCCTTCGATGAACGTTTCGGGGATCTGCCCGTGCTCAAGAAGGGAAGCATTTATAACAACAATGCGAGGATGAGTGAAGGAGGCGGAAATGACTACTGGGAGTCGGCCACAGTGCGTCCCGATCTGATCCTGGCTGACCTGATTTCGGTTTTCCATCCTGAGCTTCTGAGAGATCATTCCATGTTATACTACAAAAAACTGAAATAATCACTACATTTGAGTAATACCAATACACATCAACATGGCAAGTATCAGGATATTGAAGAAGGATATTAATAAGCTTGCTTTCGACCTGTTGCAAGAGTGTTTCTCCTACCGGCACTACTCCGAAGACCTATCTGAGGATCGCTTTGATGATGTAATCAGGAAGATTGTTCTCTTAAGAAACGACTTGATTCTCAGAACAAATCATCCCGAGTCTGATGCCGAGTCTACCTCAATGAAAGCGCATTTCAGGCAGGTTGAGCTTGATCTTATGAAGCTTACAGAAGTGGTGGAAGACCTAAAGAAATAGGTGTGAAGATCCGTTCCGGGAGTCTCCTTTACATGATCATCATATGTATGGTGCTGATTGCATTGATCCTGCTTGATATCAGGCTAGGATCGGTACGGATCACATTTGCAGATATGCTTGCGCACCTGGGTGGAGGGAAGGATCTTACGGATCAGCAAGAGATCATTCTTACAAGGTTCCGTTTTCCCCGGATAGCCACTGCACTCCTGGCCGGAGCAGCACTTCCCCTGTGCGGATTACAAATGCAGACCCTTTTCAGGAACCCGCTTGCTGGACCCTATGTATTAGGTATCAGCTCGGGAGCAAGTTTTGGAGCAGCCCTGGTGGTGCTTGGGGCAGGGGCAACCGGACTGGTCGCAACCTGGAGCCTGGCCCTGGCTGCATGGGTGGGGGCCGGGTTTGTGATGCTGCTTCTGCTCTTTATCTCCCAGCGGATCAGAGATGGCTTAACGATCCTGATCCTGGGAATCATGTTTTCGAGCGGACTGGCTGCCGTCATCAGTATCATGCAATATTTTAGTCAGGCCGATGCCCTTAAATCCTTCGTGATCTGGAGTATGGGAAGCCTGGGGAATGTCACAGGTGCCCAGTTGTGGATCATGGCCCTGACCATTATTCCCCTGCTGGGTTTGACCCTTCTCTCGGGTAAGGTCCTGAACGGGCTTATGCTTGGAGAGGATTATGCTGCAACCATGGGAGTGAAATTAAAGCGCACAAGGACCCTTATTTTTGCAACCACCAGCCTTATGGCAGGAACGATCACTGCTTTTTGCGGACCCATTGGATTTATTGGAATTGCAGTCCCCCATGTGGCTCGCTTTATTTTCAGGCAGTCAGATCACCGGATCCTGCTTCCAGCCACAATGCTCACAGGCATGGCCATCATGGTTCTCAGTGACCTGGTTTCCCAGTTGCCGGGGTCCGACAGGGTTCTGCCCATTAACGCGGTTACTTCCCTGATCGGTATCCCTGTGGTGATCTGGTTGGTGATCATGAATCGTAAAGCTCAGCAATTATGATTTCCCTTGAAAACATTTCCATTGGCTATCATCAGAATCAAGCCTTGTTGAGCCATGTCAGTCTTACTGCAGAAGAGGGGGAGATGGTCGCCCTTGTGGGCCGAAATGGCACGGGAAAAAGCACCCTGCTTCGCTCCATATTGGGATTGCTTCCCTTCCTGGGAGGAGAATGCCGGCTCTCGGGTGTAGAGCTTGGATCTATGAAACCGGGAACCCGTGCAAAATCTGTCTCTTATGTTTCATCACAGCTTAGTGGATTACCCGCTCTTACAGTCAGGGAGCTTGTATCCCTGGGAAGGATGCCCCATACGGGATGGATGGGCAAGATGGGAAAGGCGGATACGACCCTGGTTGAACAGATGATTTGTGAGGTAGGAATGGAGAAATATATGGACCGAAGCCTGGATCATCTCAGTGACGGTGAGAGGCAGCGCGTAATGATTGCCCGTGCCCTGGTACAGGATACTCCTCATATTATTCTGGATGAACCAGCTGCATATCTGGATATCCCCAACAAGTATGAATTGGTACGCCTGCTCTCGTTGTTCAGGGATCGGGGTAAAACCATTATATATTCTACCCATGACCTGGAAACAGCCCTCATGTGTGCGGATAAATTCTGGGTCATATCGGACGAAAAAATTCATGAGGGATCTCCGGAGGACCTTGGGCTGGCGGGGCTTTTCCATCAGCTGTTTGACAGTTCCGGTATCAGCTTTGACCTGAAATCGGGGCGGTTTAGTTACACCACTGCTCCCAGGGGAGAACTGTCACTTTCTGGCGGATCCGATGAGGAGCAGGCCTGGACCAGGCATGCTCTGCAGAGAATTGGATATATTGTAAATACTAACCTTCAGCATCTGAATATTGAAATCCTTTCCGGTGACATACACCGATGGAAGATAGAGAAAGTGGGTGAGGAAACTGTGGTCGATTCAATTCATATGCTGGCCCGTTATTTGATTCAGGATGTTTAATTCCTTACTTTGGACCTGTATAAAACTATGAAATCATGAACGTAAAAAAGATCATTGCCTATACACTTTCTATCCTTGTTTTACTTTTTTCCCTGGTGGCCATACTGGGTATTTGGGAAGTAGTGGATATTGAAGACCTGGTTTTGAGGATGTTCAAATCTCTGATGGTTATCCTGGCTGCTGCCGCAGTGGTTGTGCTGATCTTCTCAATCCTGGATCGTCCCTTCAGGAATGAGCGCAGGGAAGATGAAAGCTAAGTAAGTAGTTTTGTGATCTTTTCTGCCCCTGCCTTGTTGGAGTAGTTCTGCAGGGCCTGCTCCCTTTCATGAATTTGTTGTTCGGTAAATGGAAGTGCCATGAGTTCTTCCAGCTGAACGATCATATCCTGGGGATCATCAGCCAACCTGCAAAGGGACTCCAGGCCCGTCCCCGCAATCATTTCAGTATTCACCAGGCAGTGCCTTCCCCCGAATAGCGCATGGAGAAGCTTTAGTTTTATTCCGGTCGATTGCGCTGTATACAGCAAATTAACCTGGGCCTCACCAATGAGCTGATCCATCTCCTGGTCGCTGGGGTTGGCAATTACCTCAATATGAGACCAGGCTGATATCTTCCGGATGAATGATTTCGCAGGATTCTTACCGGCTACGATGACCTTGTGTGATATCTTTGAGAGCACATTGCCGGCGATTCTGAGGAAAACATCATAGTTTTCTGCCACTCCCAGATTTCCATGGAAAAGGATATAGTCTCCCAGTCCGGGTTTTATAGTAATTTCATCAAAGCGGTGGAATGCAGGTACCAGGGTGGAGTGACCATACTTCTCCTTGAAATAGTCGGTCTCAGGCTTCGAGATTCCCAGAATATGATGGGCTTCGGAGAGGATTCTCTCATAACGCCTCAGCTTTTTCGATTCGGTATAAAGGAAAAGCTTATCGTATAATTTGTCTTCACTTCTGGATAGCGCACGGTAGTAATCATGTTCAATGTTGTGCGCTCTCACCAGGCACTTCTTACCAGCTTCAGCATATTGTTTTAATCGGGAGGTGCAATGTAAGCCTTCGAAAAGAACCGGAAAGTTATCTTCAAGGATCCTTTTTGGCATGGTCTTTGCATTTCTGGTAGTAACTATGTATGGATCTCTTTGGAGCGCATAGGCAATACCGGAGTCTCTTTTATAGTAATAAACTTCGGCACAGAGATCCTCAAGTTCTTTGGATGATTGACGACCATATGTATAACAGTGCAGGATGGTATGCATACCAGCCTGTTTCAGGGACCTGATCTTATAAAAGATATCTATCACACCTCCGTAATCTGCTGGGTACGGAACATTAAAAGCGATGATGTGAAGTTTTTTTTCCGGCATATTAAACCCCTGAAGGAAATTGCTGACGCACTGTTAAAGATAAGGCAAAAATATTAACAAATTTTAAGGTTTTTTTTAAGATTTTAGTGCAACTTTTTATCAATTTGCACGTTAAATATAGTGTAGAAAGTTTATTGATTATCAGTTAGATAATTTCGTTCTTTGATTCTACATTTCTTTTCATAGATTTAGTTTTAGGGTTAGTTTAGTTTTAAGGTCCCTCTGCGCTCGCAGGGGGATCTTTTTTTTATCTTTGTGCGTCAGTAATTAACATATGCAGAGAATAGAACAAATTATCAGAACTCTGGCCATCGATGCCATTGAGTCCGCCTGGAAGGTAACAGTGCAGGAAGAGCAGGTGCAAATTCAGAAAACAAGAAAGGAGTTTGATGGAGATTTTACCCTGGTTGTATTTCCCCTCCTTAAACTTTCAAAAAGATCCCCCCAGGATACCGCAGATATTATAGGGAATTATATCCTGGAGCAGTCAGAGATGATCTCAGGCTTTAATGTAATCAAAGGCTTCCTGAACCTGGTTGTAGCTCATGCTTACTGGAGGTCTGTACTTCAGGATCAACTTGGCAAATCCGCATACGGTACCACCCCTCTCAGCGAAGATTCACCAAAGGTGATGATCGAGTATTCATCACCCAATACAAATAAACCACTCCACCTGGGTCATATACGTAACATCCTTCTGGGGCATTCCATGGCGAAGATCCTCAAAGCCAGTGGGAAAAAGGTTATCCAGGTGAATCTTGTGAACGATCGCGGCATACACATCTGTAAATCCATGCTTGCCTGGAAACAGGAGGGAGCAGGGGAGACCCCCGAGTCAGGAGGAATGAAGGGCGACCATCTTGTTGGAAAATACTATGTAAAATTCGACCAGAAATACAAGGAGCAGGTTGAATCTTTGGTGCAAAGCGGCAGGGAGAAAAAGGAGGCTGAGGCGGAAGCCCCGGTGCTTCAGGAGGCCCGTGAAATGCTTCGTCGCTGGGAATCAGATGATCCGGAGGTACGAGCCTTGTGGGAAATGATGAATAAGTGGGTATATGACGGCTTTGATGTTACTTACAGGAGGCTGGGTATTGAATTTGACCACACCTATTATGAGTCGGAGACTTATAAGCTTGGGAAATCAATCGTATTAAAGGGACTTCAGGATGGGGTCCTCTACGCACGTGAGGATGGTTCGGTGTGGGCCAATTTGGAGGATGAGGGACTCGATCATAAATTATTACTGCGTTCGGACGGAACATCTGTATATATGACCCAGGATGTGGGGACTGCACAGCAGCGCTTCAGTGAATATGAATTTGACTCCCATATCTATGTGGTTGGAAATGAGCAAAATTACCATTTCCAGGTGCTGGCACTCGTTTTAAAAAAGCTGGGATATGAATGGGCCGACAGGCTTTTTCATCTCTCTTATGGAATGGTAGAACTTCCTGAGGGTAAAATGAAATCCCGGGAGGGAACGGTTGTGGATGCCGATGATCTGATGGATGAGATGCAGGCCACTGCGCAGCAAATGTCGGAGGAACTTGGTAAACTGACGGGGTTCGATGATGAAGAGAAAAACCGGATTTACAGGCAGGTGGGTATGGGTGCGCTCAAATATTTCATCCTGAAGGTCGATGCCCGAAAGAATATGACCTTCGATCCCCGCGAATCGGTCGATTTCAATGGAAATACCGGTCCTTTCATTCAATATACCTATGCAAGGATCATGAGCGTGATGCGAAAGGGAGCAAAAATTCAAAAAAATGCAGGAAGTATTCCTTTGTTGGATAAGGAGGTAGGCTTAATCAGGATGATGTACAACTACCCCGAGGTAATTCGTGAGGCTTCCGATGCACTCAATCCTTCACTGGTAGCCAACTTCCTGTATGAACTTGCAAAGGAGTTTAACCAATTTTATCACGACCATAGTATTTTAAGTGCCGAGAAGGAGGAACAAGTAAAAATGCGTCTTATGCTGGTGGAGGCAATCGGAAAGATAATTGATTCAGGAATGGACCTCCTTGGTATTGAAGTTCCGGAGAGGATGTAAAGTTCATATTTGATGAAGCGAATTTTTTTATTGCTATTGATTTGCCTGACTGCGCTGGGT
>CAZRPW010000113.1:7455-15174 GCA_964601975.1 uncultured Bacteroides sp.
ATGATCGACCAGGGAAAGTACGAAGAAGGTAAGGAAGCCATTGAACTGGCAATCTGGAATGATAAAACATCCTCATGGGCCAGGACCTACTATGTGAGGGGGCTGCTCTGCCAGGTAGCATACGAGGATGGTGTTAAAACTAATGATTCCAAGAAAACCGGGCTCTACCCCGATCAGTTATACCTTGCATATACTTCCTATGAGCGTGCCATTGAACTGGATGTCCGTAAACGATATCAGGCTGACATTTCTCAGAAGTATTATCTCCTTTCCAACGATTTCAGGAAAATGGGGAAAGCTTATTACGAAGATCGGGAATTTGACAAGGCCCTTCGGGCATTTGAACATGCTTTACTGGTGAATAAGAGTCCCCTGATCCATGCGAAGGTTGATACGAATTTGATTTATAATACGGCAATGGCCGCATACGAGGGAAAGAACTGGGGAAAGGCTATCGGCTATCTGAACGGTCTGCATGAACAGGGACATGCTCCCTCCACCAGCTTGTTGCTCTATGATGCCCTGATAGAGCAGGGCGATTCTGCCAGGGCAGAAGAGGTACTTTACGAGGGGGTTGAATTATACAATTACGAAACCCAGATTGTTGTATACCTGATTAACCGCTTTGCCAGCAGCAGGGAATATGACAAGGCGCTTGATCTTTTAGACCGGGCCATTAAGCAGAAGCCGGAAAATTACAAATTTTTATGGGTAAGAGGATTGATATACAGGAGGATGAGCGAGTTTGATAAGGCTGTTGAAAGCTTTAAGTCGGCCATTAAGCTGGCTCCCGATGAGTCCGAAATCTACTATCACATTGGTGTGATCTACTACAACATGGGCATTGATCTTACCGAGCAATCGTTAAAAATTGGAGATAGTGATGAATACCAGAAGATCAAAGCCCTTGCCCGGAAGCACTTTAAGGATGCAGTTGTATGGCTTGAACAGGCATACGAAATGGATCCCCATAACGAGGAGACCATCTCAAAACTTTACCAGCTATACTATCAGCTTCAGATGAAGGAGAAAGAAGAATCAATGAGGATGCTTTTCGAATAATCAGAGTTTGAAAGAGAGGGTGAGTCCTACAAATTCTTTGAACTGAAGTTTGGCAACCTCCTTTTCGCTACCGTCCGGGAAGGTGATCACCTCGTCATTCGCATCGTATACCTTGAAGTGCACATCGTCATCGTAGATCATGTGGAGGTTGAGGCGGATCGTAAAGAACCAGTTGATCTTTTGCTCCAGGATGATTTCCCAGTCCACATCCACATTCTGAGGCTTATAGAGATAGTTTGAAAAAAGCCTCACCTTGTTGGTCATTGTAAAGTCCTTGAATGGTTTAAGTTCATTATCAACAACCACCTGCAAACCCATCTCTCTTTTTGCCCACTTATCTGCATCGATCCCGTGCCTGGTCTGGTCGATAGCGGCTGTATCAAGAACAAAGGTGGTTTTATAAGAAAGTGGCGCTATATTAAGGGTGGTTTTTTCCATGGGTTTATACTCTGCCCCAATACCAATGGTGATGGTCCCAGGATTTAAAAACTTGGATATTGCCACCGAGTCGTTGGGATAGCTATATCCCTTGGCGATCTGGTTTTTCATATAGAATGAAGCACTCATCCCTATCTTTCCCCAGGCATTCCTGTTATATTTCGAGTCCACTTCCAGCATGTCGTTGTTTTTCCGGAATCCTTTCTCCTGGGTCATAATGGTACCGAACTTCAGCCTGGCAAGGTTAATAAACTGGGTCTTAGCCTCTTTGTTGTTGTACGTGGCCTTGCCCGTCACATCCATAGTGGTGGCAAAGGAACTTTCTCCCCCCTTGGTCCAGTTGGCCAGGTAGGTCTGACTGATGCTTAGAAGATTAGACATTTCGTAATCCCAGTAAATGGGTTCCGGTTCCAGCATGGTCATTTTAGCCAGGGTCCTTTTGGGCTGCTCGATGAAGGTGGATAAGTGGTGGATTTCCTGCTTCACAAGCCGGCTGAAGTTGACATCATCCTCCAGCAGCAGGCTGATTTCATTGGCCGCAGGGTTCCCCACCCACAGGGTAATGGAGTCGTTGTTGTAATTTTTCACCCAGAACCTGGATGCATCCTCACTGCCGGTAGTCAGCCACAAGGGCGTTTTATGACCATTCATGTCATTGATCATTAAAAGGGTGGAATCTCTCTCCTTGTTGAACTCAAGCAGGGTATTGATTGCCTGTTGAAGAGAATCCAGGTGATTCCGGGAGTTCAGAATGTAGAAGGGTGAATGCTCATCAGCCAGCCAGGTGGTGCCGGGTACATAAAAACTTAGTTTGGAACTGTCCTGTGAAAAGTGCGCACTTCTGCCGCTGGAAGGGGCCGCCAGGGGAGGACTGATTTTCCCGTTCAGGTAGCTGTAAAGGCTTATTCCAAGCGCTTTGATGGCAGCTGTATCAATAAGGGCCACAACAAGCGTATCTGCAATGAAAAGGCTGGTGTCGAGCATTCCATTTTCATCCAGAAGTGAATCCGATAATGTCAGGGTAGAGAAATCAACCGGATAAACCAGGCGCTGCTCCTCTTTTAGATAAAGATTGCTATTCCATCCCTGGGAATCTATTACAAATGTTGAATCATTAATCCAGGTAACATCCACTTCATCAATCATCACCGGATCTCCCGAATGAACAGGCACCATGCTAAAGTCATTACCCTCAAAGTATTTCACAATAGAGTCATAGGGTACGATACTGTGATTCAGAAGCCTTTGAATCGCCTCCTGGATGCTGTCCGATCCGCTTCTCCAGAGTTCCTTATCCTGCTTTGCCTTATCCAGGTAGAGCCAGGCTGATGCTGGGTTAAAAGAAACAGAATCAATCTCAGAAACAATCTCAGAAACATTCTCAGAATAAGTCTCAAAATCAGGGTTCACCTGGGCCGATAATGGGCCAAGACACAGGAGAACCAGTAAAAGCAAAAACAGTCGCCTCATGACACTGAAAACGATCATTTAATGCTTATTATTTCCTTTTGCAGCAAGAAGTGTATTGCTGAGCAAAGAAACCCTGGTCATAGGGCCTACACCTCCAGGTACGGGTGTGATGTATGAGCACCTGGGAGCCACCTCATCATAAACCACATCACCTTTCAGTTTGAAACCCGATTTTGTTTCTGAGGAGGGTACCCTCGTGGTACCCACGTCGATCACAACAGCCCCTTCCTTCACCATATCCGCCTTGATAAAACCAGGAGAACCCAGGGCTGCAATCAGTATGTCGGCCGAAGCACATAGTTTTTTAAGATCTTTCGTCCGGCTATGGGCAACAGTTACCGTGGCATTCATTGCTTTTTGTGACATCAAAATACTCATGGGCCGGCCCACAATGTTACTTCGACCCACCACCACACAGTTTTTTCCGGAGCTTTCAATCCCATAACGTTTCAGCAGCTCAATAATTCCATAGGGAGTTGCCGATACAAAGGAGGGAAGTCCGATGACGGTACGCCCCACATTCTCGGGGTGAAACCCGTCCACATCTTTTTTGGGATCGATGGCCTCTATCACATTTTGCTCATTGATATGACCGGGCAGGGGAAGCTGTACAATAAAGCCGTCCAGTTCCTCATCATTATTGAGCTCCGCAATCTTATTCAACAGAATCTGCTCTTCCACATCCTCTTCAAAACGAACCAGGGTCGATCTAAACCCCACCTCCTCACAATCCTTAATTTTATAGGCCACATAAGTCTCACTGCCCCCGTCGTGCCCGACCAGGATGGCTGCAAGGTGGGGAGCACGCTTTCCACTGGCTGTAATAAGATCAACTTCAGCCCTGATCTCAGCTTTTATCTCTTTGGCCTTAGCCTTTCCATCAATGATCTGCATATTTTTTCCTTTCGACTTTATAGACTTTACGGACTTTACGGACTTTACGGACTTTACGGACTTTATAGACTTTACGGACTTTACGGACTTTATAGACTTTACGGACTTTATAGACTTTACAGACTTTACAGACTCGAAAATGCGCTAGCGCATTTTCGGCATCTGCATCCTTTTTCCTTTACCCGAGGTCATCATTTTCATCATCTTGCGGGTCTCATCAAACTGTTTCACCAGCCGGTTAACCTCGGCAACAGAGGTGCCGCTTCCTTCTGCAATCCGCTTCCTGCGGCTTCCATTCAGGAGGGTCGGACTTGTTCGTTCAAGGGGCGTCATGGAGTTTATAATTGCTTCAATTCCCTTGAAAGCATCATCATCCACATCCATATTCTTCATGGCTTTCCCCATTCCCGGGATCATGGAGGCCAGATCCTTAATGTTACCCATTTTCTTGATCTGCTGAATCTGGGACATGAAATCGGTAAAGTCAAACTGGTTTTTGGCAATTTTCTTCTGCAGCTTACGAGCCGAATCCTGATCGAATTGTTCCTGGGCCTTTTCTACAAGTGAAACAATATCACCCATGCCCAGAATCCGGTCGGCCATCCTTTTGGGATGGAAGGCATCCAGGGCATCCATCTTCTCACCCGTACCTACAAATTTGATGGGCTTATTTACAACAGAACGGATCGAAAGCGCAGCACCACCCCGGGTATCACCATCCAGTTTGGTAAGAACCACTCCGTCAAAGTCGAGCCGATCGTTAAATTCTTTTGCTGTATTAACAGCATCCTGACCGGTCATGGAATCCACCACGAAAAGGATCTCATGGGGAGAAACGGCATCTTTAACGGCTGCGATTTCATTCATCATTTCCTGGTCAACAGCCAGTCGGCCTGCCGTATCAATGATCACGGTATTGAGCCCTTTTATTTTGGCTTCTTTGATGGCAGCTTTAGCAATCTTTACCGGGTTCTTATTTCCTTCTTCGGTGTACACCGGTACATTTACCTGCTCGCCGATCACTTTCAGCTGGTCGATGGCAGCAGGCCGGTAAACATCACCCGCCACAAGCATGGGCTGCTTTCCCTGCTTGTTTTTAAGGTGGGCTGCCAGCTTCCCCGAGAAAGTGGTTTTACCTGAACCCTGGAGACCTGCAATCAGAATCACAGTGGGATTTCCCTTCAGATTCAGGGGCTCATTCTCACTTCCCATGAGTTTGGTAAGATGGTCATGGACAATCTTAACCATCATCTCCGAGGGTTTCACCGCGGTGAGAATTTCCTGGCCAAGCGCTTCCTCTTTCACGTCTTCGGTGAACTGCTTGGCTATTTTAAAATTGACGTCAGCGTCCAGCAAGGCCCGCCGCACATCTTTCAGTGTTTCAGCAACATTGATCTCTGTAATTCTGCCCTGTCCCTTCAGTAATTTGAACGAGCGTTCAAGTCTTTCCGATAAATTTTCAAACATCTGCCTATAGTTGAATCACTTAATTCATTTAAGGCAGCAAAAGTAGCTAAAAATGGGCAGAGATAAAAGAGTCGTTAGATAGATTGATCAGGATTCTGTCGACTGTACTTCCAACTTCCCCAGCAGTTTGATATCCTGGAGGTCGGAGTAATCGTAAATGTAAAATCCATCCTCTCCGATGATGAATAGAAAAGTGGATAATGGAATGAGGTCATACGCGTGAATATCAGTGAATTCTGCCAGTATATTTGCCTTAATTTCCAGGGGCTTAGTGGCATCGTACACCTTGAGTCCGTATTCCCCTTCACAAATAAAGAGGGTCTTATCATCAATACCCAGTCCGTAAGGTTCGGTCATGGCATAAGATGCCATCCTGTATGGATTCGACCTGTCAGCAATGTCGATAACTTCCAGCATATTCTGTGTTCCTCCACAAAGGTTGCCTGCCCGCAGGGTGACATAGGCAAGGTTGCCCGATACCACCACGGGGTCACAGGCGGTGATGTGCTGATAAGTCGATAGAAGTAGCGGGATAGCGGGTTCTTCAAGGCTCAGGATATGCATTCCCCCGGAGGTTCCTACATACATATAGCCTTCGGAGATGAAAAGTGTTTCCACATTGCCCCAGAGATATTGTTCGTTCCTTAGCACTGGTTTGTCAATTTCACTGATTTCAATGCTCTTCAGTTTATAACTGCTTTCCAGGGTATAGAGGTAGTTGTCATAGGTAAGAAAACGGGCCATGGATCCACCCACACCGTAGGTATTCCCCTTGGAGCTTCCCGGTGCTACAGAACTCATTTCCGCCCTGTAATCATAGTATACGGGCCAGATGGGACCATGATTGTGGATCTCCTGGGTAATCTCTTTGATTTCATAGCCCTTAATGACACCCTTTTCCTGGTCTATATCTGCCAGGGGGTAATCGTAGTCGTAAGGAGGAATCACATATTCGAAGAACTTTTCAAGTCGTTGATTTAGTTCCGGATGAAGGGGATCTGTGATGTCGATTACGACCAGGTCAATGTAGCTGTCGGCATAGAGGATATTGTTTCGGATGGCCATATCCACATTACCGGGAATGCTTATGAATGCCCTGTTTACCGGATGGGTTGGGTCGCTCAGGTCAAGGACATGAATTCCTTCCTGGTATTCATTGATATACATATAGGGTTCCTTATAATAGATCTTCCCGGGCTTTTGTAAATCCTGACCTCCCGTTACAGTGAATGAACTGCGCAGTTCATCATAGGTAATATAAATCGGGACGTTGGCTGTAAAAGTCTGAAGCCGTTTGTCAGAACAAGCGCTAAAGCTCAGGAAAATGGCAACAAGAAGTAGGCTGTTTCGCATGGGGTTTGGTTTAATAAGTTCCTTTCAGAGCTATGATGCAGTAAACAGGCAGCCGGTTGCGTCTTACGCAACCTTTTTCTGCCCCTGGCCATCTTTGAAGAAACATAAACCAGATAAACCGTTCTCCATGAAAAACCACCTGCATATCCTCTGCGTGTCATTTATACTGCTAACCGCTTTTCCCTCTCTGATGTGGGGACAGGAGGTGGACCATATCTACCTGAAATCGGGAAGTGTCATAAGGGGACAGATTTTGGAGATAGATCTTAACGACCATGTGAGGATCCAGGATCTGTGCGGGAATATCTGGTATTACAAGTCTGCCGAGGTCGAGAAGATCACTTCAGAATCTTTTGAATCCGGGGTAAAGCAAGGCAACAGGGGCGCATTTGGTCCCGGCTATGTGAACATGACTTCCCTTGGATTTCTTGCAGGATCCTCCTCCAACATGCAGCCGGCTCCCTTTAGCCTGGTAATGGTGAATGGCTGGCGTAATTCGGCCGGACTTTTCCTGGGGGCAGGAATGGGTATAGAGTTTTTGAATACCAACTATCTTCCTCTTTTCCTTGATATGAGGTACGATATTACAGGCAAGGATGTGGTGCCCTATCTTGTATTAAAAGGCGGTTATTCATTGCCCATGAGCAGGGGATACTCTGAATATGATGTGGAATATGCCTATCAGGGTGGGGTGCTTGCTGCAGGGGGGCTTGGACTGAAGATCCGGACAAGGGAACATTTTGCCTGGGATATTGAGCTTATGTATCGCTACCAGCAAACCTCAAGTACGGAAGTTTATGGCTGGAACCGCCAGGAATACAATTATACCGATATCTATAACAGGATCGAGATACGTTTAGGATTTTATATCGACTAGTCCGCCAAAGGCTGATTAGGTTTTCCTCCCGGCCTGCCTTTGCTCTTGCAGTGGCGGGCCTTTTTTTCCAACTACCTAACTACCCAACTACCTAACTACCTACCTAACTAACTATCCTTGCTGCATATTCTTTCTTTATTATGCCCGGAGCTTCAAAC
>CAZRPW010000114.1:0-15064 GCA_964601975.1 uncultured Bacteroides sp.
GACTGGTCAGTGTGCAATTAAAAAGAGGCTGCCCCTTTTGAGACAGCCTCTTCTTTTTATTTTGTTCTGCGAAGGGATATCGGGTTCCGAAGCTTCCCCAACGGCGGATTATCGGCTGTTGAAGCTTTCCCCGCGAAGGGATATCAGGTTCCGAAGCCTTAGCCATTCGCCGTGGCGGAAGGGTTCAGCGAGGAAACGATATCCCGAAGCTCGCTAGTTATAGAAGATTTCTAGCCTGTTATCCTCCACATCAGCCGCATCAAGCAGTGCATTATAGGCTTCGTAGTTAGATCTCGATTCCAGTGTGTACTTGAGCCTGGACTTGATGGCCTGACTTTCGGATGCTTTCACTTCTGGTTCTGTACGGTTTGTAACCGAAATGACGAATACTCCACTCTCTCCAACCAGTGGGGGGGATATCTGGTCGATCGGAAGGTACATGGAGGCACCAACGATATAAGGTTCCAGTCCAATCCCTGCAACATAGGTGTTGGCAAATTTCACCTGGGTAGCTTCTCCCACCTTCAGATTATTTGCTGTTGCATATTGGTTGAGGTCGCTAACTCCGGATAGGTTCTCGTTCAGTTGAGCAACAAGCGCTTCGGCCTTCTTCTGTTTCTTAACGGCAAGTGTAAGCTCAGCCCTTACATTTTCAAGGTTAGCGTATCCATCTTCTTTGGCTTCAGTCAATACGGCAACAATGTATTTCTCATTGCCCTGGCTGAATATATTACTTACACTGTTAAGCTCGGCTGAATAGGCCCATTTGGTGATGCTTTTGGGTTCTTCGATTCCGGGAATGGTCTGTTGGTCCTTTGTGATGTTCGGCGCAAACCTTGGGTCCAGGCCAAATTCACGGGCCTGCTCGGTGAATTTCTCCAGGTCGGTGGCTTTACCACGGAATTTAACAGCCCTGTTATAGTAGTCCTGGTTAGTTTCATCACTGGCATATATATTTCGGGTAATGCTTGCTACCTGAACCTTCTTCACCGGAGGGCTCTGATTTTCGATCTTGAGGATGTGCGTTCCGAATTGGGTTTCGGTTTTAACCAGGTCCCCTGTTTTATTTTCGAAACAGGCATCATTGAATTCAGTAACCATATATCCTTCCTTGAACCATCCCAGGTCCCCGCCAATGGCGCGATTACTTTCATCGGCCGAATACTCCAGGGCGATCTGGTTGAAGTTTCCTTCCTTATTGATTACATCAACAAGGCTGTCGGCCAGCGCAGTAATTCTCTGGCGGTCGCCACCATATGCCTGGTTAGAAAGAAGGATATGTCTGACCCTGACAGAGTCGGGACGCATCTGAATGTCCTGGATACGGGCCAATTTGAAAGCCTCCATGTCACGATAAGGCCCAAAAACCTGGTCTTTTGAAGCACTAAATACCGAGTCCCGGATATTATCAGGAAGTTCGTCATAGGTATAATACCTTACATCGAAAGGCTCATCGGAGGTGCCATTTACATAATGAGGGATCTCTTTAGAAGGGGTCCGGGTGAATTCGGCATTTACCTGGCTTGTCCAGTAACGTGCGCTCTCTATATCTGTTTCACTGGGTTCAACTTCGAATACAACATACTGAAAAGTCCTGGAGGCCTGCTGTTTGTAATTCTCCTTATTTTTCTTGTAGAAGGCTTTCAGATCCGATTCAGTGAATGTAATCTCCTCGTCAGCAATTTCTGAGAAAGATTTTGATACATAGGTGAAATCTATATTCTTGCCATTCTCAGTTGCATAGTCTTTCAAATCCAGCGAAGAAGGTTGGAAGCCCTTCTTCACAAGGCTGAAATACTTTTCGTTCATTTTTTCACTAACGATTTCGTTTTCAATAAATAACCAGCGTTTTTTCTCCTGTGCGAATTGGGGATTATCCAATGCGTTGAAGTAATTGGTCATTACAGCGCGATTTAACTGACCTGTCTCAGGGTTCGAAAACATTTGCCTGATAATGGGGTGAGGTTCACTCAAAGCAGGATTCCCTGTGATTCCCATAGACTGGTCTCCGGTTACCATAGTTTTCAGTTCATCGCCACTTACATTGATACCAAGTCTTTGGTAGGAAGATTCCATAATGGTTTCCCTGACGAGCCTTCTCCAGGTTTCCTGCTGAATCTGTGCTTCAAGTTCTGCATCCAGATTCTGACCTCCTGCATTCATCTCATAAAATTCGCGAAGGAGTTTTTCACGATTCATGTAGTCCTGGGCATCAATGGATTTTCCAGCAATCTCAGCAACATTCCTGCTTCCCCTGGATCCTCCTCCTCCCATCATATCTCCGAGTATAAATGCAAAAAGTGCAAGCCCGATCACGACGGCTACCAGCAATCCTGCCTTGTTTCTAATATTCTGTAAAGTGGCCATTTATCAATCTGATTATGTGTATGAATAGCTAAAATTTTGAGCGTACGAATATAGTAATATTTAGAGGTTTATTAACAATCCTGAAGCTGAAATTTAAGGTTCTAAGTGGAGATCACTTTCAGTTCCACTTCCTCGATGCGGTTGGAGCTTACGTTTGTTATGGTAATCAGGTAGTTATCGATGGAAACGGTGTCATTGTTTTCGGGGATACTCTCGTAATGATAGATTATATATCCGGCCAGGGTTTCATATTCCTCGGAGGTTGGCAGGGCGAGAAAGTATTTTTCATTCAGATAATCGATCTCAAGCCTTCCTGAAAGCAGGTAGTGGTTCTCCTCCAGCTGTTTTTCCACCAGGTCGCTGGAGTCATGCTCATCTTCAATCTCACCAAAGATCTCTTCGATGATGTCTTCCGTGGTTATGATCCCTGAAGTTCCTCCGAATTCATCCACCACCAGGGCTATTCCCTTTCCCTCCTTGATAAAACCAGTTAGAAGTTTGTTTACCTGGAGGGCTTCTGGTACAATTTGGATGGGTTTTAAGTGAGTAAGGACCGCTTTAGGCTTTTTGAACAGGTCTTTGGAATTCAGATATCCGATTACATTGTCGATGGTGTCTTTGTATATGAGGATCCGGCTGAGTCCGGTATCCACAAAACGCATGGCCAGATCCTCCATGGAAATATCTGCCTCAAGTGCGATGACATCTGTTCGGGGAATCATGCAATCCCTTACTTTCAAACCTGAAAACTCAAGGGCATTTTGAAAGATTTTCAGATCCTCAATTTCTTCGCCACCATTTTCCGGCTCCGGTTGGATATTCGTAATAAAGTGGTCCAGGTCCACTTTATTAAAAACAGGCACTTTTGAAGTGCTGTCGGGCCTTATTCTCAGTAGATATCTCATGGTGAAATTAGAGATGCCAATCGTAAAAATAGTTATCGGATAGAGAAGTACATAAAACACCAGGATTGGAACACTGAAAAGCCGTAGAGAATTGTTGGGATTTATTCTGAAAACAGTTTTTGGCAGGAACTCGGCGGTGAGCAGAATTATAAGTGTCGAGATGAATGTCTGGATTAAAAGAACAGTGGCATTGGATCCGTTTCCAATCAGATTTCGAATGGGTTCTTCCATCATTTGTGCAAATGCAATTCCATAGATGACCAGGGCAATATTGTTGCCCACCAGCATCGTGGCAATATATCTTGAGGGATTTTTTGTAAAAAAAGATACAATTCCCGAAAGAAATTTTTCCTGCTTACGGTCAATTTCAATACGTAATTTGTTGGCCGATACAAAGGCAATTTCCATCCCGGAAAAGAAGGCCGAGAAAAGAATGGAAACGAGGATGAGGATGAATGGTAGCAAATCGGAATATTTAGGGACGTTTTATACGCGTATTTCTTCTCATCAGGTACATGCCCAGGGCAAGGATGGCAAAAACGAAGTAGTACCAGCTATCTTTAATCCCGCTGCTCAGGCTTACGTCCACCGCAATGAATAACATAAGTCCACCCAGGACAAACCAGAGAACCTCAAAAAAGGCTGTTGCTTTATTCCTCATCTGGTACTACAATTTCACCGCTGGTCCCTTTAAGAGACCAGTTGTCCAGGTTTTGCTGCGCTTCAAAGCCTCCCTTGCCATAAAGAATATTACCCTCATTTTGAACTCGGGTATAGACATTCGAGTAGATCAGTTGTTTCTCTTCGTCCCAAAATAGCTCCTCGGTGTTCAGAGCATCTCCATCTGTAAGATTGTGGGCCATCACATCGCCGGTGGCATGCCAGAGCCTGTCATCCGTGTAATATATGGCATGATCAGATCGGATTTCAGATTCGATTTTCAGACTGTCATCATAGAAGTAGACCTCCATACCCTCGGGGAATTCCATATAGGGCCTTTCCGCGTTGGGGAAGCTTTTATAGACCGGGGCCAGGATCTGAACTTTCACCTTTGCCGAATCACTGTATATAACCTTCACATTGGTGCCACTAACAGCTGGTGTTTCTGTATCACCTGTCAGCAGATTGATCCGTTCAATATCATTCTCACATCCGCTGGAGAGCCAGAGAGAGAACAACATTACTGTGATTATATAGGGTGCTTTCCTGCACATGGGTACAAATATAATGAAAGAGAGCGTCTTAAAATTATTTTTATTATCTGCTTAAGGCTTTACTTGGATGTATTAGGGATGTTTTTGAAGCCACCTGGGATTAGCTAATGCTCTGGGATTAGCTAATGCTGAGCTCGCAGGCTCGGTTTTTTTCCGCCAAGACAGAAATAACCACGTGGGGAGAAAATATCCCTAATAGCAAAAAGGGCATCCCTTAAGACGCCCTTTTCTTCTGTATAATCAGTATTTCTTATTTTCTTGATCTAACAGTAGTGTATTCGTTGATACAGCCTTTCACCTGGTAGGAGTCTCCGTCATTCATGTCACGGAAGAAGACCTCTTCATGGTCGGGAAATTGAGCTGCAGCATCATTCATTTTCTGGCTTGCTTCTTCGGAAACCGATGGATCCACAGCCTTGGCTTTAGCATATTTATCAGCTGCAGCCCAGTAAGCTGTTCTTTGTTCGAAGCTATCACCCAGTGATTCACGGGCGAAAATGTAGCAATCTCCTATCTGTAGATAGGCTTTACCATAATTACTTTGAAGGACAATGGCTTCCCTTGCATGTTCGATGGCTTCACAATATTTCTCCTGGGCACGGGTAACAACGGCCAGTTCGAAATACCATTCTGCTTTTGTCGCATTGTCGATGTCGGTGCCTTTAACAGCTTCTTTCAGATATATGGCTGCTTTGGGAAAGTCGCTTCTGATCATAAACAGCCTGGCCAGCTGGTGGGCTGATTTTGGCCCGGGCTCAATTACATACATCTGTTCCGATGCAGCCACGTAAAGATCTGTTCTGTCACAACCGGATTCCGTATAGAAATTTATAAGTTTCTCAAGGAATACCTGGTCATCCTTATTGGCTTCGTACTGGGGTTCAAAATACCTGTTCAGTGCGTCGCAGGTGAGTAGTCCGCTATTCAGCATCAGGTCATCCACATTTTCCTTTGCCTTTTTCCACCTTGAACCCTTTGACAGCAGATGGTCAATTATGGTTGTAACCGTGAAGTAGTCCTCGATAACCTGGTTGTCGTCCAGCTTGTCGGCTTTGTTCAGGGTGATACTCGCATTTACAAATGTAACCAGTACCGCGTCACGACTTTTCTTCTGTTCAAGTTCGATGCTCTCTTTCAGAAGTGCATATCCTTTTTGCATGGACTCAATATCCGATCTGCTGTAGCGTAGAAGATCAATACCTTCTCTTCCAAGTACGCTTCCGCTGCGTTCAGGAAAATACTCCATTCTACGCTCGTAAATAAGGATCATGGTGTCGATCATCTCCTGACGACGTTCAGGTGTGGGAGCAGATTCAATAAAGTTTTTGTACATACTCACACCTTCCACATACATCTTCTCACTGGATCCCGGGCACTCGCCAAAAACAGCTTTCCAGGGAGTGATCGCATCCTTGTAATTACTGTGTTTGAAAAATTCCTTGTAGAGTGAGAGGTTTTTGATACAGTTTATACTGTCCTGACCTTTTCCGTATTTTGATCCGTCCTCTATTCCTTTTTGCGAGATTGCCGGGAGGACAAACAAAAGGGATATTGTAGTCAATACTATGGATCTGAGGGCTTTCGTTTTCATACTGCTAAATTATTACCTGTTTTATTCAAATCTTCTTTTCCTAAACCAAAGATCGTGCAAAGTTACATTAAATGTAATAATTCCATAATTTTCTTTCACTAAATTGTACGCTGTGGTACCCCTTGTACCGGCAGTGAAAGACACATTAATGCTCGATCTTATGGATCTTACAGGTAAGCCTAGTCCAAAAGTTATGCCATAATCGTTCAATTGGTAAAATCCATCAGCATCGCTGGCTTGTGATCCGCTCTTCAGAACCGAGAGGTAGCTGTTGGAATAATAGGCCCCCAGACGATAGGTGGCCAGTTTGAAATAGCCTCTGAGGGCTTCATTGTCAGGAGTATACTCTGTTCCAAAGTGGAAAGAACTGGCCGGGGCAGTCCTGTAATTGTTTCCTGAGAGTGCATCACTCCAATCCTGCATAATATAGTCTCCCGTTACAATCAGTTTGTTCGGAATTCCGAGGGCAAATCCAAGGCCGACTTTCTGGGGCATGGTGAAAAAACTCATCACAGTATCTGCTGCCAGCACATATTGCGGTGTAATGCTTGTCACCGAATCCAGTTCAATTTCACCATATGGATAGATAGCGTTTGTAATATCGTATTGCAGTTCTGTATTGATGTCGGTTGCCAGATCATAGGTGGCTCCCAATGAGAAGAAGAATTTATCCTCAAACACTTCTTTATATTGAAGCCCGAAGCTGAATACCGGTTTCCTGATATCGAAGCGCTCCTCTGAGGATGAGCTGGAATAGCTGCTGTTCATTGGAAAACTCACCTGCCTGTCTCTTGTAAGTTTTCCCATCAGGTAATTCATGGTCACGCCCACAGCCAACCGGTCAAACAGTTTTACGGAAGTTCCAAGGTAGAAGTTCATGATCCCTCCATCGCCTGAATAATAAGTATCCATGGCACTGCCGGTTGTGTAATCGTTATATTCCTGTTTTATGCTATAACCAATACTGCTAAAGGGAACAATCCCTGCAGAAATCGCCATGTACTTTCCCATGGATGAAGCAAATGCCACATGGTGCAAATTCATATTCCACCAGGAGTTGGACATGTCAGTGATTTCATCCCCTGCTGTCAGATACTGGTTGAAAAAAACATTTCCCCCGAAGTCAAAGTATACAGACATACTGTCAAGGGCGGATGATGCTGCCGGATTCAGGTAATTGATGCGATTACCCTCGTGAATGGCTATTCCCGTTCCTCCCATGGCCTGGTTTTGCGCGAAGCCATTCTTTGCCAGATCACCTAAGCCAAAACGGGTATAGGGTGAATAGGTGTTAAACTGACTGTACAGGGGTATTAGGGTAAGCAGCGCTAAAATTAATAAGCTATATCTCCTCAGATGCATTGTGTTCCAGTATTCTGTTAAGTCCGATCAGGTTTAAATTAAGGTCCACAAAGATGCTACTTTTTAATTTGCCCTCAAAGTATTTTGCATCTCCACCAGTTAAAACTACTTGTAAGTCCGTGTAGCCCTCTGCCATGGCCCCTATAAATCCATCCAGTTCGTACGTGATTCCGTTTACAATACCGGCTTGTATGGCCTCTTTAGTACTACTGCCCAACATGGGTGGTTTCTCCTCGGGTCGCTCCAGGTGAGGTAAACGATTTGTATACCTGTTCAGGGATTTAAACCTGATTTCCATACCTGGTGAGATATTTCCCCCAAGGTATTCGCCACCTGCAGTAACCATATCGTAGGTAATGGCCGTACCGGCATCTATTACCAGAACGTTTTTTTCAGGGCAAATCGTATATGCACCCACAGCTGCTGCGATCCGGTCGTAACCTAAGGTGTCGGGTGTACGGTAACGGTTTAGCAGTGGAATGGCTGTATGGTGGTCAAGCTCTATGCATTTGGGGAAGAGACTCCTAAGGTAGTCGATCATCTCCCTTGAGTCGTTCACTACCGAGGAGATAATCACCCCTTTTAAGTCCTTGTAGCGGGCATGAAAATATGCAATTTCCCGGCTTGTAATTTTTTCATATAGTGCTGATTCTACCACTTTGGTACCCTGGCAGACCGCAATCTTGCCAAAACTATTCCCCAGGTCGAGTACGAGGTTCATTGGTATTTGTATTACCCAGTTTCTGAAGGATCTTGCAGGCTTCATTAATGGACCCTACATGGTCGCTTCTCAGGCTCAGTTTTTCCTGGTCTTCTCTCATTTTGAAGATCCTCGGGTGAGCCTGGATGTTCCCAATCACCTCTTTGAACCTGTTGGAACGATAGAAAGGTGAATCAGGATTACTTACAAAATACGTGATCAGGATGTTCTTTTTCAATATAATCTTTTCAACACCCAGCTGTTTGGCAAGCCAGCGAAGCTCCACCACCTTCAGTAAATCTTCAGAGGGAGAGGGCAGGGGGCCAAAGCGGTCGCTTAGCATTTCCCTGAAAGCCAGGAGCGATTCCTGATCTAAAATACCATCCAGTTTTCGATAGAGTTCCACCCTTTCGCTAATATTGGATACATAGTGGTCGGGGAAGAGGAGCTCCAGGTCAGTATCGATATGGCAATCAGGTGTGTAAACAATCTGTTCGCTTTGCTTTTCGACGGGTTTGTCATAAAGGCCGCTGAATTCATTTTCTTTAAGCTCCAGGATCGCTTCATTGAGGATACGGTTGTAGGTCTCGAAGCCAATATCAGCAATGAAACCGCTCTGTTCGCCGCCCAGCAGGTTTCCGGCGCCCCTGATATCAAGGTCCTGCAAGGCGATGTTGAAACCACTTCCCAGTGCTGAGAATTCTTCTACAGCTTTCAGCCTTCTTCTTGCCTCCGTTGAGAGCAGGGTAATGGGGGGGGCGAAAATATAGCAAAAAGCCTTTTTATTGGACCTGCCGACCCGTCCTCTCAACTGGTGCAGGTCACTCAGTCCGAACTGGTGACCATTGTTGATAATTATTGTATTGGCGTTGGGAATATCGAGACCGGATTCAATAATTGTAGTGGCAATGAGCACATCAAAGTCTCCCTGCATAAAATCCAGCATAACCGATTCCAGCTTTTTCCCTTCCATCTGGCCATGGGCTACAACCGATCGTACACCCGGGAGTACCCGGTCAACAATCTCCTTGATCTCCATTATATTTTGTACCCTGTTATGAATCAGGAAGACCTGTCCGCCCCGGCTTACCTCATACTCGATGGCCTCCCTGATAATTTCTTCATTGAAGGGATGAAGTTCGGTGATAATGGGATGGCGGTTGGGTGGTGGCGTATTGATGATGGAGAGATCCCTGGAACCCATCAGGGAAAACTGCAGGGTCCGGGGAATGGGAGTTGCAGTGAGAGTGAGTGTATCTACGTTCAGCTTCAGCTGTTTCAGTTTCTCCTTCACGCTTACGCCGAATTTCTGCTCTTCGTCGATTATAAGAAGTCCAAGGTCTTTAAATTCAATCTCCTTGCTCACCAGTTTGTGGGTACCTATCAGGATGTCTATTTTACCCTCCTTCAGCCTGTTTTTTATATCTCGTTGCTCGGCGGCGCTTCGGAAGCGACTCAGGTAATCGACCGTGCAGGGTAAACCTTTCAATCTTTCTTTGAAAGTTTTGTGGTGCTGGAAGGCCAGAACGGTGGTGGGAACCAGAACTGCCACCTGTTTGCTGTCGGTAACTGCCTTAAAGGCCGCACGGATGGCCACCTCGGTTTTTCCGAATCCCACATCACCACACACCAGTCTGTCCATAGGGAACTTTGCCTCCATGCCGGCTTTCACATCAGAGGTGGCTTTTAACTGGTCGGGGGTGTCCTCATATATAAAGGAAGACTCAAGCTCCTGCTGAAGATAAGTATCGGCCGAAAAAGCAAAGCCCTCCTGGCTTTTCCTCTTGGCGTATAGCAGGATAAGCTCCCTGGCAATATCCTGCACCTTCTTCTTGGTATTGTTTTTCAGTTTCTGCCAGGCACCGGTACCCAGCTTGTATATTTTAGGCGGACCGGTGTCCTTTCCCTTGTACTTTGAGATACGGTGAAGGGAGTGGATGTTCACATAAAGGACATCCTTATCCTTGTATACCAACTTGATGGCCTCCTGCATCTTTCCATTCACGTCAATCTTTTCCAGTCCGCCGAAAATCCCTATTCCATGATCGATATGCACCACGTAGTCGCCCGGATTAAGACCGATGAGTTCCTTTGCAGAAAGGGATTCCTTTCGGCTGAACCGGTCGTGGAAACGAAATTTGTGGTAGCGCTCAAATATCTGGTGGTCGGTATAATAGGCGATTTTGAGATCGTGATCGGTAAAGCCTTCATGAAGGGTCTTGCAAACGGCCTGGTACTGGAGCTCGGGATCAATCTCTGTAAAAATTGCCTTCATCCGATCGAGCTGCTTCTCATTTTCCGAAAGGATGAAATTGATAAGCCCTTCGGCCGACTGCTCCTTCATGGCCGTAACAAGTAGTTCGAAGTTTTTGTTAAATGCAGGTTGAGGAGCAGTGTTGAACTGCCAGACCTGCTCGTCAGGCTGATGGAGATGTACCCCGAAAATCACCTGCCTGAATCGCTCCATCTGTTCGTTGATCTTGGTTCCGGGGACCAGGAAACGTTCCTTGCTGACCGGGTGCTGATCGTTCGCATCAAACTCTGTTTTATCATAGAGTGATTGTACCTGCTCGCCGATCAGGTCCGGATTATCCAGCCATAGTGTAGTGCCCGTGGGAATGTAGTCCAGGAAAGAAATTCGTTTTTCACCCAACTCATGTTCCCATTGGAGATTGGGAATGATGTTTACTTTCTTAACCGTCTCCAGGGAACGCTGAGAATCGGTGTCGAAGATTCGGATTGAGTCCACCTCATCGTCGAAAAAGTCGATCCGGCAGGGGTGCGTTGATGCATAAGAGAATACATCCACAATCCCCCCGCGGATGGAGAATTGTCCAGGCTCATATACGAAATCCACCAGCTGAAAACCATAGGTCTGCAGCACCTCCTCCAGGAAGCTCATATCGATTTTCTCTCCCTTTCTGACTTCCAGGGTGGTTTTCCCCAGCTGTTTTTTTGTAACGACCGACTCTACCAGGGCCTCGGCATAGGTGATGATGAAGCTTGCCACCCTTCGTTCCGAGAGCCGTCTCAGGGTCTGGGTCCGGGTGATGATATTGGCTTCATCGGTCTGCTGGTACTGGACCGATCTTTTATACGATGAAGGAAAGAAAAGGGTGCGCTCGGGGGTACCCTCAAGGGTCACCAGGTCGGTATAGAAATAGGCAGCCTCCTCTTTGTCGTTAAAGATCATCAGGTGTGCCCCCTTTAGCTCGCCCAGGCAGGCCTGGATCAGCGCCGAACGGGCCGACCCGGCCAATCCCTCTAGGTACTGGACGGAGCAATGCTCCTCACGAAGCAAGTCGGTCAGCCCCCTGAAATGAGGATGGGATGGATATGGATTCTTAATCATAGGCTTTTGCGGTGGCAAACTTAGTAAAAAAGCGCCATACAGAAAGTGTAGTCTGACTGCTCTGAGACACATAGATATCAACCATTTTCAGGCAAAATGGTTTTATCTTTATAAGACAATCAATAGTTTAATTGCTATGGGTAAGAAATTCAGGGCGCTGACTATGAATGAATTTATTGTTCAGCAACAAAATGCTTTTCCTTATGCAACCGGCGATTTGACACGCCTCCTGAGTCATATTGTAATTGCGGCCAGGATTGTGAACCGGGAGGTAAGTATGGCCGGACTGGCCGATATTCTCGGTGAAACAGGTACTCAGAATATTCAGGGGGAGCAGGTGAAGAAGCTGGATGAATTTGCCAATGAGCAGTTTAAAATGGTATTGGGATCCAGCATTGAGGTATGCGGACTGGCCACAGAGGAGGAGAAAGATGTGGTCTCCTTTGAGAGTGATCTGTCGAAGGAGGGTAAATACATTGTATGTATGGATCCCCTGGATGGATCCTCAAATATCGATGTAAATGTATCCATAGGAACGATCTTTTCAATTTACCGGAGGCTTTCAGAGGTGGGCTCGCCCTCTGTTGATGAGGATTTCCTGCAGCCCGGGACCAAGCAGGTTGCTGCCGGGTATGTGTTATATGGCTCTTCAACCATGCTGGTTTATACAACAGGACTGGGAGTTACCGGCTTTACCTATGATCCTTCCATTGGGGAATTTTTCCTGTCGCACCTCGATATTATAACGCCGGAGCTAGGGAATACTTATTCGATTAATGAGGGAAACTACCTGAATTTCCCCCCGGGTGTTAAGCAGTATATCAAGTATTGCCAGGAGATTGATCTGCCCACCAGGCGTCCTTATACATCCAGGTACATTGGTTCGCTGGTTTCGGATTTTCACCGGAACATGCTGAAGGGGGGGATCTATATATATCCCCAATCCAATGCCCATCCTGATGGAAAACTCCGACTCACTTATGAGTGTAATCCCATTGCCTTCCTGGCTGAACAGTCAGGGGGAATGGCCACAGACGGGATGGGGAACCGGATTCTGGAGATTCAACCCCAATCCATTCACCAGCGGGTTCCCTTCTTTGTAGGTTCAGCCCACATGGTTCGGCAGGCCGAGAAATATATGCAGCTGAACAGCTGAAAATAAACGCTTAATCTTTTCCGGCCAGGTAAGAGGGCACAGATCCGTCCAGAAAGTCTTCCCGAACCGGGCTAAACACATCCAGTACCACTCCAGGTTCCAGGCACACAGCTCCGTGGAGCAGGTTGGGCGCGATATATAGCCCATCTCCTGGTCCGATCACATGTTTTTCTCCATCGATTGTAAATTCAAATTTCCCACTGTGGCAAAAAGTGGTCTGGGTATGGAAATGCTGGTGAGGAGCTCCCTCAGCTCCTTTTTCAAATTTAACTTTGACCATCATGATTTGATTATCCCACCCAAGAATCTGACGTGAGAGCCCGGCTCCAAGTGGTTCCCATTCCATTTCTCCGGCCTTGTTTATTACCTTACTTGATCGTTTCATGTTTGTTTATTTTAATAAAAGGAGTATCAAGATACATCAAATCAGGAAATTCTTATCCAGATACTCCTGGAAGGCCACTTTATATTGTTCGCTGACAGGGATGCGGATATCGGGCTCGAAGAGGATCCTCATGCGTTCGATGGAGTTGACTTTCCCCAGATTCACAATGTAGGAACGGTGTACCCGCATAAAGTCTTGCCGGGGCAGGAAGGCCTCCATTTTCTTCATGCTCATCAGGGCCATCACCGGACGCTGGTTTTCGATGTGGATGCGGACATACTCGCGCATTCCCTCTATATACTTGATGTCGTTCAGCTTAATCCTTAGAATCTTGTACTCTGATTTCACAAAGAGAAATTTCTCATCGCTTTCAACCTGGGATGCCGATCCTTCCTTTTTCCCGATTCTTTCAAGTGCTTTTTCTGCAGCCTTTAAAAAGTCGCTATAGCCGATGGGTTTAAGCAGGTAGTCGATGGCATCTACCCGGAAGCCTTCCAGTGCATATTCACTGTAGGCCGTGGTGAAGATCACCCCGGGCGGATTGTTAAGGGATTTTACAAATTCCATCCCGTTGAGATCAGGCATGTTGATATCCACGAACATCAGTTCCACCTGGTTTCCCTGTATCCATGAGATGGCCTGCAGGGCACTTTCAAAGCTTTCAGCCAGTTCGAGGAAAGGCGTTTTTTCAATATAGCCGACCATCTGTTTTAAGGCCAGGGGTTCATCGTCAATGGCAATGCAGCGTATCATACGGGGACTTTCAGGATTACAGTAAAATCTTCGGAGCTTTCGTTAATTTCCAGGATATAATCATCGCCATAGATGAGATCGAGGCGCTTTCGGGAGTTTTCAATTCCGATTCCCGAAGGGCCCTCCTCTTTCTTTATTCCGGGATTGCTGTTACGAATTGTAAAAGAGAGTTGATTGGATCCGTTTGAAAAGCTGATATCTATAAAGGAGCTTTCCTGGTAGCTGATGCCATGCTTAAAGGCATTTTCAACGAAGGAGGTGTAAAGCAGGGGAGGAATCGATTTGTCAGGAATCTGATCAGGAATGTGCAGATTAATTTTAACCTTATCTGAAAACCTCAGCTTCATCAGTTCCACATAGTTCTGAATGAATTCAATCTCTTTTTTAAGGGGAATTCTCTCCACTTGTGAATCATAGAGCAGGTGACGCATCAGTTTTGAAAGTTTGATGATGGACTCTTTGGCCTCGGTGGTGTCAATGTCAATAAGGGCGTGGATGTTATTCAGGGTATTCATAAAGAAATGGGGACTCACCTGAGTTTGCAAAAATGCAAGTTGCGACTCCACACTCTCTTTTTCGGCACGCATCCGTTTCTGTTCTGATTGTGCCCATTTTACAGAGATCATCAATCCCGTATCAAATCCAATTATCAAAAAAGAAACTACCATAAAGCTTACAAAGGGAGGAAGCTGCATGGGAGGCCCCTGTTTAGGGGGCAGGCCTACGTGTCCTCCCGGGGCTAATGTATTTTCCTGAATCATGGGAGGCCTTTCGCCCGAATGGGGAGGCCTTTCGCCCGAATGGGGAGGCCTTTCTCCCGAATGGGGAGGCCTTTCGCCGGCATGAGGGGGTCTGTGTTCCAGGGGTAGTTGATGTGGTGGGGCCATGGCTTCCCCGTGCATTTCCTGAAGCTGGGGTTGGATCACCAGGGTTCTGAAGAAATGCATCCCGATGGCCAGGAGTAAGATTAAAACCACATTGCTGACGAAATAGAGCCACCGCTTTCCGCGAAAGAAGAAATAGGGAAGGAACACAAAGCGGTTGATCAGGAAAAGCGCCAGGAAGGGAATGAAGGACCTCCAGGTTTTGAGAATATGTTCCCATTCTATGCCATTTTCAAAATTTCCGAAGAACAGTGGCGACAAAAACATCAGGAGCCAGAATACCACAGAAATGAGTGGCTCCAGGAACTTCAGATGATTGACTCTATTTTTGTGCAGATTCATATTAGTCTTAGCTAAGGTAAAGTTGGGGATATTATTGTTTATTGCAAATAGCT
>CAZRPW010000115.1:0-14536 GCA_964601975.1 uncultured Bacteroides sp.
CTATTTACCCTTTTACTATTTACCCTTTTACTATTTACCACTTACCCACTTACCCACTTACCCACTTACTATTTACTATTTACTATTTACCATTTACCATTTACCATTTACCATTCACCATTCACCATTCACCATTTTACATTTTCCTAAAGACCCTTTCAAACCCTTGCAATGCATCGTCGATCACTTCGTCTGTATCAGCCATGGAGGTGTACATCCGGCTCCCTGCCAGGGTAACAATCCCCTCCATCATATAGGCGGCACCCATCTCTTCCATCATGTGTTTGCGGATTTTGATCTCCTTCAGGGTTTTAGGAATGGTCCAGATCTTCTTCATATTGATTGGAAGAAACATCGTTCCTGTGGTTTCCAGGTGACAGATCGATCCCTGGTTATAGGCGACATAGGGAAGCTTATAGTCTTCAATGAGTTTTTGAAGGCCAATGGTAAGACGATCACCAGCGGCCCCTGCTTTTGCGCAGGCATTTTCTTTCTCAATCTCCACAAGGGTATAATACCCGGCTGCAGAACTCAGGGGGTTGGCAGCCATAGTGCCTCCGACCATGGCTCTTTTCTTCCCGGTCTGCAGTCCGGCTGCCAGGTATTCCATCAGATCACGAGATCCTCCCAGTCCGCCTGCAGCCGGGTAGCCCCCTGCTACCACTTTACCAAATACAGTGAGGTCGGGTGTCACTCCAAAATATCCCTGTGCTCCACTGAGTCCGATACGGAAAGCAGTGACCACCTCATCGAAGATCAACAGTGCTCCGTATTTATCACAAAGTGCCCTTATCTGCTTATTATGCTCGTAATCTACGGGCCGGGTGCCGCTCTCAATGCCCATGGGCTCCACGATAACGGCTGCAGTACCCTGTCCTTTCAGACGGTTTGCGCGAAGCTTGCGTTCCAGAGATTTGATATTATTAGGGAAGGCTTCCTGGGTATATTTCCTGCTGGCCCTGGGGATGCCATGGGCATCAAAGCCCCCGGTTCCGGGTACTCTTAAGCCGTAGACCAGGCTGTCGCTCCAGCCATGGTAACCACCGCCCATTTTGATAATGTTCTTTTTACCCGTAGCCAGTCTTGCAACCCTGATGGCAGCCATACAGGCTTCGGTCCCGCTGCCCAGCATACGGAACATATCCACGCCTGGTATATGCTCACAGATGAATTTGGCAATCTTTAATTCATATTCATGGAATAATCCGGTCGAGGGACCGGTGGTGTTGATCAACTCCAGCATCTTCTCCTTCACGGCAGGGTAGTTGCTGCCCAGCACGGTGGGGCCTCCTGCCTGCAGGAAATCGATGTGCCTGTTTCCATCCTTATCATAGAGGTAGGCGCCTTCTGCACGGTCAAAAACGATGGGGAAGGGATAGTTGAAAGCCAGGTTATGCTGTACTCCTCCGGGTATGTAATTTTTCGCCTCTTCAATTACCGGTTTCGAGGATGCATACTTTTTTTCGAAACCATCCATATACTTCTGCATCTCGTCCCGCTTAATGGGTCGGATGGGATGATCTACCAGTTTCCCGATGCGCTGATAGATATCCGAAACATTGTGATAATTACGAATTGCAAATCCAGTTTTGGGGTCTTGTTTCATCGTCTCTGAAGGGTTTAAAAGGCATAATGATATTACGAATGTAACAATACATCTTTCCCGGACAAAATGCGCTGTCTTGAATATGATTGAAAGATAATTGTTAAATTAAGCCATTCAATAGTTTCTAAAACCAAAGGCATGAAAAAACGAAGTCTCCTTATCCTGCTGGTCCTTTCATTCGTGCAAACTGGATTGCTGGCACAGAAATTCAGCGGACTTGATAACAATCTTTCTAATCTTTACAGGGTGTCGGATGCAAAAACCCGCAGTATATCCCCGGAAAATTTTACAGGTGAAAAGGGAAGGGGAGGAATGGCTGAACTGGGTGAGGGTGCAGCTTCCCATGAGGCCAGGGAACTGGGGAGAGGGTATAAGGTAAGTCCCTATGTAATCATAGAGCCAGGTGAAACTTTTACAATGGCAGAGATGGAGGGTCCTGGTTGCATCCAGCACATCTGGCTGACCCCAACCGGAAACTGGAGATTCTACATCATGAGATTTTACTGGGATGATGAGGAGGAACCTTCCATAGAGGTTCCTGTGGGGGATTTTTTTGGAATGGGTTGGGGTGAGTATGCCCACCTTAATTCCCTTGCGGTTTGTGTAAATCCTGGCAGGGCCTTCAATTGCTACTGGCAGATGCCTTTTCGTAAGAAGTGTAGAATTACAATGGAGAACATCGATGTGAAAGCCACCCGATTGTATTACCAGGTGGATTATGTGCTGACCGATGTACCCGACGATGCAGCATATTTCCATGCCCAGTTCAGGCGTCCGGACCCTGATCGTGACAAGGAGGCCTATACAATCGTAGACAATATCCAGGGTAAAGGACAGTATGTTGGAACTTACCTGGCATGGCAGGTGAATAACAATGGATGGTGGGGAGAAGGGGAAATAAAATTTTTCATGGATGGGGATAAGGATTTTCCTACCATATGCGGGACGGGAGCAGAGGATTATTTCTGCGGCTCCTATAATTTTGATGTGGGAGGTCAGTACAAGGAGTTTTCCACCCCTTATTCGGGCTTGCACCAGGTGATCCGACCCGATGGTACCTACCAGGCCAATACCCGTTTTGGTCTATATCGCTGGCACATTACCGACCCCATCCGTTTTGAGAAGGATCTGCGCGTTACCATTCAGGACCTGGGCTGGCTCAGCGGGGGACGTTATCAGAAACAGGGAAGCGATATCGCCTCTGTGGCCTACTGGTACCAGATTGAACCCCACAAGGTCTTTCCGCCTCTTCCCTCAAAAGATCAACTGGAGCATAAATAAATCATTTATCTTGGAGTATCATAGGTTCAATCTTAAATCATGAAAAAAGCTGTACTAATCCCCATCGTAATTTGCGTGCTTATGCTGGGTTTAAGTTCCTGTCAGACAAATCAAAAACGGGTATTAATATATACCAAGAACGGTGAAGGTTATGTGCATGAGAATATTGCTGCCAGTGTAGCAGCACTTGAAAAGATTTGTACCGAGGAAGGGATCCTTACCGAGGTCTCGGACGATCCCGGTGTATTTACTCCTGAAAATCTGGCCCGATTTGATGCCCTGGTATTCTCCAATACCAATAACAAAGGATTTGATACAGATGCGCAGAAAAAGGCCTTCCAGGAATATATAAGAGGCGGAGGAGGGTTTGCGGCCATTCACTCTTCCAATGCAACCGAAAGGGATTGGCCCTGGTATTGTTCCATGGTGGGAGGAAAGTTTTTACGTCATCCACCGCACCAGGAGTTTGATGTGCTGGTGACAGATCCAAATCATCCTTCAACTTCTCATTTGCCCGGGAGGTGGACTGTCAAGGATGAGTGCTATTATTCCTACCATTTAAATCCCGATATTCATGTACTGCTTTCGGTGGATTTGGGTACCATTGAGGATGAAAACAAGGGTGAGTATCCGGGCGAGACCTTTGGTCAGCTCTTTCCCCTATGCTGGTGTCACCAGTTTGAAGGAGGCCGACAGTGGTACACGGCCCTGGGTCACGATCCATGGTTCTACGAGGATCCTGTTTTTGTGGACCACCTTCGTGGCGGGATCCTGTGGGCTCTTGGCACTGAGCACTAAGCACTAAGCACTAAGTACTGTACACTGGCTCCTGCCTATTCGCTTCTTTCTGCCCATATTCCATTGGCCAGGGTATATTTTACGAGTCCGATCCCCCGGGCCATATAGATGTCTGTAACTGTAAAGTCAGTCCACTGATCAACGAAGTCTTTGAAGGTGAAGTGAAGTACATCATGGTAGGTTTCATATTCTGTATCCAGTGAGTTTAGTATTTCAACAGTTGACAAAACTTCTCCATCATTGTGCACCTCATAACCTTTGTCCGTCATCAGCAGGCTCTTGTACCCAAAGGGCGTATCCAGGCTGTGCACAATTTCAAAATCAAAGTCATAGGAGAAGCCCACCTGTTCAAGCGAAATATTGATATTGTCCCCATGAGGTGGACTGTTTGCCCGCATGGACATCCCCAGGACCATACCAAAGCCCGATTTATAAGATTGGAAGCATTCTTCAGTATATGAAGTCCGGGTATTGATGCCCGCGATGGTGGTCCAGCTTTTCCCCATATCTTCATGATTCCCGGTCATCAAAAAGCTTGACGAAATCCCATTAGAATCTTTCATGTAGAAAACTTCGTGAATAGAGTCGGGTGCAAGCCATTCCTTATTGGTCTCTTCAAGATAATAGTATACTGTTTTAAGCGGGTGCTCGCCTTCACCCCCACAGGCCATTAGGAAAAACCCCATAGCCCCATATATCAGCTTATTCAGTGATCTCATAAAACTCCCCGTTGGTCATCAGGATCTTCAGAATCCCGTGTGATGTATTGTAATAGATGCTGTCAGCCAGGATTTGTCCACCAGGATTTCCATCCCACCAGCTGTTCCCGATCTTGTATACCTCGCTGTACCAGTTCTGGCCAATCTGAATTGAATCGTAGTAGGAGTGACCATTATCAATCCCAGTTGTGGGGGGAAAGGGGAAGCTGGAACCTCCAGCCCAAATAACGCATTCGAATCGGGAGGTGTCCGTTTTGTAAATCCCTACCAGGCAAGGGAAAAGGGGATAGTCAGGGTTGAGGGTGGTAACATCCGTTTCACGACTCATCTCGACGCATTCATCCCAGTATTCGCGCCTTATTTCCCGGACCCTGCTGGCAAGAAAAGTAATCTTATGTCCCCCCGAGTGAAGGAAGCTGTATGAGTCTCCATCTATATAGGGCGAACAGCTGATAGCCTCCTCACTTAAAGTGCCATAATCGATCAGCCTGTATTCGCAGGGTGGAGGACAGCCTGTTAAAACTACTGTCATCACTACCATCATCACATATTTGAATCTCATACCCACTTACCCACTTACCCACTTACCCATTTACCCATTTACCCATTTACTATTTACCACTTACTATTTACCATTTACTATTTCCCATTTCCCATTTCCCATTTACTATTTAACATATTTTTCCAACCACTGATCTTGCTCCCACAACATGTGCAGGATACTTTCCTTGGCTGCATAACCGTGACTCTCCTTGGGCAGGATCACCAGGCGGACAGTGGCGCCTAAGCCCTTTAGCGCATTGAAATAGCGTGTGCTCTGCAGGGGGTAAGTCCCCGAATTATTGTCAGCTTCCCCATGGATCAACAGCAGGGGAGTCTTCATTTTATCGGCGTGCATAAAAGGTGACATTGTATAATAGATGCCTGGAGCCTCCCAATAGTTGCGTTCCTCGCTCTGAAATCCGAATGGTGTGAGGGTACGGTTGTAGGCTCCGCTGCGTGCAATACCTGCAGCAAAGAGGTCTGAATGGGAGAGGAGGTTGGCCACCATAAAGGCCCCGTAGCTGTGTCCGCCGACGGCTACCTTCTTCCGGTCGATGTATCCCATTTCATCCACTGCATCGATGGCAGCCTTTGCATTGGCCACCAGCTGTTCCCTGAATGAATCATTGGGTTCTTCATCACCTTCTCCCACAATGGGGAAGGCTGCACCGTCAAGAACCACATAACCTTTGGCCACCCAGTAGATGGCCGAACCGTAATAGGGGTAGGTGAACTCGTTGGGATTTGAGGTGTTCTGGCCGGCACTTGATTTGTCCTTAAATTCCCGTGGATAGGCCCAGAGGATCATGGGGGCCTTCTCCTTTTTTTCAATGTCATAACCCACAGGCAGGTATAGCGTGCCTGAGAGTTCCAGTCCGTCGTCTCTCTTATAAGTGATCACCTCTTTGTGTACATCCTGGATGCTCTTAAAGGGATTCTCAAAACTTGTGATCCGGGTGAGTTTATTTTTCTTCATATCCCGGAAAAAGTAATTGGGATAATCAGTGGGAGACTCGATTCGGACCAGCAACTGGCGCTTTCCCGGATCATAGTCGCTCAGATTTTCAAGCTTGTCGGTGTATTCCGACTGGTAGATCCTTTTTGTGGCCTTTGTCTTTAAATCAAGCTGGTCGAGAAAGGGAAACTGTCCTTCTTTGGTGAATCCATCACCCAGCAAAAAAACCTTGTCGCCCTTCATGCTGATCACAGAGCTTCCCCACTGGTTTCTTTCAGTTACCAGGTTTCCCGGGTCAGCATAACGGTCCTGGTAGTTCAGATCGTAAAGGATTTCTGCTTTTTGCGCTGCATCCGCGGGATTGAATAAATATACCTTGGTGTTGCGCGTATTCCACCAGTAATCGGTGGCCACTGCCATTTGCTCATTTCCCCACTGAATTCCGGCATAGCGATTGATGGTTTTGATAAGTGATACGGGTTCTCCCCTGAAGGGTGCATCCAATTGAAAAACTTCATCACGGTAATCGACTTCATTTTCCGGATCTCCTCCGTCCAGGGCTTCTGCATACACCAGGGAGGAAGGTTTATCATCTCGCCAGCCAAGAGACCGTCTTCCCTTTCTTACTGCCATAAAGCCCTGGGGAAGATCTTCAATGAGGGGAACCTCAAGCACGGTTTCAATCTCTTTGGCATCACTGCTGTAGATGGTGCTTTTCGAAGGGAACCTTTGATAGGGTACCAGGTAGGAGAAAGGTTTCTCAATGGTACTGATCAATACATAGCTTCCATCGGGGGAGAAAGAGATGTTGTTGTACATCGCGCTTTCCAGCCATGTTTCAGTGGATCCGTCAAGCGACACTTTTACAATTTCACAAAGGGCCAGCTGCTCAAAATTATGCTCGTCGTTTTTGTTTTGCAGCAGGTCCTGGTAGGTCCTGTTCTGTGCCTTCTTCCCATCGGCCACTGAGATGGTGGGACCACTGGGAACCGCATGGGCCACATCGATGAGTTCTTTGCGTTTGGGAGATACCATCTTTACCAGCAGTGCATTGCTGTCCTCGAACCAGTTGATTACATCCCCGGTATTGGCATTGGCCGTGGCATCGGTCAGGCGTGTTGCTTTTGCACTCGTAATGTCCAGTACCCATAGTTCAACTCCTGTGGAGGTGGTTTGAGTAAAGGCCATTTTCTTCTGATCGGGCGACCAGGTGAAATTGGCAAGCAGGGGTTTTTCGGGAAGTCCGACAACCGCCTTTATACTGGCTGCTTTGTCGGCAATATGCTTGATCTCAATATTATTATAATAGCGTGTGCGACTGCCAATATTGGTGACCGGGTCGATACGGAGTCCGCCGAGTCTCATTTCCTCTTTGGAAAGCTCTTCGATGGATTTGTAGGCATCACGGTACATGAGCACCATATATTCCTTGTTGTTGTCGAGCCTTACTACCGGGGCCAGGGGCACATCCACAAGGTCGAGGATCTCCTGTGAGGGTTTCTGATAATTTAGGTTTTCCTGGGCCTGAACCGAAAGGAGCGCCACGAAAAGTGCGGGCAAAATAGTCAATAGCTTGCTAAGTTTCATGTTATTTTATTTTTGGGATACAGCAATTAATGAGTTTTGAGTTCTGAAGTAAATGGCGTCATCTGTGAGGGCTGGAACTGACATACAGATATCACCAAGCCTATTTTCTGCAAGCACCTGAAATTCTGGACCATCCTTCAATGTATAGACAATTCCATGATCACTGACAACATATATTTTTCCGTCTGATGCTACAGGTGATGCAATAAATGCATCTGCCTTCCCCAGGGTTTCCTTGTATATTCTTTCCCCGGTTTCCGGATTCATACATTCCACCGAGCCATTCCAACCAACATTGTAGAGGTGTTCATTGTAGAGGAGGAGGGAGTGCATATAGGAGCCTCCACGTTCTTTACTCCACTGTACAAATTCGTTTGAAGATTCCCCTTTTTCAAGCGTGATATCGCCGTTTGCATTTGTTTTTATGGCCATTACGGGAGCATAGCGACCATGTGCACTATTAAAAAATATAAGTCCGTTCCCAACCTGGGGTGTAGGAACAGGAATGTCTCCTCCGCCCGACATTCTCCAGATTTCGTCGCCTGTCAGGAAATCATATGCTCCGCGGTGCTTGAATCCATTTACTACGACATACTCCCTGCCCTTATGGGTATAAATATTTGGAGTGCACCATCCCGGGTGCTCATCCCTTGATTTTTTCCATATTTCCTTCCCCGTTTGGATATCAAATGCGGCCAGGAAGGAATCTCCTCTTACATCACTTTGAATCAGTACAACCCCTTTATGAATCAGAGGTGAACTGGCAAACTCCCATTCCATAGCCTCCCTGTTTTCAGCGAAAGCCCCAGCATGTAGTTTGCCAAAATCTTTTTCCCAAAGCAAGGCTCCGTCCATATTATAGCAGTACAGGCCTTCGGATGCGAAAAATACTACAAGGTGCTTTCCATCTGTTGCCGGAGTGCAGTTGGCATGCGTTGATTTTGGATGTCTCTTTACCTTAGGCACGCCCGTATATGCAGTTTTTTCCCAGATCATATTCCCGTTCTTTTTATTGTAGCAATAGACCTTCCAATCATGAACCGATTCATCCGCCACGGGGTCAGAGGACACATAAGCGCCTGCCCTGAGTTTTGAGGTGTCGGACTTACTTATGGCAGTAGTAAGAAAGATTTTGTCTCCCCATGTTACAGGACCTGACAGTCCAAGTCCGGGAACATCGACCTTCCACCTGATGTTTTTTCCTTTAGCAATATCCCAGCTTTCGGGGAGTGAGGTGTTGTCAAGAACCCCGCTTGCATAATACCCCCTGTATGACGACCATTGTCTTTCTGCCGGAATATCCTGACCCGAAGAACTTCCAACAATTAAAAAAATGAGTGTATTCAGCAGGAAAGTGGAACGTAGGATCATGATGCTGGTTTGATTTGTCTGAGAGAATGAAATTAACTATTTTATCTGAGATACAGGATTCATTGTTTTACAGATCAGGCTTGGATATCCTTAAAAGGAGAATAGAATAACAAATTGGTAAGCCATTTTCATAAGGTGGATATTTTAGGATCTGATATTCCCGAAAAAAAAGAGAAATGGCTACTTTGCCCTCTTGATAACCAACCATTCAAACCCATGAAATTCTTAAGCAGTTTATTTACAATTCTTCTATTATCGCCCATTGGTGTATTCGGACAGGGACACAGCGAAAATTTTAATGATGGTGATATTAGCGGTTGGGGAGGTCAGGCCGATTATGAATTAAGTAATACCGGCAATGAGCTCCAGATTATTTCCCATAAGACTTCAACCTGGAATAGTTTTGAGTACAATTTTACTCCAACGGATATTAGTGCTAACCCTTATGTAAGCTTAAAGGTAAAGACTGATGTGGATTTTAATCTGAACTTTTCAGTCTGGGATAATCTTACTGGAAATAATTATTCCTATCCTGAAAGAGAAGGATACCAGACCATTGTTCACTCCGATGGCTATGCCACCTACACATTTGACTTCAGAGATGTTGCAGGGGTAGATCTTAGCTCGATCAGCAAACTTAATTTTGTATTTAATCCGGGTGGAGCCAGTGGATGTAATGCCATCGTATATTTCGATGATATCTTTATTGGCGAGCAGGCTCTTGTTTCTCCGGCAATGGCTAAGATTGAGGACCAGTTTCATGGGATAAATGCTCCGGAAGTAAATGTAAGACTCTGGGGCATTAAAGACAGGGCTGCCGGAGATCTGCCGCTGACAATTACAGCTAGCAGTTCAAACCCGGGTCTTATTCCAGATCCGCTTGTGAGCTATACCTCTGGCGATGAAACAGGAAGCCTGAGCTATACCCCCGTCTCAGACCAGTCGGGAAGCGCAGTTGTTTCTCTTACACTCAGTGGCAATGCCAAGGATGATAATGTGGTTGATTTTAAAATTACTGTGGAACCAAATTCTGCTCCAAAAATCAACCAGGTTAGTATTAAAAATATAAGGAATGACCAGGCTACAGAGATATTGCTTTCCGGATTGGATGATGGTGATCCCAACGACAAGCAGGTTTTAACATTGTCGGCCAGCAGCTCGGATCCTTCCATCCTGCCCGATCCCGTGGTGGAATATAATACGGGCGATTTCTCAGCTAATCTCACGGTGAGTCCGGTGGCAGACCAGGTGGGTTTGGTCACTGTTACGATCACTGTTCAGGATGACGGAGGAACAGTTGCGGGCGGTGTGGACACTGAAACAATGGACTTTGATATTCACGTGTATTCAGATGTGAATAATCCACCGCTTATGAATGCATTACTAGATGTGTCAATACTACAGGATGAGCCGGAACAACAGCTTTCCCTGCGTGGCATTTCCGATGGTGATGATGATAAGGATCAAAGTCTTACAATCACCGCTTCCAGTTCTAATGCAGCTTTAATTCCGGATCCGGTAATTACTTATACACAGGGTTCTTCGATCGGATCCCTGGCATATGCTTCAGTATCGGGACAAACCGGTACGGCTGTTATTACAGTTGAGGTAGCAGATGACGGAGGATCAATTGATAATAACGGAGATGAATCTGTGAACTATAGTTTTGAGATAGAGGTGCGAGAGAAGCCCATCAGTGGATGGGAAGATGAATTTAATGATGGTATTCTGGGATCACAATGGCCGGCCGACTGGGGCGATCCGGGAGAGGACACCCACCTTTGCAAAGAGCAGGACGGATATATGGAGATTCAGATTGATAAAACACGTACCAATAATAAGTGGGCCGGACTCTGGTTCTCCCTTACCAATGAGCTGGATCTTTCAGAGAACCCGTATATAAGCATTACCATGAAAACTGATGTGGCACCAAAGGATATGTTGATTTTTCTCTGGGATGCCTATAATCATTACAATACGGCTAAGACTGTCAGACACACCGTCACTGGCGAATTTACAGAATACTACTTTGATTATTCCGATCCCAGCTATCAATTGCAGGGTGACGGAACCGAAGTGGATATATCACGTATCAAGGCATTGCTGATTAATTTTGATCCGGGCGGAAATACACCCCTGTTACAGGGCAGTTTTTTCTTTGATGATTTCCGGATTGGCGAAAAAGCGCACAAAGCCTATGTTGCTCCAAACGTAACCCTTGATGAAATTCCGGATTATGCCATTGTGAAGGACGCCGTGGAGCAGATCATCACTCTGAAGGGTATTTCGGATGGAGGAGAAGGGCTAAATGAAGTCAGCATCATTGCCACAAGCAGTAATACGGGGCTTATTCCCGATCCGGTAGTTGAAGCTGTTGAGAATGGAATGGCAGCGCTGAAATTCACGCCGGTTCCGGGTGCAACAGGTGAGGCTAGCATTACGCTGACTGCAAGTGCCAGTGGCTCAGAGCCTCTCACTAAAAGCTTTGATATCACGGTTTCATCTCTTGAGGCTTCGAGTGCAACAGATGTACTTGTAGATCTCTCAACCACCTACCAGGAGATGGATGGTTTTGGAGCTTTTATGGGTTCTGGCGGTGTATCTAACGACACCATTATTTCATTGGCGGAGGACATAGGTATGTCCATGGCAAGGTTTGGTCTGATTGGTGGTGGATTTGAAGAAGTAAATGATAACAGTGATCCTTATATCCTGAATCTTGACGGATTTAATATGGATGCCATATCAATCTCAAATATGCAACGCATTGCTCCCTTTGTGGATAAATTTATCCTGACAGTGTGGAGTCCGGCCGGCTGGATGAAGCTCAATAAATGGGAAAATGGTGTGGAGACTTATGCCGCAGACAACAAATTGGATCCCCTGTATTATGAAGAGTATGCGGAAGAGATCCTTGCCTACATCAAAATTGTAAAAAGAGAAACAGGCAAAGACATCTATGGAATAGGCCTGCAGAATGAACCCCAGTTTAATGAGCCTTATGCATCCTGCCAGGTGAGTCCTACGGAGTTCAGGGATATCATTAAGGTGGTTGGTCCCAGGCTGGAGGCTGAAGGTTATGGTGATGTGAAGCTTTTCTGGGCTGAAGCCCTGCCGGCCCAGGGAGCAATTGATGATTATATTAGTGCAGTTCTGAATGATCCTGAGGCTGAAAAGTATGCCGATATCGTAGCCATCCATAACTATGATGCCGATGGGGCCAGCGTTGGTGGAGCAGGTTGTGATTATTGGGGTAATATTTATGACTGGGCCCAGGCAGGAAGCTTCCCGAGAAAAACCTGGATGACTGAGACTTCAGGACATGCTGATAGCTGGGACGGAGCTATGACCCTGGCGGGTAATATTTTCAATGCACTTAATTGCGGACAATCAAGTGCATGGGTGTTCTGGAGCTTTTCAACTTCCGAAAGCTCAGCAGAATATGGATTGGTTGCAGGTAACCGTCCCACTTCACGCTATTTTGTGTCAAAACAGTATTACAAATTCATCAGGCCCGGTGCTGTTAGGGTTGAGGCAAGTTCGGATGCCATACCGGTAATGGCCTTCAACGACGAGCAGAATAATACGGTGTCAATCATTCTGTATAATAATACCGACCAGGTGCAGAGTCTTGAGATTTCAGGAGAAGGACTGCCAGCTCAATGGGAGGTCTATACCACCTCCGAATCAAGAAATTGTGAGTTACAGGGACAGGTTGGTCCCGATGGTCTTGTGCTAATTCCCGCCAGCAGCGTGGTAACCCTGTATGGCGATAATTCTAACCCGGCTCCAAGCCTGGATGACATCCCTGATGAGATTATTGATGAAAATTCGGGAACACATACAGTGACTATAACCGGAATTGACGATGGTGAAGGATTTGAGCAGGAACTGACCTTCATGGCCACAAGCAATAATCCTTCGTTAATTGCCGATCCTCTGGTCAGCTATGAACAGGGAGAAACCACGGCAACCCTTTCTTATACACCCGAAACAGATGAAAGAGGAGAAGCGCTAATTACACTTACTGTGACCGATGACGGAGATCCCATGGGTGTTACTGTAAAAAGCTTCACAATTATCGTTTCAGACACGAACTTCCCGCCAACCATCGATGACCTGACTGATTTGTATTTACTCGAGGATGCCGGTGATATTTCTGTAAATCTGAGCGGAATAAGTGATGGTAATACAGCACAAGATCAGGTTCTTACACTGAGTGCATTGAGTTCGGATATCATGCTGATACCAAATCCGAGTATTGATTACACTTCAGGTAGTCCATTTGGAACCCTGGTATTTACGCCTGAGCCAGGTGCCAGTGGCACAGCTGTGATCACAATTACGGTTGCGGATGACGGAACACCTTCTGAAGAGATTAGCATCTCGTTTTCTGTGGAGGTGAAAGCTGTGAACGACGCACCTACAATTGATCCCTTATCTACTCCCGATCCAATCTATAATGATAGCGGTGAGCAGCTGGTGAACCTGACGGGAATCACAGATGGTGATGAGGGTGAACAGACCATATCCATTACCGCGGAATCTGACAACCAGGCTTTGCTTCCGTCAGTTTCAGTAAATTATACATCCGGGACCAGCGGGAGTTTGACTTATACTCCGGCCCCTGGTGCAGATGGTACTGCTACGGTTACCGTTCGTGTTCAGGATGACGGTGGGACTGAAGATGGAGGTATTGATGAGCAGGTAAGGACTTTCAGTGTGCGTATTCTGCCCACCGGGATGGATGGTCTTTCAACAGATGTATTGGAGGTTTATCCCAATCCTGCCAGCGAATCGCTGTTCATAGAATTTACTCCCGGTGAATATGCTGTTCTGACTGTGGTGGATATACGTGGATCTGTGATTTTTAATACAGAACTTTCCCCGAATGAAAACAAGTTTGAGTTGGATGTGTCAGGATTTCCTCCTGGTATATACATGTTCAATCTTACCGGCAATCAAAGCATCTCAAAAGCCAGGTTTATTGTGGAGTAATTTCATCCTGATAAACAAAAACAGGCCGGATCATATTCATCATGATCCGGCCTTTCTTTTACCCACTTTTTACTTTTTTTATTTACCCATTTACTATTACCCACTTACCCACTTACCCATTTACCCACTTACCCATTTACCCATTTACCCATTTACTATTTACTATTTACCCATTTACCCACTTACCCATTTACCCATTTACCCATTTACTATTACCTATTTGCTTTTTTATTTACCCATTTACCATTTACCATTTACTATTTACTAATTGCTAATCTCTACCCACCCTTCTTTTTCTGAACTCTCCACCGCCTTGTCCACAAACTTCATCCCCCGCAGACCTTCGTATATAGATGGGAAATCCTTTGCTTCTTCGGGCGCCTCAGTTCCCTCCAGTATGTGCTGAATGCAGGTGGCTGCATTGCGGTAAATGTTTGCAAAGGCTTCCAGGTAGCCTTCGGGGTGACCGGCAGGGGTGCGGGTGTTGTAGGCGGCAATGCTGCTGACAAAGCCTGTGCCGGTGCGACGCACTTCCATGGGCTTATCCCGCCACTTGATGATCAGGGTGTTTGGTTCCATTTGACTGAACTCAAGACCTCCATATTCGCCATAAACCCTCAGTTTGATGGCGTTTTGTTCTCCTGCTGAGTTCTGACTTGCGTATAAAACACTAGGAGC
>CAZRPW010000116.1:0-14317 GCA_964601975.1 uncultured Bacteroides sp.
TCCAACTTAAAAACAAGAAAGTCAGACTTATTCAATTAAGTATTGAAGAAGATTCTTGTAGAGAAATCTCTGATATAGGTCACTGGAGAACTTTTAAGACTGACAGGCTTGGTATGCCTTTGATCGAAACGGTTACCTACCCAGACTTTGTAAATCCTGATGAAGTTAAAGAAGGAGCTGATTACATTAGGTTTCTTAACAGAAGTACCGGAAAAGTTGAAACAGGCAAAGGATCCACCAGGGCAGATACAAATGTGAGCTGTAGAGGGGGGAGTCGTGTCGAAATAAAGGGTGTCCCCAGTACCAGATGGATGCCCGAACTAACTCATATTGAAGCTTTCAGGCAATATGCCCTGCTAAACATCAAATCTCTTCTTGAAGCGAAAATTCCTGATAAGAACAGCTGGAAGATTCGTTCGAAGGAGCTAGACTTAAATGAAATTAAGTTTACTTACAAACCCATTAAAGATGCAAAAAAACAAGGGCATAAATGTTTAGCTGTTAACCTCAGAAATTTTAAAGGGATCCTTTCTCATTATACCCAGCCAAATCAAATGTTTGCGGATGAAATCATTCACAGGCTAAAGGTTATTGCATGCCTTGAGAGACCAAACCTCATTCATTCTGAGCAATTTGAAAAAGTTGTTGCTGATAAAAAAATTGAAAAAATAAAGGCCAGGCTTGGTTCAAAAGAGGGCGATGCTCAAATTATTATCTGGGGACCAGAAGAGGATATGCCCACTGCATTGGAAACAATTGAAGAAAGATGCATCATGGCCATGGAAGGTGTCCCGGAAGAAACACGGAAATCTTTTAAAGACGGGACCACCATTTTCGAAAGAGTATTGCCGGGTGCAGACAGGATGTATCCTGATACCGACTCTGCACCTATTCCATTAACAGAAGATTACATTGTAAGCATCAGCGAAACTATTCCTGTAGATATTTGTGATCGTTACGAGCAATTGGCCAACTGGGGCATTCCTGAAGATGCCAAAGAATATATACTTAAGAAGAATTTGGTACCGCTCATTGAGCAGATTGAACAAGAACTAGGCATTTCTCCAAAATGGACGGGTATTTTTCTGGCTCACAGGTTATCCAATGTTGAACATAAATCCAGGTTTTCAAAAGATTTTTCTTATTCAATGGTGTTTGATATGCTTCACTATCTAAAAGAAAATCATCTGGAATTAGAATTAGCAAAGAAGATGCTCTGGGAACTTTACAGGCATCCAAAAATGGATTTTGATTCAATATTGACGACACTCAATTTCAAAAGAGTTCCAAAAGAAGAAATTGAAAGCAGAATTCCATTTCTAAGAGAGAAATATAAAGATATAGCTACTTCAAGCAACCCGGGTGCAGAAGCCAGGTGGATGATGGGAGAATTGCGAAAAACAGCTGCCGGGAATATCAATTTATCAGATTTAAAAGCAGAATGCTGCAATTAAAAATAGTATAATGTCAGACGATATTTTTCAAGGTTATAAAGGAAAAGCACTGGAACTTCTTAAAAAATATAAAGTGCGTGTCTGGGGCAAATGTGCAGTTGAAACCACACGAGGGAAATTTGAAGGAACGGTTCTTCCACGAGCGGAAAACGATGATGATCTTCACATCGTATTGAAAATTATTACAGGTTATAATATTGGTGTGGATGTAGAAACGATATCAGGCATGAAGGAAGTTGACTACAAAAAAGCCAACTATAAAATTCCTGAAAAAGAATTCCCATACACGGATGGTTTACCTCGAGTTAAACTTTTTGGAACAGGAGGTACTATTGCATCTCGTCTTGATTATAGAACCGGAGCTGTAATTCCTGCTTTCTCACCAGGTGAACTTTATGGTGCTGTTCCTGAATTGGCCGGAATTTGTAACCTTGAAACCGAAAAAGTTTTTGCTGTTTTTAGCGAGAACATGGGCCCGAAGCAATACATTGCTCTTGCTAAGGCAATTGAAAAAGAGATACAGAATGGTGTTGACGGAATCGTCATTGGCCATGGTACCGATACGCTTCAGCATACGGCTGCTGCATTATCATTCATGGTTCAAAACTCACCAGTACCCATTGTATTGGTTGGTTCACAACGTTCATCTGACCGTCCAAGTTCCGATGCTGCATTAAACTTAATGCATGCTATGTACGCAGCAGGTCATTCCGATATGGCTGAAGTGATGGTCTGTATGTTTGGCCCGACATCCGATGAATATGGGTTTTTACACCAGGGAACACGTGTTCGTAAAATGCACTCATCTTACCGATCAACATTTAGAACCATAGGGGATACACCCCTAGCCAGCGTAACCCGTGATGCCTTTACCCCCATAAAAAAAAGGTATAATCATCGAAGAAAAGATAGAGAGGTTACCATTAAACCCTATTTTAACGATACTGTTACCATGCTTTATTATTATACCGGGATGAAGCCAGATATAATGATGTCGATGGTTGATATGGGATATAAAGGAATTATAATTATTGGAACCGGTTTAGGGCATGTAAACAAAGGGCTTTATCCTGCACTCGAGTATGCAAAAGAAAAGGGCGTTTCTGTATTTATGACACTTCAGACTATTTGGGGTTTCGTACATATGTTTGTTTACGATACAGGCCGTGATATGATGGCAAAGGGCGTGATTCCTTTAGGAAATATGTTGTCAGAAACAGCCTATGTGAAATTAGGCTGGGTATTGGGTCAGACCGATGATCCTGAAAAGGTTAAAGAGATGATGCTAAGCCCAATTAGTGCCGATATGACCGAACGTGAGCCGTATAATGGATACCTCGTTTACCAGGGAGGTGTAGTTGAGATCGCGGATTTTATAAAGAGGTTTCATAAGTAGACTTTCTCATTTTTATTCTATTCTGAGAGCTTATAATGGTTGAATTTGGCAGATGAGTCCGATGAGATCTATCGAGCCTGATAAGGCTGCCCCTTCCAATTGACAAAACCAGCTTGATTTGATTAATGTTCTAAGCGATTATAAGTGGAATAGCTTTTCTTTTTCCGGCTGAAAAATTATTTTCTCGATGAAAAACCTTTGCTCGGTATCTGCTTTTTTCAAAAAGACATATTCACCTTCTTTCGAACCAAGGCAAGCAATACCCAGTGGACTATAAACAGAAATATCCTCTTTCTCTTTAATATCATGGGGTAAAACAATTCTTAGAATTCTTATTCGCTTACTTTCAGTTGATAAAATAATTTTAGAATTCAGAGTTACAACATCAGGTAAAATTTTATGTGCTTCAATTTTTCTGCTTTTTGATGTCAATAAATACAGTTCATGCAGGACTTTGGGAGATACAAGATCGTTACCAATATCATCAGCTATTTGATTAGTCAACCTGTTAAAATCCTGAACCGTGATTGCCCGCTCTTTTAAGAACAAAGATGGGATAATTTCGTTTTTTTGATTCATAGCAATAGTTAAAGTAGTATATTTATCGCATACGTTTAAAATACAACGATACCGATGTAATATTAATTAATATTTTGATAAAACCAAAGTAGAACACGTCATATTTTGTACGTCTTTAATATGTGAATTGTTTAAATTAACTATACCACGCTTATTAATTCGCTGCCTCAACATGCAAACCCTAAAACCCTTACCCCTTAAATTGCATCGGTTTCGTTTTATATATGTAAAGAGCAAAATTGAATTATGAATAGTAATTACGACATCATTAAACAACTCATTGAACTCTGGGAAAAGTTTGAATTTGAATCCCATGAGGAGCTTAACCTGTTTAATTTCTCGGGATGGATGGCAGAGCAAATACAGGAGAAGCAAGTAGAGAATTTTAGGGTTGAATCTCGGGCTGACAAAAAAACAGGCTCCATGGCATCCCGATACCTCGATAGCCTTGACCAGAAAACCCGCTTTCAAGAATACATAAGTCGTATTGCACGTTTTGAAGAATTCTATATAAGGAAGTACCTTATCGATTTGCCACTAAATTCAAGATTAGAGTTTATTTTCCTGTCAACAGTTAAAAACATTGAAAATGTGAGAAAAACGGATCTGATAAATATGCACCTGGTAGAATATACAACAGGAATGGATACCATCAGAAGACTCATAAAGAATAATTTACTGAAGGAACAACCCGATACACAGGATAAGCGGGCAAAACTATTGATGCTCACAATTGAAGGTGAAAATATATTAAAAAAAGCAAACAAGCAGATTGAAGAAGCCAGAACCATATTTGTTTCTTGTATAAGTCCAAATAAGTGGAAAAAAACCTTGGCCACACTCAAGGAAATAGAAGAATTTCACAACAGCATCTACTTAAATCACTACGATAAGCCTTATGCCGAAATATCAAACCTGATGGATTCATTAAAATACTTATATAAATAATTCGAATCATGAATAACGTACAAATAAAAAGTTTCATAAAGGAAATAGAGTTATTCCAGGGCCTTAGCGAAGAAGAGTTACAAACTTTATCTGAGAGCATTGAAGAAGCTACATATAAGCCCGGGGAATTGCTGTTTGAAGAAAATGGAGAACGTAAAGATCTTTTCCTTATTTATAAAGGAGAAGTAGAACTTTTTAAAAGAAATATTTATCAGGAGGAAAAGTATCTTTCATACTTTACTAAGGGAGACTTCCTGGGAGAAGGTAGTTGGTCCAGCGACAGTAAACATTCGACAAGTGCGCGCGCTACTGAAACTACCAAAGTTCTATCCATAAAGAAAGAATACTTTGCCCAAAACGGGGCATCTGCCTTAAAGATTTTATCAAATATTTCCCAGGTAATTTCGCGAAGAATGCGCCATGCCAATAATCGGATGGTAAACGTTGCAGCACAATACGAAGCTGGTGAAACACGAGAGGAGCATGATTTGCTGGGCTATAGAAATGTGCCCAAACAAGCATATTACGGAATCCAGACAATGCGCGGCATAGAAAATTTTAATATAAGCGGCATTTCACTTAATTTCTATCCTGTATTAATTGAAGCTCTGGCCATGGTTAAAAAAGCCGCAGCTAAAGCCAATCACGAGCTTCATCTGCTGGATGATGACATTGCTCTAGCCATTGTCGCTGCTTGTAGTGAGATTATAAATGGTAAATATCAGTTCCATTTTGTTGTTGACATGATCCAGGGAGGAGCTGGTACTTCTACGAATATGAATGCCAACGAAGTTATTGCTAATCGTGCATTGGAGATTTTAGGAAGAAAAAAAGGAGATTATGAATATTGCCACCCAAACAATCATGTGAACCTTTCTCAATCAACCAATGATGCATATCCCACTGCCGTTAAAATTGCACTCTACAATAATAACTTAACGCTTACTAAAACATTAAAAGAGCTTGTTGAGTCCTTCAAAACTAAAGGCGATGAGTTTAAGGATGTTCTAAAAATGGGACGTACCCAGTTACAGGACGCTGTCCCGATGACCCTGGGTCAAAGTTTTAATGCCTGGGGTACAACGCTGGATGAAGAAATAAAACGACTGGATGAAAATGCAAGTTTGTTTCTTGAAATAAATATGGGTGCTACTGCTATCGGAACTGGAATTAATTCTGATCCAGAATACGCTGATAAAGTTGTAGCCCATTTACGAAAGATAACAGGACTAAAATTGAAAAATGCTGAAAATCTGGTTGAAGCAACACAGGACACCGGAGCTTTTGTGATGTATTCATCTGCTATAAAGCGCCTGGCAGTTAAGTTATCTAAAATATCAAATGACTTACGATTATTATCTTCCGGACCAAGGACAGGTATCAACGAAATTAATCTTCCTCCAATGCAACCCGGATCTTCAATAATGCCAGGTAAAGTAAACCCGGTTATTCCTGAAGTTGTTAACCAGATTGCCTTTAAGGTTATTGGCAATGATTTAACCGTTACAATGGCAGCCGAAGCCGGACAGCTTGAATTAAATGTCATGGAGCCGGTAATTGTGCAAAGCATATTTGAATCGGTAGAGATGTTGAAAAGTGGAATGAAAACCTTAAAACATCGATGTATCGATGGAATAACTGCCAATAAGGAAAGATGTTTAATGATGGTACAAAACAGCATTGGAATTGTTACGGCCTTAAATCCGGTTCTGGGCTATGAAACATGTTCATCTTTGGCAAAAGAAGCGCTTGAAACGAATAGTGGGGTATATGAACTTTGTATTAAAAAAGGTCTGCTTTCAGAAAAAGAACTAGACAAAATCCTCTCTCCTGAAAGAATGATTAAACCACAGAAGATGAATTAATTCAGGGAAAACGGAGTTAGTATTTTACGGCTTATGGCCAGCCGAGTCATTTGGGGGCTCCCTCAGTGCCTTTTTATTCCAGTACTTTAAATCCACTGATACCGAGATCTCAATATCCCGCAGTTCATCACAGTCGATATATCATATGCCCTTATTTACAGATAAAGTAACACCACTGGATATTGAGCAGTGCATGTTGATATTTAGGCCTGTTGTTGTATTTTCGCATCAATATTTGAGGCTATGGCAAAACGCGAAAAACGAAATAAAAGCCGCGGATCGGCAGGGAATAATCGTAAAATGGGAGAAGACTTCCTGGAAAAGAACCGTAGAAAAGAGGGAGTAAAAGAAACTGAATCGGGTTTGCAGTATTTAGTACTTGAAGAAGGTGTAGGCGATTGCCCCGATGCGAATGCAAACATAACAGTACACCAGCGCTGTCAGCTTGTCAACGGAACTATAATTGAAGATACTTACCGCGAAAACGAGGCTTCGGAAGCGAAAATGAAAGAATTAATTGAAGGGTACCAGGAAGGAATTCAGTTAATGAATAAGGGTGCGCGTTACAAGTTCTTTATACCCTGGGAGCTGGCCTGGGGAAAAAACGGAACCGGTAGTAAGATCCCACCTAACTCGATGCTTATTTTCGATGTTCGCTTGATTGATTTTTGGTAGGGCTAAAGAAGGGGAAATAGCACCAATTATAATTTAGCTCTGGAAACAGTTTCCCGTCATAAGTCTTGCAGGTCCCAGGCAGAGTGGAACCCCCACACTCATTGATCAAAAAAGAATGTATTTATTTGACTTTGGTTGTATAGTGTTCTAACTTTCACATAGTTAAAGTTTCTTTATCCGATGAAGCTTAAATGGTTGTTGATAGTAAATGCTATTGTTTTAGGCATTAGCGGAATTTGGGCCATATTATCACCATCAAGTGTGTTGTCCTTATACGGTGTGGAATCTGGCCCTGCTGTTCAACTAATGGCTCAATACTCAGGATTGGGTTCCCTCGCTATTGGTTTGGTAGCCTGGTTCAGCAGAAATGTTGAAGATTCAAAGGCTCAGAGGTCCATCAGTCTGGCCTTTTTAATATGCTATGTCATCGGTACGATTGTATCAGTACTTGGTACAATTTCCGGGACCATGAGAATCGGTTTTGCCGTTGTTGTACTCTACCTGTTATTTGCTTTGGGGTATGCATATATTATATTCTTTAAATTGGCTCACTCCATTTTAAAGTATTAATATATAATGCATTAAAGATGGCTCTTGTAGTCGCCCTGGGAAAAGCATAATCTAAGTCTTAACAAATTTAAACTATACTATTTACGATGTTGACATGAAAATACTTGTCACCTATAAGGAAATCTTAGAAAAGATATGGCTGATGTCTCTTCTGTGCAGTTTAAGCCTCCTCAGCCTTGGGAAGGCTACACCAACAAACGTTACATTTTACAGCAATTCACTGGAAATGGAGCGAAATGTTCAGATCTATTTACCAGAAGGATACAATGAACAGGATTTAGTGATGAATCCTATTGAAATCGAAGCCGATACTGGTGTGTGGACATACAAAACCCCCATGCCCACAGGCAGGGGCTTTACATCAGGTGCGGTAGTTGATGGGAAAATCTATATGATTGGCGGATTTCCCACCCATACCTCTGTCACTAAGGCCAATGAAATGTTTAATCCCGCCCTTGATACCTGGACCGCCATGGCTGGGATGCCCGGCGGGCGCTGTGCAAATGCAAGCTGTGCGTATGATGGGAAGATTTATGTGTTTGGGGGCGTAAGCCCTGATCCGTATGCCACTGCAAAAAACAATGTATACGTGTATGAGCCGCAAACCGATACCTGGACGCAGAAAGCGAATATGCCTTATGAAAATGCATTTTCCGGAGTTGCCGTAGTCAACGACACCATCTATTTAGTAGGGGGAATGCACAGTTATAATTCGCCGCCCATTTCAACACTTATGGCTTTTTATCCATTGACGGATACATGGGAGGAGAAATCTTCCATGCCCACTGCCCGGGGAATGCTCTCTGCCTGTGCTGTTGATGGCAAGATTTATGCTATTGGTGGTACCCAGGCTTTCCTTACCTCCAGTTATAGCATGGTTGAGGTTTATGATCCTGCAACAAACACATGGTCAGAGAGAAACAGTATGCCAACTGCCCGGGTAGCTTTGTCTACCTGCGTCATGGATGGAAAAATATTTGCCATTGGCGGATATAATTATCCGGTAATGTATTCCCATAGTGAAATGTACGATCCGGTTACGGATACATGGACTAAAAGAACGCCCATGCAGGAAACACGGCAGATGTTCTTTCTTGGAACGGTGGATGGCAGAATCTATGCCATTGGCGGATCTTATCCGAATCCTCAAAATCCTACCCAGCCGGTAATCCTTTCTTCGGTGGAAGAATATGTAAGCAGTTCGGAGGTTACCACAATTGATGAAAGCAGACAGAATAAAAAGATGCCGGGAGAAATTTCCCTATCCCAAAATTATCCCAATCCGTTTTATTTGAATACAACCATACCTTTCATGTTGCAAAGTCAGCAAAAAATAAACTTAAAGGTGTTTAATGTACTGGGACAGCAGGTTGCTGAATTGCTTAATGAAGTAAAACCACCCGGGGAATATACCATAACATTTGATTCGGGGGACCTGACGGAAGGCATATATCTCTTACGTTTGACAGCTGGTAATCATATTCAAACCATCAAATGTTTGCTATTGAGTCAGTATTACAAGAAGTAGCAAAACGAGGAATTGCCTTTCTCAATGCTTATTGAGGCACTCCCCATCCGCCGCGGTGGATGAGGAGACTTCTTTCGTTCTTATATATTATTGTTCAACATCAAAACCTGCATCCACCCAGGCACCGTAATTACCTTCAAGGCGATATACGTTTTCAAATCCGGCATCTTCCATTAGCTGTGCCCCGGCCATAGCAGGCGCATCGCCATGGCAATATACCAGGTAGGATTTGGTTTTATCCATACCATCAATCAAGTCAGAAAGAGCGGTTCCTCCAGCACTTGCATTTGCATTTGTTGCTCCGGGTAAATGTCCTTGAGTGAACGCAGGGGAAACATCAAAAATAGCTTTAAAATCACCTGCGTCAATTTTTGATTTTACGGTAGCTGCGGCAATATCTACAAAAGAAACTTTGTCCCATGCCCCATAGTTGCCCTCTAAGCGGTGAACATTCATAAAACCGTTTTCCACCATCAACTCTGAACCTGCAATGGATGGAGCATCGCCATGACAATACACTAAATAGTTAAGGCTTTTATCCAAACCGGCAAGCATATCGCCTAAACCATCAACACTGCCAACATTTTTTGCAAATGGCAGGTGTCCCTGGTCGTATGCAGGTGATACATCGAATATGGCTTCATAGGGTGAAATAGATGCATCGTCAACCAAATCGCTTTTTATTTGACTGGCCATAATATCGGTATATGACGCATCAGACACTGGATCTTCTTTTTCACAGCTGTATAAGAAGAGGATGCTTACTGCAAGCAAGACGGGTATTGTTTTCATAATATTTCTCATAATTGTTTTTCTATTATTTGATAGTTTATAATGCTATTCATTTCCACTGAAAAGCTGTTTCGAGTGCTTAGTCGTATGTTTTTAAAAATCCTTACATAAAAGGTGATATTACCCTCTGTACTGGAAGGTAATTATTGACCTATGGGGCTGTAAGATAGGGGGTTGATCCCTGATTGCAGCGTTGAAAGCGGCGGACACAAGGCTTTCTCTAGTAGACTAAATGATTGCCCCTTCAGCTCGGAAGCCAAACTTTAGCTCGGAAGCTAAATATCTAACTTTGGATTGATGCAGGATTGGGTGAGTATTATACAATTCCTAATTAATCAAGATTAGATTGCCTATGAATCAACTCACGTAATTATGGACATATAATCATTCTGATTGCATATTTGTCCAGTATCGCGTATCTTTACAACATGATACCCAGGGAAACAGCAGCAATTATCATCAAGTTAAGGAAGCAATTTCCGGTGATTACCTTAACTGGTCCCCGGCAAAGTGGTAAAACCACTCTCCTTAGATCGATATACAACGATATACCATATGTAAGTCTTGAAGATATAGATATAAGAAATACTGCAATCAATGACCCTCGTGGATTTCTAAATAATTTTCCAAAAGGGGCAGTTCTGGATGAAGTTCAACGAACTCCTGAGCTTTTTTCATATATACAGGGTATTGTCGATGAAAACAAGGAGATCCACTTCGTATTGTCCGGATCACAAAACTTTCTGTTACTTGAAAATATTTCACAAAGCCTGGCGGGTAGGGCAGCGATTTTAAAACTACTGCCATTTAGCATGTCAGAACTGCAGAATGAAGGGCTAATCCCCGGCTCATACGAACAATTAATTTTTAAAGGGATGTATCCTGGCATCTACGACCGGGACATTGAACCAGGTTTTTTCTATCCTTCATACATCAGCACCTATATTGAGAGAGATGTCAGACAAATCAAAAATATTGAGAACCTTAACAGCTTTTCTAATTTTCTTCAACTCTGTGCAGGCAGGACGGGACAGATTGTCAACTTAAATTCTCTGGCTACAGATGTCGGGATTTCACCAAATACAGCAAAATCATGGCTATCCATTCTAGAAGCAAGCTACATTATATTCTTTTTGGAACCTTATTATAAGAACTTCAATAAGAGGATAATCAAATCACCTAAGTTATATTTCTATGATACAGGTCTGGTATGCTCATTACTAGGCATAAGCTCTGCCGATCAGGTAAGAACATATCATTCTAAAGGAGCACTTTTCGAGAATCTGATCATTACAGAACTCATGAAAAGCAGGCTTCATCGCGGCGTAAATCCCAGGTTTTACTTCTGGCAAAATAAAACAAAACAGGAAATTGACCTAATTATAGATAAGCCTGAAGGTCCGGTTCCGATTGAAATCAAATCCGGGATGACCATGAATGACAGCTATTTTAACAATTTGAAATATTGGCAAAAGATCACTAATGAAAAATCCGAACATTTAAATGTTATTTATGGTGGCAATACTGACCTAAAGACGTCAATTGGAAATTATATTTCATGGTCAAGTTCGCATATGCACAATATTTAAAAACTCCTCATCCGCCGCGGTGGATGGGGAGTCTTCTTTAGTAGACTATACGATTGAAATATCTAACCTTGATTTGTTGAGGGATTGGAGAATATGGCAATCTTTCTGCAGTCTTCAGAACCCTAATAAGGATTTTTGAAAGGAGTGTCCTTTGGAAATTATATATAAGAAAATTATATATAAGAAAATTATACATACATTTGCTTCGTTGATTTCCTGAAGTGTAAACCAAAATTCTTAAACAAAGTGCAGATCAATACATTCTATTCGATATACATATGCCGCAGATTATTATTCCTGTTAGTTCTTTCAATTTCCAGCTCAATCAGTATGAACCTGCATGCACAGAATAACACACATATTAGTGGAATAGTAAAGGGTAGCAATGACGAATTTCTAATGGGCAATGCTTTGCTCCTATCAAAGAGCAATTCTGCCCTAATAAAGGGGGCTTTTTATATAGATGGTAAAATAGAGATTGTACATCCAATAGCGTCCGAAACTCTTCTGAGGATCACATCCATGGGATATAAGGACACAACACTCCTGATTGAGGCCGGAGACAAGTACGAGTTGGGAACGCTATATCTGAGAGAAAAATCTCTAGAGTTGCGAGGAGCCAGCGTTACAGCAAGTCGAGCCCTAATTGAGCGATCAGTTGACGGAACAACAGTTGTAAATGTGCAAAACACAATGTTATCTACCAGCACAACCATCAGCGAGCTCATATCAAAACTGCCAAACTTGATCGCTGATGAAAACGGGATTTCCGTTCTGGGCAAAGGAGAGCCGGTTTACTACCTTGATGGCAGGAGAGTGAGTCAGAGTCAGATCATATCCCTGCAGGTGAATCAGATCAGCAAAGTTGAGATTATCTCTAACCCCTCAGCTAAATATGATGCCCAGGGCAAGGCTGTGTTGAACATAGTGTCCGTCGAAAATGATCAGGAAGGATTGCAGGGTAATCTGATGCAAAATACAACTTTGGCAAAACATGTACTTTCTTATTCTGAGATGGACTTGCAGTGGCGAAAAGAGAAATGGACCCTTGCAGCAAATTACGGGCTGAACTATGGCCGGAACTGGGGAACAAATCTGATGACAAGGGAAACAACAATTGCTGAAGCTACCAGCTATTTCACAAATGACTATGAGACCAATTCCCTGTCAAAATATTCTGCGAAGTACAGCATTGGAGGCAGATATCAAATAAATAAGAAGAGTAATATTTCATTCGACTACCTTGGGGCGCAAAAGATCAAGGATCAGGATACTGAAGCAACAACTCTTTTTACGGATGCTGCAGGCATTGAGACCACGATTGAGGCATTGACAGGAGGTGTCTTAAGCAATCTGAGTAATGCGCTGAATGTGAATTATAATAATGCCCTGGATTCTCTTGGGAGCTCTCTGTTCATAGGTGCACAATACTCCGGTTTTGTTTCCAATGATGAAAGCATTATTGATGAGTCCATATACAATGACAACGTGCTTACATCAGCCTCACGGCTCAATGAATCGTCCAGTTCTATTCGTTTTATAACAGGACAGGCTGATCTAGAAAAGCACTATCAAAAGGGTCTCAGAATGGACCTTGGTGCAAAACTTACCTATGCGAATAATACCGGGAAAGTGGACTTTTTCTCACAATCTGCCAGCCAGCCTGATTATATACTTTACCCTGACCTGTCAAATGATTTTGTGTATTCAGAATATATTCCGGCAGCTTATTTACAATTTTATAAAAGTATTGGAGACAAACTGAAGCTGGAGCTGGGTGTAAGAGGAGAATACACCAACGCCACGGGGAATTCCAGGAGTCTGTCTCAGACGGTTATAGACACCGCCTACCTGAATTTCTTCCCCAATGCATCTATTCAGTTTCCTGCCGGCAAACTTGTCCGGATCGGAGTGTCTTATTCCTCAAGCATTAATCGCCCTTCATACCAAGCCCTGGATCCTTTTCTCTATTATATTGATTCCCTGACCTCAAGTCAGGGGAATCCGGAACTGCGACCCGAATATACACACTCACTAGAAGCTTCTTTCAGCCTGAAGCAGAACACGTTGACGCTTGGTTATTCCAAAGGCAAAGATGCCTTCAGATATGCAATGATAGAAGGAGATAATGGGCCGAATTCGACTATTCTTAAGCAATTCAATATCCAGAAGGAATACTCCTACTATACCTCGTTGACACTCCCTTTCAAATACAAGAAATTCAGATCTGTCAACATCCTGGGGCTGACCCTGGACAAGATACAGGATGACAGGGTGGAGTTTCAAACAGATGATTTTATCCCCAGAGCATATATTTATTCACGAAACAGTCTGCTGGTCGATAAGATCGGTAAGTTTGAATTGAACGCCCAGTATCTGGGCACCCGGTATGATGGGATATATTACAGGAAACCAGCTTTCACAATATCGGTCGGAGTATCCCGCAGTTTCTTCATGGATAGGCTGAGTTGTTCTTTCACTGTTAATGATTTTCTGAGGACTTTCGAGGTGGATGGCTACTATCAACTTGCCTCCTCAAAGGTCAGCTATGTCAGAAGATTTGACAGCTATTTCTACCGCTTGTCATTACGGTACACCTTTGGAAAGCTAAAGGAAAACAACTATACAACTAGGAATGTTGGACAGGATGCAAACAGCCGCATTCAGAAATAGAGGGTTCTTCTATATTCCTCTTTACTTTCAAAAGCAAGTTTTAAAGGCCCAGAAAGCAAAAAGCCCTCCGTGCGCCTGCGGCGTACGGAAGGCTTTCTCTAGTAGACAAGAGGTTTGAAATATCTAACCTCGATTTGTTGAAAGATTTGGCAGATGTAGCGGTTTTTATTACTAAACAGTAAGTTGTTATATGGTAACTTACCATTTGGTTTATTATCAGTAATCAATTATTTTTGCAGAAATTGTTT
>CAZRPW010000117.1:0-6238 GCA_964601975.1 uncultured Bacteroides sp.
ACTTTTTTTGATGCCCTGAATATTCCGCCGGCCGATATTCACCTGGAGGTGGGTTCGGGAAGCCATGCCGAGCAGGTGGGCCATACAATGATTGCCTTCGAGAAGGTGGTGCTGGACGAGAAGCCCGATTGGGTAGTGGTGGTTGGTGATGTGAACGCCACCCTGGCCTGTTCGGTAACTGCAAAGAAATTGCATGTGAAGTGTTGTCATATTGAGGCTGGGTTACGCTCGGGCGATCTTACAATGCCCGAGGAGATTAACCGTTTGGTGACCGACCGCCTGTCGGATCTGCTGCTGACACCCGACACGATGGCTGTGGAGAATCTGAAGCTGGAGGGTGCCGCTGATTCCAGGATCGCATTCGTGGGGAACATCATGATCGATACCCTGGAGGCCCAGCGGGAGAAGGCTGCTGCTTTGAAGATTGCCGATGTGCTGAAGGAGAATCTCCTGCTTGAAGATGCGGTGATCCCCGCGATTGAGGAAGGGAATTTTGCCGTGATGACCATGCACCGTCCGTCGAATGTGGACCATAAAGAAATTTTTACGGCCCTTATCGATTTCCTCTGTGATGAGGTGAGTTTGGACATGCCGCTCTTATGGCCCATCCATCCAAGGGCGCGAAAGCAGCTGGAGTTATTCGGACTGTGGGACAAGGTGCTGGCTACGCCAAACCTGGTGCTGCTGCGCCCCATTGGTTATCACGACATGCTGCGCCTGAACATGGGTGCAAAGGTTTTCCTGACCGACTCGGGCGGACTACAGGAGGAGTGTACGGTGCTGGGAACGCCCTGTCTGACCATGCGCTGGAACACCGAGCGACCTATCACCCTGTGGGAACATGGCGGAGCTTCGGTTTTGGTGGGTAACAACGTGGAGCGCATCCGGGAGGAATACAAGAAAGCTGTGTCCATGGCCCGCAAGGCAGTCAGGCCCGAGCTATGGGATGGCCATACCGCCGAGCGCTGCCTGGCTGCCATCGTTCAGGCTTCCTGATATATTTAGCTGTCTATAGTTAGGTTAGCTAAAGTGGGGTTAAAACAGGTTAAACTTATGCGGGAAAAAACTCCGAAACGAATATTATTTGTTATGCGTATAATTTTTATTTTTCAGTCTGCTATATTATTATTTGGCGGGTTAACGCCAATCCGCTCTCAGCAGGTCTATTCAAGGATAGACTCATCCATTACCTACAATTACAGATCGGGACCGGATTCAGTTTTATTAAAAAAAACAGTTTTCTGCCACTTTGATTCCATCAATAGTAATTTTCAATCCTGGTTTTACAATTGGAATGCGGAATCTGAATTGTGGGAACCTGCCCAAAAGATTGAAATTGTAGAAAGCAAGCAACTGAGAACAAATACAAATTTTCTCTATGAGGGGGAGGCGGATACAGGTGCGTGGAAATTGTTTACTAAGGAAAAGATCGACTTCGATACTGGTGGAAATATGACTGGCTTTGTGCAATATAAGCAGCCCACAGGTGAGGATCTGTGGGCAATGGCCGATTCAAGCTTTTATGAATACAATGGTGCCGGAGATATGATAAAGCGTGGTAGTCTTCGATGGGATGACTCGATGCAGGTATATACCCCCAGGTTCAGGTATGAATTTGAAGTAAATTCGGAAAGAGACAGGGTCCTGGAAACAAAATACACATGGAGCCTCGATGGGTCATGGGAAATGGAAAGCAGCGAGAAAAATGAATACACTTATGAAACGGATGGCAGGATTGCTTCTGTGACGACTTTTCTGTGGGATATAGACCTGGAGTGCATGATTACAATGCACCTGAATTATCCATGGAGCAAATTTATTACGAACCTCATGGTGAAGATGAATGGAGACCAACTAAAAAGTATGCTTACTCATATGATAACGCTGGCAATGTTATTCTCAAAATAAAATCCAGCAATAGCCGAAACTATCCAGAGGTTCGGTGGGATGACATCCATAAGAGTGTTTTTAGTTTTAATGAGCAGGGTGAACGTACATTCTACGCGCTCTATAAATACGACCAATTTAAGGCAGCATGGGTCTTTGATAATGGTATTGAGATATTCTATAGGAATTATGATTATGACAGGATAGTTCTATCCACCATGAATGAGGCCGGAACCGATTCTATTGTAATAACGAAGGAGTTTTTCTATCCCGGGAATGAATACTTCACAATATATGATTCCATTTGTGAGGGAAGTACCTATCAGTGGGAGGGTAAGGAGATCGAAACGGAGGGTATCTACAGGGAAGTATTTGTGTCGGAGTTGGGTGCTGACAGTATCCGCACCCTGAATTTAAATGTATATACCTGCTCCAGCGCTGGTGTGGAGATGGAGCAGGGCCGGGAAGCTTTTGTGCTCTACCCTGTACCCGTAAATGATTATCTGCATGTAAGTCCAGAGTTGGGTTTTGTTGAGATTGGGATCGTCGATATGAGCGGTCGGGAGCTCATTACAGTCACCGGAAGTTTTGCCGACTTATCACAGCTTCATAGCGGGGTTTACCTGGTTCGACTTAGAAATCGGGAAGGCGTGTTAATTGGGACACAGAAAATTGTTAAACAATAATCCACCGCCAGTGCATGGCTGTGATTTGGTCAAATTGTCTTGGGAGTGGGTCCATACTTTAGAATATCATGATAATCCAAAGCATGACTTTCAATTTTCATGCATTTTTAAAGTAGTCACACTAAAAGCAGGTATTATTCTCTATTAATCATCCGACAACTCCCTGAGCAGCTTGCGGTAGGATGAGAAGATTTTTGAGCGGGAGATGAAGCCCTTATATTTCCCGTCTTCGATCACCGGCAGGTTCCAGGCACCGGTTTCTTCAAAGAGTTCAAGCACACGCTCCATCTTTTCTTTACTGTTTATAACAGCGGGAGGCCTCTGCATGATCTCATGGATGGTGGTTTTGTCGTAAAGCTCGGTTTGGAAGATGATGTCGCGCACATCGTCGAGGCTGATGATGCCCACCAGTTCTTTTTCCTCGTTGAGCACGGGGAAGAGGTTGCGTTTTGATTTGGAGACCGCCTTGACAAGGTCACCCAGGTAGCCATCTTCCTTCACCTTCTTGAAATCTTTCTCCAGTACATCGTCCAGTGTAAGGGTGATGAGGATGTTTTTATCCTTGTGATGGGTCATGAGTTCGCCCCGTTGGGCCAGCCTCAGGGTGTAAATGGACTGACTTTCGAAGGCCAGGATGGTTACGTATGATAGGGTGGCTGTGACGATCAGGGGAATGAAGAGCTCATAGCCCCCGGTGATTTCTGCAATGAGGAAGATGGCTGTCAGCGGGGCGTGCATTACCCCGGCCATTACCCCGGCCATACCCACCAGTGCAAAATTGTTCTCGGAGATGTTTGCCGGGCTAAAAAGGTTTACAGCCTTTGAAAGGGTGGCCCCGGCCATACCTCCAACGAAAAGGGCAGGGGCAAAGATGCCTCCCACACCACCACTACCGGTGGTCAGCGCCATGGCCACTACCTTGAATAGCATGAGCAGCATGAAAAATACAACAATGAAAAAAGAGTTGTTCCCGATAATCCCTTCAAAGAGGGTGTTGTTGAAAAGGGCGGCCGACTGACCCGTAAGCAGGGTCTTCAATGTAATATAACCCTCCCCGAAAAGCTGGGGCATCAGGAATATAAGCAGGCAGAGTAAAAGTCCCCCGCTAAGGGTCCTCATCCACCCGTTTTTTAGTTTTCCCATCATTCCCTCCACCCAGTTGTTCATCCGGGTAAAGTAGAGGGATACCAGCCCGGTGAATACCCCCAGTAGCACATAGAAGGGCAGGTTCCTCATGACAAAGGTCTCACTGAGGGTGAAGAAAAATACAACCTGTTCGCCCATTAGAAAGTTGGAGACAATGGCGGCGGTAACCGATGCGATCAGCAGGGGTACAATGGACCATGCGGTAAGATCCAGCATCAGCACTTCGAAGGCAAAAATAAGGGCGGCAATGGGGGCTTTGAAAATTCCGGCAATGGCTCCTGCAGCCCCGCAACCCACCAGCAGCACCACGCTTTTGTAGTTCAGTTTCAGCAGGTGCGCAATACTGGATCCGATGGCCGAGCCTGTGAGGGTAATAGGCGCCTCCAGTCCGACCGATCCGCCCAGACCCACCGTGATGGAAGAGGCCAGCATGCTGGACCATGTATTGTGTGGTTTCAGGTGTCCCTTTCGTTTGGAGATGGAGAAGAGGATCTTGCTTACACCGTGGCCAATGTCCTGCTTCAGTATGTGTTTAACGAAGACCATGCTTGCAAAGATGCCTCCCAGGGGGAGCAGAAAACTGAGATCGCTCGTATGGTCGCCCAGCAGCATTGACTTGGATTTGGATTCCACGAAATGGGTGAGGTTTTTAAGCAGGACGGCTGCCAGGCCTGAGAGTAGTCCGACAAGCATGCTCAGACCCAGGAGGAGCCTGCGCTGGTTGATGCCCCGGAGAAACTCCAGGATTTTTTCTTGGTGTTTTGCGATCTTCATTCTATTGCTTCAATATCTTAATATAGGCCAAATCTCCCTGTGAACCAAGCAGTCCGACAATATACATTCCGGGGGGGAGCCCTTCTCCTGAAATCGTTATGCGTTTTCTTCCCCTGGTTTCCAGGGTTCTGAGGATGCTTCCCTGCATATCCATCAGCATCAGCTGAGCAGCTTCGGAAACGCTTCCTTCAATGGTGAGGGTGCATTCGTTTTGAAAGGGATTGGGACTGGCTGAGAGTGAAAGCGAATATGCGCTTTCTGTTGCTGCTTTCGGATCTACTCCGTTGGGGCTCCATTCGGACACAAAAATCTCCAGGCCATCGATGGGCAGCTGGTTGAACTGGATGTATTTTCCCGAGGGACTTTCAATGATGGGTAATCGCATGAGGGAGTCATCTACGAATATCGCGGCATATTCGCCCCACCAGTTGGGTACGCCGATATGAAGGGTCAGCTCCACGTCAAAGATCGAATCGGGCAGGGGGTTCCTGAGGACCAGTAAAAATGCGCCACTTTCGTCGGTGGGAATATACTCTTCAATTTGCACAGCTTCTCTTTCCCTCATGTATTTATAAACCCGGGCGTGGGTATCGATCCACACATCCCGCTCTTTGCAAACCTGGATGCAGGCTTTGAACTTGCTGAGACTGTAGCTGTAAATCTGGTTCTCCTCATCAAAGCTTTCATCCAGCACATCGTGGTACATGAGCGGGAGGTAGGTTCCATAGCTTTCTGCTAAGCTGACCAGGTTATCCACGTACTCCGGGGTGGTGGTGCTTAGTATGGGCCAGGATTTGAGGGCATAATAGTCGTAGGGAGCAGACAGGTTGAAGCCGAACTGGGAGCTTCGGGCGGTAAGGAAGTATTTTGAGATGCTGTCCAGGGTAGGCCATCTGAAGCTGCCGAAAGGGATGGACATGGAGATTGTATGTTGAGCGAAGCGCTGGTTCAGCTCCTGTATGGATGTGTTGAGCACTGCTGAAAGGGAATCGGGGTTTTGTGCTGTAATTAGGCCCAGGTTCGAGTGATTATAAGTGTGGGATGCGATCTCAAATCCTTTTTCGTGGTAGTATTGCATCAGCGCTGATCCGGCTACAGGCGAGTCGTATTCGATGGTGGTGTCGGTAAAGACATAGAAGGTTCCGGGGAGACCGGCCTCCTCCAGTGCCGGGGCCCCATGCTCAAAGGCCCCCAGGGCTCCGTCGTCAAAGGTAAAGCTGATGGCGCCCTTATGGTCATCCTTCCAGGTGGTGGCATAGGCCAGGGCCAGGTGCACGAATCTGCCACTTTGAAGGGAGGTGATTTCTTCAAAGGGGACCAGGCCCAGGGGAGAGTCTGTAATCCATTCCGGCGCAAGGAAGCTTTCCTTACGTCCTTCAAGGACAATGACGTCCTGACGTCCTGTTGACGGGTTTTTGCTTAAAAGGAGCAGGCCGGGATTTGGTTCTATGGTGAACCTGCCTGAAGCGGCATGGGTGATGTGCGAGAAGTCCAGCTCCTCCTGCGGGGTGCTCAGGTAGTTTACCGGGCTTAGATTCCCGGCTTCGGAACCCGGATTCCCGGCTTCGGAACCCGGATTCCCGGCTTCGGATCCTTTAAAAACCAGGAGTTCGTGGTCCGCTCCGGGAAGGGGCTCGCGGAGAATGGCAATGTCGCTGAAGCCATCCCCATCATAGTCGGCCGCCAGGGCAAAGCGAATGTCTGAGAAATTAATCTCACTTTTTGTGCCGGTGTAAATGGCTCCC
>CAZRPW010000117.1:6338-14213 GCA_964601975.1 uncultured Bacteroides sp.
TTCAAAAAGGAATATGGATTGTTGGGTGGTGGGCTCCTCTCCAAAGTAATTGTAGAAGACGGCAATGTCGGGCTTATCGTTCCCGTTGAAATCGCCCGCACAGGCAAAATTGATGGCTGTGAAATTAAATGCATCCCTGGGGATGCTGAAATAGATGATCGGCTCTGAAAACCCGGTGCCGGTTGACTCAAGTACGTAGATGATCTGGGTCTCGCTGTCGGGATCATTATACAAAAGCGCAATATCGTCGAGTCCGTCCGAATTATAATCGCCCGCCACGCTAAATTCCACATAATCCAGTCTGAGCAGAGAGTCCGTATCGTTATACCAGGTTCCTTCAGGCTGCATTTTGATGCCGGTGGAGCGAAAGATCTTCACAACAGTATTGGTGAAGTGGGGGTTCATGTTCGGGGTATAGCCGAGATTCCCGAACAGGGCTAATTCCAGGATCCTGTTACCCGTAAAATCTCCGGATACAGTCAGCCGCGGATGATCTGCCGCCAGGTCTGAATTCCGGGCTTTAAACAGCGCCTCTGCTGTAGAAATGGGGAATGGATGTTGATCAAAGAGCTGAATAGTGAACTCCTCTTCTGTGCGCTGTGTGATGGCAATATCCAATTGCTGTGCGTATAGCGTACTGGTCCAGAGTAAAGTGGTCAAGAGCAATGTAGTCCGGAGCCAGTTGGTCCAGAGCAAGGCAATGATCCGGCAATATAAAAGTTTCACTTAAGCCCCCAGTTTCGCCGGGTCCACTTTCATGAACCTGACCATTTTCAGGATGCCCTCCGGAAGAGATGCTGTTACATCCTTGCGTTTCCAGAGGTTGATGTACCAACCCAGTTTCTTGGAAACCGGTATTTTGTGGGTCTCCACAAATTCGATGAGGGTTCCGTCGGGATCCTCAATGTAGGAAAAGTGACCTGCGGCCTCGCCCATGTCGAAGGGTTTTCCCGAAGGGTGAATGTCCGAGTCTACCGTGAAGGGAAATCCCTTTGCTTCGCATTCTTCTTTGAGAACCTTCATGCCCAGGATGTCAAAGCATAGGTGGATGAAGCCCGGGTCGCCCCAGAGCCTGTCCTGGAAGATCTTCTTGGGCTTGCGGCCCAGGGTCATTACCAGTTCGATTTCGGTGGGCCCGAGCAGTTTTGCGAAGGGGCCCTTACGTACTTCGCTGTGCTGCAGCAGTACTCTTCTGAATTTCCCTTCGCCACCGGGAATCCCTTTCAGGTCTGAAAAAGTGCCCTCTTTGTCATATATAACTTTGTCGTACCCAAGGATTCCGCTGTATACCTCCATGGCCTTTTCGGGATTGGTGGTTCCGATCATGGCGCCAAAGGATCCGCCGGTGGGCTTTTTGTATTTGCTCATGAAAATGGAAGCCTCTTCCACAATCTGCCAGGTGTTGTTGAAAGGATCTTTAATGTAAAAATTCTCACGACCCGAGGGGTCCCTGGTAATTTCGGTGAGCATGGTGGCCTCTTTGGAGAGGTGCTCATATGCTGCTTTTACATCGGGTGATTTGATTTTCCCGGCAAAGATGCCCAGGTCGCCGATCTGTATTTCAAAGCTAGGATATTGCGGCGTATGCTGGGTATGCTGCCAGATTTCGAAACCGCCTCCGCCCTGCATGTTCATGGCCAGGCATGCATGCCTCTCAAGGGGTTTGCCGTCGGTATAAGGGAGCATGTACTCGGCCATGGCCTTCTCTTCAAACATCCTGATATCCATCCCGAAATTGGTGATGTACCATTTCCATCCTTCATGAAAATTCTCAACGCCCACGCCCATTTGCTGGATGCCGCTTATGTATTTCGTGTTCAATTCTTTCGTATGTGCCATATGGGGTGCAAAGATAAATGAATAAATGGGTTTTGGAGAAAAAATCTATCTTTGCCAACTGATAAATTACAGTTTTTTATGGCCAAAAGAAAAGTAAGGGGAGCTCAAAAGGGAATTTACAGGCGGAACTTGTTATTCTATATGATCCAGCCCTATGTGAAAAGTATATTTTATCATTATTATGGGAAGATGGAGGTTCAGGGACAAGAGAACATTCCCAGGGGTGAGCCTGTGATCTTTGCGCCCAATCACCAGAATGCTTTGATGGATGCCCTGATTGTGCTCTTTTCCAGTACGCAGGATGTAGTTTTCCTGGCCCGTGCCGATATTTTTAGTGGTCGTATCATGGCCTTCTTTTTCAACAGCCTGAAGATTCTTCCCGTGTTTCGCCAGCGCGATGGTGCTTCGGAGCTTGGAAAGAATGAGGATATTTTTGATATCTCGGTCGATATCCTGAAGCACCGCCATTTTATGTGTATCATGCCCGAGGGAAATCATGGTAGTCAGCGCAGGCTGCGTCCCTTTGGAAAGGGGATTTTCCGGATTGGATTTGCAGCACAGAAAGAACATGGTGCCGAGCCTTTTGTAAAAATTGTACCGACAGGGATTGATCTGGGGGATTATGAGAAACATAACGCTTCGCTCTTATTGACCTTTGGGGAACCCATCGAGTTATCGGACTACTGGGCGCAGTACGAGGAGGCCGCACCACGCGCTCTGAATGCTGCAAAAAAGGACCTGATCGCTGCCATGAAGCCAGGCATGATCCACATCAGCACCGATGAGTATTATGACACAGTGATGGCACTGCGAGATATTTACAACGACACCATGCGTGCCGAGCTGGGCATTGAAGGGACAAAGCTGAGCGACCGCTTCAGGGCCGATAAGGAGATGATAGCGCGCCTCGAGGCGGTGATTGAATCGGAAGCCGCAGGGACTTCTTCCGCGATGAATTCCCTGGACGCCCTGGTTCAGAAATATACCACCGGGATAAAGGAGATGAATATTCGGGAATGGGTGGTCCGGGAAAAAGGCTATGGGGCCATGAAGAGCCTGGGCTGGTACATTGCTTTACTGCTGACTTTCCCCTTCTTTCTATACGGTTACCTGGGCAATATTATTCCTTACTGGCTTCCTGTCCGCATGGTGCGGGGCATAAAGGATCGGCAGTTTCATTCATCGGTGAAGATGGGTGTGGGAATGTTATTATTTTTTCCGCTGTGGTACATCATTACAACGGTGCTGGTAGGGATTTTTACAGGGCCATGGTGGATATGGGTGGCCTATCTTCTTAGCCTTTTTCCAATGGGAAAGTTTGCACTCAAGTATTACGGCTGGTGGAAAAAAACCACGCGGGGAGCTTGGTTTGGACGTCGCTTCAGGCGAGGTGATGCAGCTGTGGTCGAGATGGTTTCACTGCGGGAAGAGATCTTAGAGGCAACGAAGAAATTGATCGGCAGGTAGATTCTTTTGGTTTTATAGTTCCTACAGATCTGTCAGATCGTCCAGCAGGCGGCGCTCTTTTTTGGTAGGACGACCGGTGCCCCGGTCGCGTTTTGTGTAGAAATCGTCCTGCATCTCCAGCTTAAGCAGTTCCTCCTGCGGGGTGATGTCCTCCACATGATTGTGCACAATCTTTGCACCCACCCTTTTCTCGATGGGGGCTTTCACGCGGTAGGCGTATGTCACTGGCATCTTCCTTACTTTGATTACATCGCCGGAGTTCACCACGCGTGAGGGTTTGACCTGTATCTCGTCCACTACCACCTTTCCCTTCTTGCAGGCTTCGGCAGCAAGTGCCCGGGTTTTAAAGATTCTTACGGCCCAGAGGTATTTATCGATTCTGACAGACATGTATTCAGTTGGCTTTAACATTGCCCACCACCCGGTGGTAGAGGGGTTTGCAATATTTGTGGATCCAGACCATTACGAGTTCAGAGCTTCCGATAAGCACATCTTTGCGATTGCGCTTCATGGCTTTGATCATCCTGCGGGCAGTTTCTTCGGCTGTGATTCCCTTATCCTGTCCCGGGTCCATCTTTCCATGTTCCTTCCCGTCTTTATCCAGCGCGTGCAGAGAGATATTAGTGCGAACGCGGCCCGGACTGAAAATGGTTACGTGGATGCCTTTGTGCTTGTTCTCTGCCCAGAGACTCTTGTAGAAGCCAAAGAGGGCATGCTTGGCTGCGGCATATGCGCTTCGTAGCGGCCAGCCGAATTTTCCTGATATGGAGCTGGTTACCCCGATATGGCCATAGCCGTTTTCGATCATCTTTGGCAGCAGTGCCTTTGTGAGGATTACCCCGCTGAAGTAGTCGATCTCCATGATGCGGCGGTCAATCTCCAGGCTGGTTTCCAGTGCTTCGGAGCGGGTAGAAATTCCCCCGTTGTTCATCAGTACATCAACCCGGCCAAACGCTTTCAGAACCTTTTGGGCCGTAGCGGCCACCTCTTCCGGCTTACCCAGGTTGAAAACCACGCTGTGTACATCCTTTGAAACAGGCTCCAGCGACTTCCTGACTTCCTCCAACTCTTCGGCCTCGTGTGAAGATATGATTACCCTGGCACCTTCACCTGCGAACTGTCGGGCCAGTGCGGCCCCGATTCCCGATGAGGCTCCGGTGATCCAGATGGTTTTATCCTTGTAGTTCATTCTGCAAATATAAGAGATGCAAAAGTAGCTGATAAATGAGGAAATACAATGCTGGTATACCGGTAATAAGATCTAGGCTGTTGCTTCTTCTCTGACTTCCAGCTTAAAGCCCATTCGGTGCACGTTCACGATGGAAACTCTTTTGTCCTCTGCCAGCTTTTTTCTCAGGCGGGCAATGTAGACATCCATACTTCGTCCCATGAAGTAGTCGTTTTCGCCCCACACATCGGTGAGGACCTTTTCACGTTTTACAACGTTGTTCACATTGGCGGCAAGCATGCGCAGCACATCGGCCTCTTTCTTTGTAAGGTTCACCTGCTCGGTGTTTGTGCACAATACCCGGTTTGGGTAGTCGAATGTAAAGATCCCGAATTTTATAGTTTCGGGCATGATGGTTTCATTCATATTCGGTCTGGATCGTCTTAGAAGGGCGTACATTCTGAGCGATAACTCCGTAACACTGAATGGTTTTACAATATAATCGTCTCCTCCTGCGCAGAAGGCCTGGATCATGTCTTTGTCATTGTCCTTGGCCGACATGAACAGGATGGGGGTGGTATAGTCGGTTTTCCGAATTTCTTTTGCCAGGTCGAGTCCGCTCATTTCGGGCAGGATCACATCCAGCAGCACAATATCATATTTGGCTGCCAGGAAGAGTTGGATTGCACGCTCCCCCCTTTGTTCAAGGTCTACCCGGTAATTTTTCAACTCCAGGGAGTCCTTCAGCATGGGGCCCAGCTGAGGGTCATCTTCTACGAGGAGTACGGTGGGTATTTTTTCTGCCATTTTTTATTGTTGTGATAAGGGTAATTATGTCTCAATCACTTAAACATCTTTTTTAACACTTTGTTCACGTTAAAAATAGTTTGCCCTCCCGTTTGGGTCATCTAAAATATTCTTACTTTTGCCCTCACGATGGATAGGAATGCACCAATTAAGTTTTTTTCGGGCCGGGCTTCAACTTACCTGGCTGAAGAAATTGCACGAAGCTTTGGAACTGAACTGGGTCGTACCAGTGTGTTTCAATTTAGCGACGGAGAATTTCAACCAGCTTATGATGAGAGCGTAAGGGGCTGTACAGTGTTTATAATTCAGTCCACTTTCCCGCCGGGTGACAACCTGATGGAGTTGTTGATGATGATCGATGCTGCCAAGCGTGCTTCGGCCGATAAAGTAGTAGCTGTAATTCCCTATTTTGGTTATGCACGGCAGGACCGCAAGGACAGGCCGCGTTCTGCCATTGGAGCAAAGCTGGTTGCAAACCTGCTAACCGCTGCAGGTGTTGACCGGATTATGACCATGGACCTGCACGCCGACCAGCTGCAGGGTTTTTTTGATGTTCCGGTGGACCACCTTTACGCGTCCTCGCTATTTGTTCCTTATATTCAACAATTGGGTCTCGATAACCTGGCCATTGCGGCACCCGATATGGGAGGTACCAAAAGGGCGAATGCCTATTCCAGGTTCCTGCACTCATCCATGGTGGTCTGCTATAAGCTCCGAAAGAAGCCGAATGTGGTGGAGGAGATCAAGGCCATTGGTGATATGGAGGGAAAGAATATTGTGATTGTGGATGACATGGTCGATACGGCCGGGACCATCACCTTCGCTGCAGGTATGATGAAGAGCGAAGGAGCGAAGAGTGTCCGTGTGGTGGCAACTCACCCTGTGCTTTCAGGACCTGCCTACGAGCGTCTCGAGCAAAGCCCCATTGACGAATTGATTGTAACTGATACGATTCCTTTGAAGCAGCAAAGTGAAAAGATAAAGGTCATTTCCGTGGCAGAACACTTTGCAGAAGTGATCAATAAGGTCTATACTTTTAAATCGATCAGCGATACTTTTCTAAATTAAATCACTACATTTGCACCCGTTTTGCCAGAGAGAATAGAAACTTCTTTAAGGCAGGATGCCAATAAGAATAAAAACGTTCTTTTAGGCGAAACGCCACAAAGGCAACTTTCCCAGAGTGTGATGGGGAATTAATTAATTAACTTAATTCTGAGTAGCACATAGTTATGAAGACAATTTCAATCGACGCTGTAAAGCGCACCGAGCTGGGTAAAAAATCTACCCGCGACCTTAGAAAAATCGATCACGTTCCCTGCGTCATGTACGGAGGTGCAGAAGTACTTCACTTCCACGCCCACGAGAATGATTTCAGGCACATGGTCTATACACCCAATGCCTATATCATTGAAGTAATCCTCGATGGTAAAAAGCACAAGGCAGTTATGAAGGATCTGCAGTTCCACCCTGTAAATGATAAACTGGTCCACATCGATTTCGTTGAGGTATTTGAGGACAAGCCTGTAACAATGGAGATTCCTATCAAGCTTACAGGAGCTGCTATTGGTCTGAAGGATGGTGGTAAGGCCCGCCAGAGAAGACGTGTAATTAAAGTTCGCGGTCTTGTTCAGTACCTGCCAGATACACTGGAAATCGACATCACAAATGTAGCCATTGGCGATGTGATCAAAGTGGGTGATCTGCAATATGATAACCTGGAGATTCTTGATCCTTCACGTTCCATGATTTACGCTATTGTATCCTCCCGGGTATCTGCGAAAGGTATGGAAATGGGTGAGGATGAGGCAGCTGCCGCTGAAGCAGCAGAAGGTGCTGAGGGTGCTGAAGGTGCTGATGCAGCACCTGCTGAAGAGAGCAAGGAAGATTAATTTCTCTGATCCGCCTGTGGCGGATCTTTACCTGGGCTTAACACGATGAAATATCTTGTTGTCGGATTAGGAAACATAGGTAATGAGTACGCGCACACGCGTCATAACATAGGATTTGATGTATTGGATGCCCTTGCCGGGGCGTCCAATATTTCGTTTAAGGACAAGCGTTATGGTTTCGTGGCAGAGTACAAGTACCGTGCTCGCACCTATTGGCTTCTGAAACCATCTACTTATGTAAACCTGAGCGGCAATGCGGTCCGCTATTGGCTGAATAAGCTGAAACTCACCGAACAAAACCTACTTGTGGTTGTGGATGACCTTGCGCTTCCTTTCGGGACTTTGCGACTCCGGGCCAAAGGGGGAGATGCCGGCCATAATGGTCTGTCTCATATCAATACCATCTTAGGAACCAGCGCTTACGCCCGTCTCCGCTTCGGGATTGGGAACGATTTCCATCCCGGACAGCAGGTCGACTATGTGCTGGGAGGCTGGGAAGGTGAGGAGGCCAAACTCCTGCCCGAACGTATCGAGATGGCGGGAGAAATCATTAAATCATTCGGGGTGATTGGACTGCAAAGGACCATGAATGAGTATAATGGTAAGTAGCAAAAAGTAAATAGCAATTGGCAAATGGCAAATGGTAAATAGTAAATGGGTAAGTGGGTAAGTGGGTAAGTAGTAAATAGTAAATGGGTAAGT
>CAZRPW010000118.1:0-14196 GCA_964601975.1 uncultured Bacteroides sp.
TTACAGACTTTACAGACTTTACAAACTTTACAGACTTTACAGACTTTACAGACTTTGTAGACTTTCTACTTTACAACTCTTATCGCTCCCTGGTCGGCCGAAGACACCATGCTTGCATAAGCTCTCAATGCTTTGGATACCTGCCTGTCTCTTTTGGGTTTCCAACCTTCGGGATCGGCATCTGCCTCTTTTCTGCGCTTCTCAAGCTCCGAATCATCCACCAGTAAATTCATGCTCCTGGAAGGAATGTCAATACGAATAAGATCCCCGTCTCTGATCAGACCAATGGCTCCACCATCGGCAGCCTCGGGTGAAATATGACCAATGGACAGGCCCGAAGTCCCCCCGGAAAACCGTCCATCAGTAATCAGGGCACACTTCTCTCCAAGTCGTCTCGATTTAATGTAAGAAGTGGGATAGAGCATCTCCTGCATTCCGGGTCCACCCTTGGGGCCTTCATAGCGAATCACAACCACATCACCTGCCTCAACCTTCTTCTCCAGGATTGCATCACAGGCATCATCCTGGGAATCATATACTTTAGCCGGACCTTCGAATACCAACACTTTTTCAGACACACCCGCTGTCTTCACGATGGACCCCTTCAGTGCAATATTTCCTGTCAGAACCGCCAGGCCTCCGTCAAGGCTGTAGGCATTTTCAACATTCCGGATACAACCGGCTTCACGATCCAGGTCAAACTCCTCGTATCGCGTGTCCTGGGAACCCATAGTCAGGTTAAATTTGCGACCGGGTGCAGCAGAATATAGTTCTTCATTACGGTCACAGGGCTGATTATTGATCAGGTCGGCACAGGCCATGGCCTCCCCAAGGGTCTTGCCATCCACCCGGGGTACCTCACTGTGAATAAGACCGCCCCGGTCAAGCTCGGCCAAAATGCCCATGATGCCGCCTGCCCTGTTTACATCCTCCACATGGTAATTTGAACTGGGAGCTACCTTACACAGAACCGGTGTGATCCTGGAAAGACGGTCCATATCTTTCATAGTAAAATCTACTTCTGCCTCATGGGCAATAGCCAACAAATGAAGTACGGTATTGGTGGAGCCTCCCATGGCAATATCCAGGGTCATCGCATTCTCAAAAGAATTGAAAGTGGCAATGTTTCTGGGCAGCACATCCTCATTACCATCCTCGTAATAACTAAGTGTATTTTTTATAAGCTGATGAGCTGCTTTTTCAAATAAAAGCCTGCGTTCCACATGGGTAGCTACAATGGTACCATTCCCTGGCAAAGCCAGTCCGATTGCCTCATTCAGACAATTCATAGAATTGGCTGTAAACATACCCGAACATGAGCCACAGGTAGGACATGCAAGTTTTTCAATTTTTGCAAGTTTTTCATCACTAACCTCGGGATCAACCGCCATCACCATGGAATCAACCAGGTCATAGGCATCATCCCCGTCACGCCCAGCTTCCATGGGACCGCCTGAAACAAAAATTACCGGGATATTCAGACGCATGGCAGCCATTTGCATGCCAGGAGTAATCTTGTCACAATTAGAAATACAAAACAGGGCATCGACCTTGTGTGCATTGGCCATATACTCAATACTGTCGGCAATCAGGTCTCTCGAGGGCAGGGAATAGAGCATCCCGTCGTGACCCATCGCAATGCCATCATCAATGGCAATTGTATTAAATTCTGCAGCGAAATAGCCTTCCTTCTCAAAAATCGCTTTCACCTCCTGCCCAATGTGATGCAGGTGAGTATGACCGGGAACAAACTGTGTAAACGAGTTAGCTATCCCGATTACCGGTTTGCCAAATTGCGCTTCCTTCATTCCATTTGCCCTCCATAGGCTTCTGGCTCCGGCCATTCTGCGGCCCATTGTGCTTGTGTGACTTCGATAAGTAATTTTCATTCCTGGCGTATTTCCTTATAAATTAAAAAAGCCATCCTCTATACTGAGAATGGCTTTTGATATGTTCTATCAGCTTTATACCACTCTCAGTCCAATCCTGGAATCACCACCAGCACGAGCACGACGAGAAGAATATATAGGCTGTTGTTTAACATAGCTCTAAAACATGCATCAAATATAGAGATTAATTCAATTCGCCAAACCAATCCCATGGAAAAATAACAATTTATTCATCTTTTAGTTCATCCTCATCCTCATCCGGAGGAAATTCAAGGATCTTTCCCGACTCAATTCCATCCAGTGATTCCACTGATCTCAGCCTCCGCTCGATCTGGTTGGTACGGGTATTTCGCAATGTATCCAGAGAACCGGAAGCTGTATGAAGCTGCTTCTGTACCTTGCCAAGCTGTTCAGAGAATTTGGAGAATTCCGACTTCACGGCTCCAAGAACGCTCCAAACTTCGCTGCTACGCTTTTGAACAGCAAGTGTCCTGAAACCCATCTGAAGACTATTTAGCAGTGCAGAGAGTGTGGTCGGACCAGTCACAGTTATTTTATATTTCCGTTGCAGGGTTTCGAACAGACCCGGATGGCGCAATACTTCTGCATACAGACTCTCAACGGGAAGAAACATAATACCAAAGTCGGTTGTATGGGGCGGATCGATATACTTTTCACTAATTTCCCTGGCAAATCCTTCCACAGAACGGATTAATACTTTCTGGGCAGCTTCAATGGCCTCCGTATTACCCTGCTCATAGGCTGCCATTAAAATCTCGTATGATTCGATGGGAAACTTCGAGTCCACCGGCATCCAAACTTCCTCTGTAGCACTGGTCCCTGGCATTTTGATTGCATATTCCACGTTGGCCTGACTCCCCTTTTTGGTAGCCACATTTTTACTGTATTGCTCGACCGTAAGTATCTGTTCAAGGATGTTTCCAAGCTGATATTCGCCCAGCACACCCCGGGTCTTCACATTGGACAGAACCTTTTTCAGATCACCCACACCCGAAGCAATGGTCTGCATCTCACCCAGCCCTTTGTGTACCTGCTCCAAGCGTTCACTCACCTGTTTAAATGACTCTCCCAGCCTTTTCTCCAGGGTCGTCTGCAGTTTTTCATCAACGGTTTTGCGCATTTCCCCCAACTGTTTGTCATTGTCCTCCCGGATATCCTTCAGATTCTTCTCAATGGTCAGTTGCAGGTCCTTCACTCCACTTGTAAATTTTTCCTCGAAGGATTTCATGGATGCAGCCAGCTCTTCCCTGTTGCTTTTCGCCCTCTCACCACTTTCAGACCGGTTACGCTGGAACTCATCCCGAACCGAAAGCTCCATGCGGTCAAGGGTGGCCTCAAACCTCACTAGCGAAGTCTCCACATCCTTCATCTGCGGCTTCACATCCACACTTACCTTTTTCCTGAGAGCGAAACCAATATTTACAAGCACCAGAATCAATAGAACGATCAGCAAAATATCAGTCATTTCAATAGCTTTTATCCGTTAAAGATAACACAAACAGAAAAAATATAACTTTGTTTTTATGAGTGCCGAAAGAAAGCGTTTTATATACAGCCTGGTCTTCCCGGCCTTCTTCCTGTTCATTCTGTGGGCGGTAAAAATTTTTGAAATCACCATGGAACTATCCTTTGTGCAGGGCGGGGTTTTTCCAAGGAGGCTCAGCGGACTGCAGGGGATCCTCTTTTCCCCAATGATACACGGTGGATGGAAACACCTGTTTGATAACTCCCTGCCGGTATTTTTCCTGAGCCTGGCCCTTTTCTATTTTTACCGTGATATTGCATACAGGATATGGCTCCTCATTTATTTCATAGGAGGTATCCTGCTTTGGTGCTTAGGAAGAGAGGCATACCACATTGGTGCATCCGGACTCATATACGGTCTGGCGGCCTTTCTCTTCCTCAGTGGAATCATTCGCCGGGTAAGAACCCTGACGGCCATCTCCCTGCTGGTGGTCTTTCTCTATGGGAGTATGATATGGGGGCTCTTCCCCTTTGACTTTGATGTCTCCTTTGAGGCCCACATCACCGGTGCCGTATCGGGCATTATTCTGGCATTCCTATACCGAAATGAGGGACCGGTGCCTGAACCTTCCATCCTGGACGAGGAGGAAGATGATCCCGGAGAGGAAGTCCCGGAGCAAACCACTGAGGAAAATACCCCCCTGGACAAGAACCTGCCAGACTAGTTTTTTCGTGCTTCACCAGTGAATCTGCATCATCGGGATGCCAGGGCCTCATTCGGTATAAGGCGCTCTCTATAACAGGTAAGTGCATAGCTCAATTTACAAAACTACCATCATTTATTCCGCATTTATACTACTTTTACGCCGATTATTACATGAGCTATGCTGCTGAAGTTGTATGAAAAGAGTCCGGATCAGAAACAGATCGATAAAGTTGTAGATCTGCTTAAAAACGGCGGTGTCATCATTTACCCAACAGATACGGTTTACGGAATGGGCTGCGACATCACCAAGGCCAGGGCTGTGGAAAGGGTGGCCCGGATCAAGGGAATCAAACCTGACAAAGCACGTTTTTCCTTCATCTGCTCCGATTTAAGTCACCTGTCCGATTATGCCAGAAATGTGAATAATCAAACCTTTAAATTGATGAAGTCGCATCTGCCAGGACCCTACACCTTCATTCTGTCAGCCAGCACCCAGGTTCCCAAATCCATCAAACAAAATCGCAAAACAGTCGGAATAAGGGTTCCGGACAACAACATCATCCTTGAAATTGTCAGGCAACTGGGACACCCCATCCTCACCACTTCCCTGAAAGAAGATGATGAAATATTGGAATACCCCACCGATCCTGAGCTTATCTATGAGGAATATGGTGATCTTGTAGATGCAGTCATTGACGGTGGTTATGGCGGCATCACTCCCTCTACCATTATTGACTGCAGTGGCGATGAACCGGAGCTTGTGAGAGAGGGACTGGGCGAAATTGATTTCTGATTAGCCCCGGTTTTATGGCTTTTTTCCTGTCTCTTTACTAACTTGCATATCCACTAAATTCCCTGCAATGAAAAAGACAATTGAAGCTTTTCTTGATGACAAAAAAATTGCCATTGTGGGAGCCTCTCCCAATAAGGACAATTTTGGAAGATCCCTGATGACCGAACTCATTAAAAAAGATTACACGGTAATCCCGGTCAATCCCAATTATGATAAGGTAGAAGGCGTAGCCACGCTCCCGACGGTTAAAGAGCTGCCCGGGGAAGTGGAAAACCTGATCCTGGCCACGCCGGCCCATCTCACAGAAGAGATTGTGGACCAGTGTATAGGAACCCATGTAAAGCGCCTATGGATGATCCGGGGTGTGGGCAAAGGGGCTTATACAGAAAAAGCCCATCAAAAATGCAAGGAGAACGGAATCGAAGTGGTCTACGGTTTTTGTCCCATGATGTTTCTGGGTGAGGGAATTCACAAGTTTCACTTCTGGCTACGGAACCGTTTTGGGAAAATGCCCGGCGAATATATGGTCTCAGAGAACTGATCTACCTTCTCCAGAACATGGGAGAAAAAAGGACCAGCACCGTAAACAATTCAAGACGTCCAACCAGCATCAGGAAGGAAAGGAACCATTTGCCTACCCAATGAATTTCGGCATAATTCAGCGCCGGCCCAACGTCCCCAAGACCAGGACCGATATTTCCAAGGGTAGCAGCCACAGCACCGACGGAAGTGTTAAAATCATTTCCCAGGACCGACATCACTGCCATTGAAATGACTGCGATAATTCCGTAAAAGGTAATGAAGGCCAGCACATTGGTCACGATCCTTTCCTCAACTGCAAATTTGTTCAACCTCACAGGGATGACTGCATTGGGATGAATCATACGCTTGAGTTCCTGGGTGCTATTCTTAAGCATCACCACAATACGCATAATCTTTGGACCTCCACCGGTTGACCCGGCCGAACCACCAAAAAACATAAGGATAAAGATGAGAACCCCCATCCATGGAAGCCATAGCAAATAATCATCGGTGGCAAAGCCGGTGGTGGTGATAATGGAGACCACCTGGAACAATGAGCTGCGGAACGATTCTTCCAATCCCCTTCCAGAACTAAAAAACAGACCAAGGGTTATCACAATGGCAAAGCCACCCACAAAGGCCAGGTACCACCTGAATTCCTCATCATTCCATATTTTTTTCAATTTACCATGCATAAGGAAGTAGGCCAGTGTAAAGTTGGTACCTGCCACGAACATGAAAAAGGTAATCACATAGTGGATATAAGGGGAATCCCAGTATGCAATACTAGCCTGTTTTGTTGAGTAGCCCCCAGTTGCCATGGTGGTCAGCGAGTGACAAACCGAATCAAAAAAATTCATATCTCCAGCCCATAGCAACAAAGTCTCAGCAATTGTAAAGACAAGATAAATCAGCCACAACCTCTTGGCTGTATCCTTCACATGTGGATGTAATTTATCCGGGGTCGGACTCGGTACTTCAGCTGAAAAGAGCTGCATGCCGCCTATCCCAAGAAAGGGCAGGAGAATCAGAGTAAGCAGTATGATCCCCATACCACCCAGCCACTGGGTCAGACTACGCCAGAAGAGGACCCCGTGGGACAATTCTTCAATATTATTCAAAATGGAGGCTCCCGTTGTGGTAAACCCGGAAATGGTTTCAAAGAAGGCATCCGTAAAAGAAGGAATGGATCCTGTCAGTATAAAAGGAAGTGTCCCAAAGAGTGAGAAGAGAATCCATCCACCAGTCACAATCACATATCCATCCCGGCTGTTCAATTCAATTTCCTTCTTTTTTCCTGTATATCGGAACAGCAAACCTACCGCGGACGTTATCATTCCTGAAAGAAGAAAGCAAAGCGCATCCTTTTCAGGCGAAAACAGTGAGACCCCAATGGTCAGCAACATGAAAAAGCCCTCTGTCAGGAGAATCACCCCAAATACTCTGAAAATGGTACGCCAGTTAAGCATGGATTTTAATTGAAAAACTTCCCGATGGTATTGATCACCCCAGGCAGCGCAAATACAACCACCCGGTCGTAGGGTTTAATAATGGTCTCCCCGTGTGCAATAAAGGCGTTTTTTCCCCTGATTACCCCCCCAATAATGGCTTCATTTGGAAAATCCACCTCAGAAAGGTTTCCCCGGGTGGCAGGTGCATCCGGTTTAACCACGAACTCCATCACCTCTGCTTCGGTACCGGTAAGGCACTTAATACTGGACACCTCTTCTGACATGGTGAAACGAAAGATCCGACTGGCTGTAATCAGTTTCTTATTGATAATGGTATCAACACCGATTTTCTCTGCGAGTGAAATGTAGTCCATATTCTCCACTTCCGCAATGGTCCTTTTTACACCCATCTGCTTCGCCAACAAGCAGGAAAGGATATTGGTCTCTGCATTTTCTGTAACAGCTATAAAGGCATCCATCTTATCAAGGCCCTCCTGTTTAAGCAGTTCCATATCGGTGCCATCGCCATTGATTACCAGGGTATTATTCAGGATGTTGGATAGCTTATAGCTTTTTTGCCGGTCTGCTTCAATCAATTTTACATAATGCTGTTTTCCGAGTGCATCTGCAGTCTTCCTCCCAATACGGCTTCCTCCCAGGATGATAATATTCCTTACCTCAAATTGTTTCTTCCCCGAATACTTATAGAGCTCTTTCAGTCCCGCCTTGCTGCTGATTACATAGACCAGATCTCCCACTTCAAACACATCATTTCCGGAGGGTACAATGGTTTGCCCGTGCCTGGTAATAGCCACTGCCCGGTATTCCATTCCCCGTTCACCAGGCGAGAGATCTCTCAGGGTCTTTCCAATGATGGGCGCATCCTGATCCAGCCGGATCACGTACATGTGCAGTTTGCCTCCAGAAAACTCAACCACCTCTGTACTACCGGTCTCCGATAATAATCCCACAATTTCCCGCGCAGCAATTTTCTCGGGATAGATCATATAATCAATGCCCAGGTTTTCAAATAGCTCTTTGTTGGCCGGAAGCAAATACTCCTGATTATCGATCCTGGCAATGGTCTTCTTAGCTCCCAGTCTCTTGCTCAGGATGGCCGAATTTATATTTACATCCTCCGAATAGGTGACCCCGATGAAAAGATCCGCCTTATGAATTTTCGCCTCTTTAAGATGGGAGATGGAATTAGCATTTCCTTCAATCGTAAGTACATCCATTGCACTGCTCACCGCTTTCAGACGTTCTCCGTCGTTATCGATGACCACCAGATTGTGTTCCTCACTACTTAACATCTTTGCAAGATGCCTTCCTACTTCACCGGCTCCGGCAATTACAATGCGCATTTGTACTAAATAATTTTCAAGGACAAAATAACAGATAATTGTCCAATTGAACGAATGGTTTGCCCTTTTTTTAATTGTATAAAACAAAAGCTCCCTGGCGAGTCGTGTTATAAAAATTTAAAGACCTCTCCTGCAGTTTTTCTGCATACCACTTCCTGTTTGAACCATCTGCAACCAGAAGGGGATAATTAGAGGGAAAAATTGAATGAAAAAGAGATGGCTCATCCGAGAGCAATACAAAACAGGGTTCCAATCCCTTCGGAATCAGAGGGCAATCCCCCTGGTACAAGCCGGATATCACCATGGCGCAGGTTTCATTGTTCCCCAGTAAGAAAACCCCCTCGGTGATTTCTATAGCACAGCTGATCCCCCCAGGCATGGTAGCCGGAGATCCCGCTTCACCAATTCGAATCACCGAAACTTCATAAGAGCGCATTCCCCAGGCAATGGAGAGATAGCGATCCATATAGCTCACTGCCGAGGGTTCGTCAGTCAGAACGTAATGATCCACCTTAGGTCCCACTTTGAAAGTAATCAGGCTGCCACCTCTGAAATGAGATATCCGGATTTCCGATGTAAACAGCATGGAACGCTTGATTTCGCTTGTCCACACCACCATGATACAGCCCAATAAAACAGCAGCATAAAGTGCGGCTCTGTGCTTTCGGGTTAGAAATTCAATCAACAGAAATATCAGGATCATTAATATAAAAGCGCTAAAACGGTCCAGTTGAAGTCCGCCAAGCACGGCACCCGGAAGGGAGGCTATCGCCTCAACAAAGAAGTTCATGATCCGGGCGGTCATCATTAACAAATAACTGGCGATTCCTGCACCAAATCCGCTCAGAGCCATGGGAGCAGAAACCACGAAAATAGTAATTATACAACTCAAAAGGGGCACAAGAACCAGGTTGCTAAGGAGTCCATAGACGGGCAACTGGTGAAAATAAAGCAGCACAAGGGGAAGTGTACCGATCTGGGCTGCAAAACTTAAGCATGTGGCTTCCCATATCCAGCGCATCAAAAAATTTCCAGGTCTCCAGATTCTCATGAAAACCGGATTGAGTGTCACTATGGAAAGAATGGCAGCATAGGAGAGCTGGAATCCAAGGTCAAGAAGCCTACCCGGGTGGAACAGGATTAGAATGAACATTGAAACCAGGATGGCATTTACCGGGTGACTCCTGTGTTTTATGATCCTGGAAAGAGAATAGAAACTAAACATGGCAACGGATCTGCTCACCGAAGAAGAAAATCCAGTGACATAGGCAAAGACCCACAGTATCAGGACGATCAAAACAGCCCTGAAAACATCTCCCTTTCTCCTGAATACAATAAAAGAGAGTAGCCGGTTCAATACCCACCATATTAATCCGATATGGAGCCCTGATACAGCCAGTACATGCATCCCTCCTGCCATTGAATAGGAATGACGTAATTCCGCACTCAGCCCCGATCTATCACCCAGGCAAACTGCCCTCAACAGAGCAATGGTTTCCGGAGCCCCCTCCCAATGTTTTGAAAGAATGACCCTTAACTCGGCCTGACGCGGAATACCCGGTTCAGGCATCCATACCTCCTTATTCAATTTAGTGGTATCACAATAGAAGTTGTACCAGCAATTTTTCCTTTTCAGAATCGAAGCATAATCTACCTCGCCGGGATTTCCTGAATTCTGAACCGGTAAAAGGCTCCCTGACAGTAACCATGTTTCTCCTGCTTCAGGCCGGGGAATACCCGGTGACAATGGCATATATGCCTTTAGCATACTGCTTACCAGGTAGATTGAATCCCGGGTAAAAGCCATCCTGAACTTCACCCCAAAGACCATTTTCCCATTTCGGATCACAGGGTCATCTTCAATCGATCCCCTCAGCATTACAAAAGCACCACTTGGAATTCCCGGATCCCGGGGCCTGTCCATGCGACCTATTCCCACCCCGGTTATAAATAAAAGCAGCAGTACAGTCAGGCAAAATCCACATTGAAAAACCCCTACCCCTTCCCTGGAGAAGCTGAAAAAAAGAACAACAGCCATCCCTAAAACAGCAGAAAGCAAGAGCAGGGGTACTGGCCCGGCTTCAAAAAAGCCCTTGTATCCTAACAGTGATCCGATGGCAAAAGGAATCAATACCCTGACCACAGGAAAAGGTCTGAGATTAATCATGTGTATGGGTCGGCTGTTTCCTGTTAATGGGTCCGGAACGGGATTATCTGCCAATCTTTTTGCATTTTCTTTGAACTTTTATGACCTCCCGATAGTTTTATATAGCAGAACAAAACCCTTAATTATATTCAAATGGCAAATCTTACAACACAACACATGGGGGTAACCCTTAAAAATCCCCTGATACTGGGAGCCAGTAATCTTGTGAATAACCTGGATAAACTACAACAGGCTGAGAAAGCTGGCGTGGCCGCGGTAGTATACCGTTCCCTTTTTGAAGAGCAAATTCAGTTGGAAAGTCATGAAATGAGCAACCAGCTTGAGGCTTTTGATGACCGCAATGCGGAGATGATCAATTTATTCCCAAAAATTGAGCATGGTGGGCCCAAAGAACATCTCTACAACCTAAAAAAGGTGGTGGACGGACTCTCCATTCCTGTATTTGCCAGTTTGAACGCCGTCTATAAGGAGTCCTGGGTGGAATATGCAAAATCACTTGAAGAAGTGGGTGTAGCCGGACTGGAACTCAATTTCTTTGCGGTGCCCCGTGATTTCGATAAATCGGGACATGATATCATTATTCAGCAAATTGAATTCCTGAAGGCCGTTAAAGCTGCAGTGAAAATTCCTGTAAGTGTAAAACTGAGCCCCTTTTACACAAACGTACTAAAGACCATCAAGGACCTTGACTCTGCAGGAGCAGATGCATTTGTCCTTTTCAACAGATTGTTTGAACCGGATATTGACGTTGAAGCTGAAAAACATGTTGCACCATGGAATCTCAGTACACATAGCGATCACAGACTTTCGATCAGGTATATCGGTCTTACTTATGGAAACCTGAATGCCAACGTGGTTGCCAATAACGGCATTTATGAAGGCATCGATATTATAAAAATGATTCTTGCAGGTGCAACAGCCGTTCAGGCAGTGAGTACCTTCTATCACAATGGAGTAGACTATGCGGCCACCATGCTTAAGGAGGTGGAAGAATGGATGGACAGAAAGGGATATGATTCACTGGAAGCCTTCCGTGGTAAACTGAGCAGCAATTCCATTAAGGATCCTTTTGTATACAAGCGCGCACAGTACATCGATATGATTCTGAAATCTGACGAACACTTTCCTCATTAACAGTACTTGGTACTCAGAAAAAAAATAACGCTGTTCCTCTGGGAGCAGCGTTATTTTTTTGATTTCAGTCGAATAATCATCAACTTTCGGGAAATAACTTCTATGCTATGAAAAATATCCTTATCGCACTATTATTGAGTGGCTGTTTGATGTTGCAGGCCCAGGCTCCGGTTACACCCAATGCTACACCTGAGGCAAGAGAATTACTGGAATATATATACAGTATTTCGGGAAAGCAAACCCTCTCGGGTCAGCACTGTGCCCCTTTGATGGGATCAAGCATGCTATCCGTAGCTCACCGTGTGAATGGCCACTACCCTGCCGTATTCGGACAGGACTTCGGCTTCTCCTATCCCGGTTACTGGGATGGAATCAATTACAGGCAGAATATAGTGGATGAAGCCATCAGGCGTCATCAGGAGGGATTCATCATTACCCTTATGTGGCATGCAGTCCCGCCGAATATGGATGAGCCGGTTGCATTCCGCGAAGCCATACAGAGCGACCTCACAGACGAAGAGTGGAAGGATCTGGTCACACCGGGAACGCTGATGAATGAACGTTGGAAGTCACAGGTGGATGTGATCGCCTGGTTCCTGAAACAGTTAAACTATGCAAAGGTCCCGGTGCTTTGGCGACCTTATCACGAAATGAATGGAGGATGGTTCTGGTGGGGACAGAAAAAGGGAGATGAGGGCTATAAAAAATTGTGGCAGATGATGTTCGACCGCTTGGTAAATTTCCACGGGCTCAATAACCTGGTATGGGTTTATAATACCAATGAATTTAAGGATGGAGTAGATTCTCACGGAACATACTATCCCGGTGACGACTTTGTAGACATTCTGGCCACCGATGTCTACTCGGAAGGATTTAACCAGATAAACTATGATCAGATGCTGGAACTTGCAGGAGATAAACCCATTGCCCTTGGTGAAGTGGGCATGCCTCCTTCCCCTGAGCTTCTTCAGGAACAACCACGATGGACCTGGTTTATGAAATGGGGAGAACCGGGCAGCAGGGCCAGAAATGCAACCGATGAACGCGCGCTCTTTGGAAGTGATCAGGTTATTGTTCATGGCGAGCTTCCCTGGGTCAGTATAAAGGAACCGACCCTGCACCATCCGGTATTGAAGTAGCTTTCTTCTATTTTTTCGGATAGATGATCTTATAGTCGCAGTCGACCCGTCCGCGGCTGATAGCCTTTAATCGCGGTGCAAGTAACTTCCGGCGTATGGGACTAACCTTGTCGGTAAATAACTTTCCGTCCAGGTGGTCATATTCATGCTGGATCACCCGGGCCCTGATTCCACTATATTCCTCCTCATGCAGCACCCAGTTCTCGTCGAAATACTCGATACGAACGCTTTCTGGACGGGATACCTCTTCCCTTATATTTGGAAGGCTCAGACAGCCCTCCTCAAAGGGCCATGGATCGCCCCAATCCTCAATGATATAGGGATTAATAAAAACTTTCCTGAAGTCTTTCAACTCCGGCTCATCGTCATTATCAGCCATTGGGCTGGTATCAATTACAAAAATCCTTAAAGATTTCCCCACCTGTGGAGCGGCAAGACCCACACCATCGCTTGCATGCATGGTTTCAAACAGGTCTTCAATAAACTGATCCAGTCCCTCATAATCCTCAGGAATCTCAGGAGCAACCTTCCGAAGCACTGACATTCCATTTACATATACCGGTAATACCATTTTTTTCTATAATCTGATCTAATTAACGTCTATCTGCCAAGATTGTTTCGGCTCTCCATCCACGACTGAAGAATCAGGGAAGCACTAATCTTATCAATATTCCCTTTTACCCTTCGCTGTGACTTCTTCATCCCTCCGGCCACCATGGCATCCACCGCCATTTTCGAAGTGAATCTTTCATCCATCCACTCCACTCGAACAGCCGGAAATCGTTTTTTAAATGCCTGAACAAAAAAGCGCAGGGGCCTCATGGATTCCGAATCACTTCCGTCTGTCTGGGTAGGATGTCCCACTACCATGGTTTCCACCTCCTCCTTCCTGAAATAATCCTCCAGGAAGAGCATTAGCTCATGGGTAAGCACAGTCTCCATGGGTGAGGCAATCATCTGACCGGGATCTGTCACAGCAATCCCTGTCCGCTTTGTCCCGTAGTCAATCGCAATAATCCTGCTCAAAGTACTTTATTTGGGTACAAAGTTAAAAAACTTCTACGGGATATTTACCTCGTCGCTTAACCTGGCTTAACCTGGCTTCGCCAGCTAAGGCTTCCTCGGTAAATATCCCTCCGCTAAGTAAGCTTCTATTAGAAAGTTGTAATCCCGGGATGAGATAATAAGAACTGGAGCTAAATACAAAAAACCGCCCGGTTTCCCGGGCGGTCTCAAACTTATATCAGGTTATCCTGTTATTTTGCTTCCTGATGATTTGGGTTTTTAATTTCCGAAGCCTATAAAAGTTCCGAAGGAAGTTTTTAAGCGAGGTAATAAAAACCCAAACACTTAGGCTTTAGGTGCAAAATCCAGGCTGGCCATGCGCACGTAGCTGTCATAACGCCACTTGGCATTGGTCTGAGCAGCTTTGAAAAGTACGGCAGCTTCCTCCGGGAAAGATTTCTGCAAGGAAGTATAACGCACTTCTGATTTCAGGAAGGACTGGAACTCATCCCACTGGGGTTCTTTTGAATCCAGAATGAAG